>JAHKLQ010000202.1 GCA_020854975.1 Methanobacterium sp.
CCACACGATACCAAGATCTTCACAGAAATAATGGAAAACCTAAAGAAAAGACGCATAATCCGAAAAGGAGACGCGATAATATTCGATAAAGGATATTACAAATATGAAAACTATCAAATAGGTATTTCCAAGTACAAAATCGTTCCTTTAATTTTCCCCAAAGACAATTTCAACATACGAAAACTCGACGACAAATTAACATATCCCTTAAGAGTATTTAAGGATAAAAAGATCGAAACCAAAGTTAAAAAAACATACAACGCATTAAAACGAATATTATTCCACAAACTAAAAAATTGGAAAGAATACAAACCGATACGTGGAAAAATTGAAGATTTTTTCAAATTATGCAAATCAGGATTAGGTTTAAAAAAATTACACAAATACACACACCAGAATCAGCTAAAAAAACAACCATACTAACTGTATTATTAGCAGGGCTCATCACAACACAAGGTTACAACTCTAAAACAGCTTTGCAAAAGCTTTCAGAAACATGAAAAACCTAAAACCCGAAACTATTATTTGGCAAGGGTAATAATAAAAAAGAATATATCATAAGGGAGTAAAGGTTTGAAAACAAGCATATTCTAACTTTAGCTTACGTTTTAAAGAGGTTTAATCCTAAAAAGAGTTAATAATACCAAAATTCAATGCATTTAATGAATTATAATATGGAATTTCTAAATAAATCTATATGGAGAAGTAAATATAAATAGAGTTTTCCTAATTAATTATTATATGGATTTGCCTCTTCAAACAAAAATTCGACAAATCTTAGGAAAAAAGGAATATAGAGTAATAATAGAGAATATTCTATCTTTATTCAGTCTCCAAGGTTTTAATTATTTACTTCCTTTATTTACATTTCCATATTTAACTAGAGTACTGGGACCTGATAAATATGGAACACTGGCTTTTGCTATAGCTTTTATCAGTTACTTCCAAATTATAACAGATTATGGTTTTAACTTATCCGCTACTCGAGAAGTTTCAATACACCGGAATGATCACAAAAAAGTTTCTAAGATTTATAGCTCAGTAATGGCCACGAAAAGCATTTTAATGGTTATTAGTTTAATCACACTTACATTATTTGTTTTCAGCTTCGAAAAGTTTCGAAGTGAATGGCTGTTATATATATTTACCTTTGGACTAGTTATTGGAAATTTGTTACTGCCCACCTGGTTTTTCCAGGGTATGGAAAAAATGAGATACATTAGTATTCTTAATATTTGTATCAGCCTAATATACACAGTATCCATATTTATATTTGTAAAGAATTCTTCAGATTACCTTTATGTGCCTTTAATAAATTCAATAGGTAGTATCATGATAGGGATTTACTCTATAAAACTTGTGAGGAGACAATTTAATGTAAAATTTTGTAGACCATCAATATATGATATAATACACCAAATGAAGAATGGTTGGCATGTTTTTATATCTCTTGTTGCCATAAGCTTTTATACAACTTCCAATACGTTTGTTTTAGGCTTTTTTACCAGTACAACAACTGTTGGATACTATTCTGTAGCAGAAAAAATTGTAAAAATGGTTTTAGGATTGATAAATCCAATATCACAATCATTATACCCTTATATAAGCTCATTAGCTACAAAATCAAAAGATGATGGAATTAAATTTATTAAAAAAATAGCTATTTTAATCGGTTTTTTCACTTTTATAGCCTCAATTTTCTTATTATTAGGTGCTGGCACTATCATTAGCATCCTAGCAGGAAATCAATTTAGTCATTCAATAACATTGCTGCAAATATTATCATTTCTACCGTTTATAATTGGTTTAAGCACAGTTTTTGGTGTTTTATTCTTAATTGCATTTGGATACTCAAATAAAGTTTCTAAAATACAGCTTGTTGTAGGACTTTGTTATCCACTGCTTTTAATACCAATGGTTTATTACTTTAAAGATATTGGAACTGCATTGTCATTTTTAATTGTTGAAACTTTGATAACTCTATCATTCTGGAAACTCTCTAAAAACGTAGTTAACGAGATGAAAAAATGTTAAACCACATAATAAAAAAAATACTAAAAATAATTGACATTAATAACACACGAGATTCAAGGAATATAGGTAGAGAATTACAACGTAGAGCTTTAAAACAAACAGCCATATTTATCGAAGAGAATATGTTAAAAACTAAATCTTTTCCAAATAAAATAAGCCTTCTCAAATATGCTCTTGATATATCTGATAACAATGGATTATACGTGGAATTTGGGGTTTATGAAGGAGTAACTCTGAATTTAATATCATCAATCGTGAAAAATAAAATAATCTATGGATTTGATTCTTTTGAAGGTTTACCTGAAGACTGGCGCGATGGCTTTGAAAAAGGGTTTTTTAAAATGGAAAATTTACCTGAAGTAAATGAAAATACCAAACTTGTAATAGGAATGTTTGAAGATACTCTGCCCAACTTTGTATCAAAACATAATGAAAAATGCTCTTTTATACACGTTGATTGTGATCTCTACTCTTCCACAACCACAATATTTAAAGTTTTAAGTGACAAAATTAAAAAAGATACTGTGATTGTTTTTGATGAATTCTTTAATTATCCCGGATGGAAGATGGGAGAGTCTAAAGCATTCTTAGAATTTGTAAATTCGAATAATATTAAATTCGAATATATTGGTTATTCTTTATATGATCAACAAGTAGCTGTAAGAATACTTGGTGAGGATTAATGTTCAATTACATCATAGTCGGTGCGGGATTCGCAGGATCGGTGATGGCAGAAAGAATATCAAATATTTTAGACGAAAAAGTCCTTCTCATAGAAAAAAGAGATCATATCGGGGGTAATTGCTATGATTTTTATGATAACGATGGTATTCTGATACATAAATATGGCCCACATATTTTCCATACAAATCTTAAAAAGGTTTGGGATTACTTAAGTAACTTTACAGAATGGACTCATTATGAACATAAAGTTTTAGGATATGTTGATGGTAAAAAAGTACCTATTCCCTTCAATTTAAACACTTTACGCCAAATACTTCCAGATAATGCCGATTTAATCGAAGATAAATTAATAAAAACATATGGTTACAACTCTAAAATCCCAATATTAGAACTTAGTAAAACTAATGATAAATATTTGAAGTTCTTATCAAAAGTTGTCTTCCAAAAAATTTTTTTAAATTATACAAAAAAACAATGGGGGAGAGATCCCAATGATCTTGATCCCTCAGTTACAAATAGAGTTCCTATTATCACATCAAAAGATAATAGATACTTCCAAGACAAATACCAAGGTTTGCCAAAAAAAGGTTATATTTCTATTTTCCATAAATTACTTTCGAATTCAAGAATCCATATATTACTAAACACCGATTTTAAAGAACTTATAAAGTTAAAAGATAAAAAAATATATGTTTCAGGGAAACATTTTAAAGGAAAATTCATTTTCACAGGCTCTATTGATGAACTATTTAATTACAAATTCGGAAATCTCCCCTACCGTTCTTTAAAATTTAAGTTTAAGAAGTATAATCAAGAGTATTATCAGGATGTAGGAACAATTAACTATCCAAACAGTCATGATTTTACTAGAATTACTGAATACAAACACTTAACTGGCCAATCAAATCCTAAAACGGTTATAAATATCGAATATCCGCAGAAATACTGCATTAATCAGAACATACCATATTATCCCATACCTAAAAAAGAATATAATTTAATTTATAAAGAATATGAGCATGAAGCTCAATCAATTGATAATTTATATTTACTAGGAAGGTTAGCAGAATATAAATATTACAACATGGACGAAGTTATTCATCGGGCTTTGAAAGTTTTTGAGGAGATTTCAAGTGAGTAGCGAAAAAAAGATTTGTGCTGTAATAGTCACATTTAATAGGAAAAAGTTATTGTTAGAGTGTCTTGAATCATTAAAAAATCAGACTAGACCTCTTGAAGCAATATTTATCATCGATAATCATTCAACCGATGGAACACCTAATCTTTTATTTGAAAAAAAATATATTAATGAAAAAATATTTGAGAACAACACCGAAAATTGTGAAAAAAATAATAATATTTATCTGAATTCGAAGAAAAAAATAAATATTCATTATTTAAGGTTAAAGTTAAACTATGGGGGTGCTGGAGGTTTTTATGAAGGTTTAAAAAGAGCTTATGAAACTGGATATGATTGGATTTGGTTGATGGATGATGATGCAGAACCCCAAAAAAACGCACTTAAATGTCTAACAAACTACTTCCATGAAAAAAATATTTCGGCTTTAGCTAGTGTAGTTAAAACTAGAAATAACGAAATACAACTATTACACAGGGGTTTGTTTGAATTTAAAGATGTGCTTCCTTCTATTTCAATACCACTTCCAGAAAATTATTACAATAAAGAAATGACAGAAATAGATTTTGCGTCATTTGTTGGAATACTCATTAATAATGATGTTATAAAAAAAGTAGGCTTTCCGAAAAAGGAATTTTTCATCTATTATGACGACTTAGAATATTGTATTAGGCTGAGGACTCATGGCAGAATCTTGTTGATAAAAGACAGTATTATAAAACATAAAGAAGCATCGGAAAATATCAAAAAGTTAAGAACAAATAAAAGGTTGAAAAAATATGATTTGCCTTTTGAAAATTTTTGGTTACGTTACTATTCATTAAGAAATATGACATGGTTAGGAAAGAAGTATAACACCAATATCCTAAATTTTTACTCGAAATTGTTATTAAATATTTTCCATTATAATTTGTTAATATTATTGCATTATGATAACAAATTTAAGAGAATTAAATCTTCAATTTACGCGTATTATGACGGGATAATTGAGAACTTCGATAACGATAAACCAAAAAGAATTTTATATTAATTAATTATCATAATTCAATGGTTTCTAATTATTTGTATCCTCTTTTCATGCATTGATTCAATTGTATTTCCTTTTATTATTTTGATTCCCTTTCTAACTTTTTGGAAATCTTCTTTATTTTCATATATAGTCTTTACAGCCATAGCAAATTCCATCGGATTTTCTGGATCACATAATATACTATTCTCATCATTCAAAATTTTGTTGAACGAGGTTATATTTGAGCCAACTATAAAAACACCATTTGCCAAAGCATCAAAAATTATCCTTGGCTGTTCTCCACTTAAATTTGGAATAAAAATCATATCATACTGTCTTAAAATTCGATAAAAATGATCTCCATATTCAACATGTCCTTTAAACTTGACATTACGATCTAAGTCATAATCTCTAACCATTCTAATTAATTCTCCTTTCAGAGGACCATTACCATATAAATCTAATATAAAAGGAATTTTAAAATTTTTTAAAAATTTTGCAGCCTCTACAACACATTTAGGGTTTTTTGAATCTTTAAGAGTTGAAGCAAAAGTTAATCTTATGATTTTGCTTCCAATAAATTGATTTATTTTAACATTTAAATCATCATAAGTAATTATATCATTTTCTCTTATCCAAGAGCCATAAATCTTAAAAACATTCCCATAACTTTTGTATCTCCCATAAACTCCATCACCTACCGTAAATGTTATTTTTGACTTAGCAATTATGAATTTAAACAAATTGAAATAGATATAACTAATAAATTTAAAAAAAAATCTTAGTTTGGAATCTGATTTTTTATATTTTAATTCAAAATCTTTAACTAAGTCAGAATCAAGAACAAATATCCTATCATTACAACCCTTCATGATGGCTATCAATTGAGCTATCACGCCTACGGGTATCCAAGGAACACCACTAGATTGCAATGTATCCTCCTCTTTAATGTCCCTTAATAAAATGAATGATATTAAAACCATTCTATAAAGATCACCCAAAAATTGAAATACATTATTTTTGTAATAATTATCAAAATAGGGAAGTGGGTGAAATTTTACATGGTCTTTTTCTATTTTAAATGAATAATTACTATCTAATTTAGAAATAGGTGCAAAAACATCTAAATTATCGCACACTTCTAATTGGGCACTTAAATCCCATCCCCATCCTTCATGAACAAGATAATAGTTTGATGTTTCAATATAAGGATGAGATATAACAATTATAAATCGCATCAAACTAAATAAAGAGTTAGATCTATATAAATCTTAAGGAACTAATAAAAAGGAATATTAATATTTTTACTGGAATAAAAGAGAAGTATTTTTTCAAGACCGAACGATTAATCAATATTACAAAAATTATATTAAATATAATAATAATGTGTATAATTGAAGCAAACACAGAGTTATTATCACGAGTATTAATTCTTAAGGAATATAGTATTATATCATCTTGTATTATATCATCTTAAAAATGAAAATTTTACTTATTTAGTGATTTGAACTATTTTGAAAATTAAAGGATGTGTTAATATTAAATGTATAATATGCGGAAATGAAAAAAATAACCGTATTTTAAAAATCAAAGAGATGATGTTCGGATTTCATGACGTTTTTGACTATTTAGAATGTGACAAATGTGGTTGTCTTCAAATAATTAATATACCGCCTGATTTGGGCAAATACTATCCTGCGCATGACTATTACTCAATACAAAAAACCCAAAGAAATAGCACGATAAAAGATTTTTTTATTAAAGAATTAAACAAATACACAATACTAAATAATAGTATCATTGGGAAATTAATTTATTATAACTATCCTAACAGATTCAACAAATCAATAGGGAGTACTGGGATAAATAGAGAGTCCAAACTTCTTGATGTTGGTTGTGGAATAGGTAATCTACTATTTTCACTAAAGGACATTGGATTTCAACACCTTTATGGAATTGAACCATTTCTTGATACAGAAATAATCAAAGATAGTTTAAAAATTTTTAACCGAACTATAGAAGAGTTTAAATGTGAATATAAGTTTGATTTAGTGATTTGGAGGTCTTCATTTGAACATACTAAAAACCAGTTAGAAAATCTAAAAAAAACATCAGAATTAATGGAAAAAAATGGTTCAGCTATAATAAGTATGCCAATAAAAACAGACTACATTTGGCATAAATATTGTGAGAACTGGGTTCAGATTGATGCTCCAAGACATCTTCTTATACATACAATTAAAAGTTTCGAAATATTAACTAAAAATACAGATTTGAGAATTAAAAAAATAATTTTTGATTCATTTGACTTTCAATTTTGGGGCAGTGAACAATACTTAAGAAACATACCACTTATGTCGGAGAAATCCTATCTAATAAATCCAAAAAACAGCATATTTACAAAAAAAGATATAAACCAATATAAAAATCTGTCAAAAACTCTAAATAAAAAAGCAATGGGAGATAAAGCTATCTTCATTTTAAAACATACCAATTAAAATTGTACTATAAGATGGTAAATAGAGGCTTAAATGTATCCTAATATATCTATAATAATACTCAATTGGAATGGTTGGGAAGATACTTTGGAATGTTTAGAATCAATTTATCAAATAAATTATGCAAATTATACAGTTATTTTAGTAGACAATAATTCTAATGATGATTCATTGTTAAATATTAAAAAATATTGTAGTGGTGAACTAAAAGTTAATTCAAAATTTTTCTATTATAAAAACCAAAATAAACCTATTAAAATTTTTGAATATTCGAATTGTTTTCATTTATCCCATGAAGAAAAATTATCAATATGTAATACAGAGTCTAATAATAAATTAGTAATTATTAAAAATGATAAAAATTATGGATATGCTGAAGGAAATAATGTGGGTTTAAGATTTTCTTTAGAGTTAGGGTATGATTTTATTCTTGTTTTAAATAACGATACAGTTGTGCATAAAGATTTCCTAAATAAACTAATTTATCCAATGATACATAAAAAATCAATAGGAATTATAGGCCCTAAAATTTATCATTATAACACACCTAATCAAATATTTTCAACTGGAGGAAAAGTTAATTGGTATAAAGGAACAAATCTTGCTATTAAAAAGGATTTTAAAATTTTAAATGACGTAGAATATGTTTCTGGGTGTTGTATGCTTATTAGAAAAGATCTAATAGATGCAATAGGTCTTTTGCCTAATGACTATTTTCTTTATGTTGAAGAAATTGATTATTGTAT
The DNA here is from genome assembly GCA_020854975.1 of Methanobacterium sp. Lineage (GTDB taxonomy): Archaea > Methanobacteriota > Methanobacteria > Methanobacteriales > Methanobacteriaceae > Methanobacterium > Methanobacterium ferruginis. The sequence goes on from JAHKLQ010000202.1 coordinate 8,110, forward strand.
TAAAGCCAAAATTAACAGTTTTAGAGTTGTTAATTATCCTAAATCAATCATTTGGCACAAAATATCTTCTACTTCAGCGAATGAAGGAAGAGAATATTATATTACAAGAAACTGGTTTATATTCATGCGAAAGTATGCTTCAAGTCAGACATTAATTGTGTTTATATTGTGGACTATAACTATCCATTTAATTTACAAAACTTTTTTTATTTTATATAAAAACAATAGTAAAACCTATAAAGCCCATCTAAGAGGATTATATGAAGGATTATTCTATAAATACTAAGATAATTCATTTTTTTCCTTTAAAAATTTTAAAGCCATGTAATTGCCCATTTTAACATTCTCTTTAAGGTCATTTTTTTCTATCCTGCTTTTAATAAATCCAGAAATAAATGAATCTCCCGCGCCTGTTGAATCAACCAAACGCAATTTTTTTGTTTTAACGGGAAAAATGATTCCATTTTCAATTGCAATAGCACCTTCACTCCCTAAAGTGATAATATTGGTTTTAGCGATATTTTCCAATTCTAGAAGAATGTCGTCTAATTTATTTTTTCCAGAAATAATTTTGGCCTCTTCCAAACTCATGATTAATATATCAACATAATTTTGAGCCCATTTAACTATATATGGAGAAATAATATTAGGAGCTCCTGGATTTAATATGATTTTACACTTTTTATTTAAGTTATTTACAATAAAATTTAATGATTCTAAATTATTTGAACTCGTAAAAGTGTATCCTGATAAAAATATTATTCTTGAACTTAAAAATAATTTTGAATATTTATATAACTCCTTTTTATACAACTTATCATTAGCACCTCTCATTGCCACCATAGTTCTTTCACCATTATCAGAAACTAGAGAAGTGCATATGCCTGTGGGATGATCAAAATCCATGAATATTACTGGGTTTAAATTTTTTTCTACCAATTCATTTTTCAGATAGTCACCAAATGGGTCTTTTCCTATTTTACAAATATAATTTGTAGGTACACCAATTCGAGAAATCTGAAGAGCAATATTCGAAGCTCCTCCAATGTAAGTTTTTAATTCCTTATGATAAGTATTTCCCAATTCCAAGTTTTTTACAGGAATTACTATATCAATGAATGCTTCACCTAAGACTGTTACACTCATTTATTCACCCTTTATACTTTTTCCTTCACAAAATTCAGGAATATTTAATCCCATTAAATCTAAAATTGTCGGCAAAACATCAATAAATTCGATTTTATTACATTTTTTAATATTTTTAGATGATTTTATGATTAATAAAGGTTTAACTGACTCTTTAGAATATCCATGCATCCCCTTCGGCTTTGGAAAATCTCTAAAAAAGTCTGGAAAGAATGTTATCCCCTCATTTAAAATAAAGATTTCTTCCCCATATTTTTTTCCGATTTTATTAATATTAAATTTTTGTTTTTCCATTTTTGTAAGGAAATGCCCAATTTTCAGGTTCCTTAATGAACTATAAATCTCTTCTTTGGCAATAGGATTAAAAAACCAAAATCTGATCATAGTAGAATCAACAAAAAAAATGTAATCCTTAATTAACTTGGATTTTAATCGCTTCAAATGACCGATAATATCATAGTATTCATTAACATCACACATGCCATGATCTGAAATGACAATAAATGAAAAATCTTTGTTATTAACGCTTAATGTAGAATAAATAGTCTTAATATGATCATCTATTTTTTTTAGAGTTTCAAGGGATTTTTTTGAACTTATTCCGTACTCATGGCCAATGTAATCTAACTCTCCAAACTTAATAAATAAAAAGTCAGGATCATTATTAATTTCCTTTATTGCCATTTTATTAATTAACTCATCTTTATTGACTAGAGGCGGTGCTAAAAAAGTTATACTCCGTTTTTTTCTTCTTAAAATATCAAAAAGTGTTTGAACGGGCAATGAATTAGAATTAAGAATTTTGGCTTGGGAAGTTGTAAAAAATTCTACAAACTCCGGAGTTATCATAAAAGGAACGTTCATTTTAAACAATCTATACAAAAAATACCTTAAAAACCTTTTAAATAAATAAAAATGAAAAAAATCAGATGTCCTAAGAATCATTTTTATTAAATATATTTTAAGATTAAATCTATTTCCAGAATTAGATTTATCCATTCGCTTTTGGTCTAAACAATACTCTGTCCAAATTTTGTGAGTGTTACATCCACAACCAGTAAATATAGTGGACTCAATACCCCTGTAAGCAAACATTGGTTCCACACCACAAAAAACATTATTTGTTGCTAACTCATACATAAATGGACAATTTTCATTTGAAACTAGATCATAAGGCAAAGCATCAACCAAAATCATGACAATTCTATGATATCCTTCTTTTGAACTCATTATACCATCATCCAGTAAACACTAATTACATGTAATACAGTTTGTATGACAAAATATATGCATCACGTAGGTTATTCCACGATAATTTTTTATTTTCTAAATAAGGGATTAATTCTTCCATTTTTTCCCTCGCCTTCTGAAAATTTTTTTCTTCAATAGTTCCATCAGTTTTAATTGAAAATAAAATCAAAGGCGAAGTCAAATATATTTTAATGATGGGAGACTTGATACTGCATACTTGTGGGAAAAAAATAATGCCAAACTCTTTTTTAAGTTCTTTATAATATCTATAATTTAAATATAAATTAGAAAAATGATTAATGATAGAAATAACATTTTGATTTCTAATCTTCAAGTTACTATGTAAAAAATTATTCAAATAGGGCCTATGATACCTATCACTAATAATTTTTAAGAGTTCGGGTCTTGCGTAATCCGATATTTCATCCAATTCTAATTTAGTGTAATTTTCCAGATAATAACTTAATACTATTAATAATATTTTCCTAGTCTTATCCCAAAAATCAAGCATGTTATAATCGAATTTATCAAACTTAGGTTTCAACTTAAAATTTGTGGCTTCAATAACTAAGTCTGGTAATTCAGGTAATTTGCAGTGGAGATCAGGTAATTTTTCTTTGAAATTTTTTGAAAAAATTTCAGCTCTTTTCTTATATGATGATTCATAACAACCCATTAAAATACACAAAGATGTGGCAATTTCAACATAAGTTTTGTAACATTCATATATAATGAAATTCCTTTTTTTATCATCAAATCCACTCGTTATGTATTCCATGGAAAAATGACCAATCAATCCAGTCATTTTTTCAAACAATAATCTCAACCCACTGGTAACAGGAATATCATCTGCGTTCCACGGAATGGATTCATTTATTGATTCACCAAATAACAAATAACTTGCTTTTTTCAAATCAACCGTAGCAATATCCGGTAAAAATTCAAGGAATTTTCTATTTCTAAATTGAATATCTACAACAAATTCTGAAAATTTAAAGTCGTCATTAGATGGATTTCTAATTCCTAATTCATTGTAAATATTTTCATTGAGTGAATTAATAATTTTTTTGGAGGGCAAATCGTCAAGAAAAACGAATATATCATAATCTTTCAAAGGTTGTACATCATCCCCGTTTATTATAACACTACCCTCACCACGCCCAAATCCGCCAGCTAAAACAACTGACTGAATATTAGGTATTTTTTTCAATAATTGTTCTAAAATGACATTTAATTGAGATTGAATTTTAGAATCAACTATCTCTTCATCATAAATTGTGTATTTACCCATATTACCACTATCAATAATAATAAATTTGACTTCCACCATTATCGTATATTTCGTTTTGTTCCGCTATTATATTGCTCAGATCAATAGATTCAGACAATCTTACCTGTTGAATTCTGGGCATAATAACATATTGTTGAGTTTCAATGTTAGCAGACCCAATGAAACTATAAGTTCCTTTAGGATTTTTATCTTTATTATCAGAAAAAGTACGAGGCCTATCTTCGTTAAAAATACCATACAATACTAAAGATTTATACCTATCCGCAAATATTCTTTTAGAATCTTTGTAATTTCCAAACCATTCTACACAGATAAGTTCTCTTTGATTCAATGTGGGTGAATCAAAAGTAGAGTTAAGTGATATAGTTTGTGAATCATCATTCGCAACTTGATATATAAATCCTGTGTTAAACAACAAGAATACCATTAAAAAACCAGATACGATTTTTAAATAGTTCTTTTCAATGTTAATTTTTATTCTTAAATTTATTATTTTTCCAAAAAAGTCCAAAAAGGCTATGAACCCTGTAACAAAGAATGGTGACAATACTATTAAAGCAATATGATACAGCCGGGTTGTATTTAGAGCACTTGCAAAAAAAGGAACAGTTAATGCTAGTAATAACATTGAAAAACTCATTATGCTAAATAAACCATAAATACGGTTAAATTTAAGTTTTTCCCATCTTAAAATGTACTTTAAAATTCCTAATGAAATAAAAAATTGTGCTATTAATTGTATGTATCTATATGTTTGATGAAGATATGATGTTGACGTTTTTAAGGTAGCGATTCTCAAACCTTGTACAGTTTCAACATTAAATAAATCTGAGTAAAAATTAGATCCTATAGTTTTACCAACCATGACGAATGAATAAAATAATTCAGAAGATGATGTGAAAATAGACCAAGCCACAGCCATACAAGCAAAAAATGCAACTAATATAGTATTTACTGGATTTTTGGTATCTTTTGAGGTTATAATTTGATATATTAAGACTATTACTAAAAATCCCATGAAGATGTAAGAAAGTGCATAATGCGAAAAAATTAATCCCAAAGAGAAAGTTATCAACAAGAAAGACGTTTTAAACGACGGTTTTTTGCTTAAAATTACTAAAATTAACAAAACAAAAAATAATTCACCCATTTCCTGCCTAATCATCGTTGGAAGTTCAACAAAAAAAACGTATACAGACATAAAGAAAAATGATGATAAAAAGGCTATCTTAGAATTAGTTTGAATTTCTACAATTCTATAAATTCCCAAAGGCACTAAAGCAAACAACAAAGGGTATATCAGTTTAAATACCCAAACCAAACTTAAAGAAGTTATTTTTGAAAATAGCGGTGCTACAATAGTAACACTGAGCATAGAATTTAAATTCTGAGCAACGTTAAAATCAACAAAGGAAGTTTTAAGGGCTAATGATGCATAATAATACTCAAAATGAATGTCCCAACCATTTATGTAAAAAGAGATCAGGGAATTATGATAAAGAAGTGATAATGCTATTACAAAAATAGATAAAGGATAAAGAATTTTGGGTATTTTATCAAATGTTATATAAAGAGGGATTATTGAAAGAAAAATTAATAATAACATTAATATTATATTAACACTTGCTATATTCATTAAATAGGTACCCAAAATTGATATTAATGGCAAAATAGATAATAATATGATCCATTTTAAAGTTAAACTATCTAGTTTCAAATTTTTGATTTCTTGAAATTCATTATTACGTTTAAATGCACCCCAAAGCAGAATCAAGATGAAAAAACTTAATGTTAAAAAAAGTGATAAAGCTGTGGTTTCTATTTTTAAAAATCTAAATAAATAATTTATTAGAAAACCTACAAACATTAAAAATACAATACTTAAACCAACTGAAAATAATATCGTTTCAATTTCATTAAGTCTATGTATTTTCAGAATTCTTAAAATTAAAACTCCTGGAATATATAAAATATAAAACAAAGATAACATTTCTCTTATAATTGGTATTGAAAAACCTAAAAACTCCATTGATAATAAAAGCAATAATATAAATTGAGTGCAAATTACTAATTTTAACAGGCGCTCAACTTTCCAGTCATTCATTTGGATTAAATTTATCATGAGAATCGAATTTTTTATACATATACATTAATTTTTTTCCAATTATGTCCCAGTCATAATATTTTTTGGATAAATTACGTGCGTTTTCAGCGATTTTCATCCGATTTTTTTCATTATCTATTAAAAAGCGAATGGAATTAATAAACTTTGTGTCAACATTCTCAACGATTATCGCATCTCTACAATGTTTTACTTCAATTCCTTCAACACCTTTTTTTGTCGTGACAAGCGGTAATCCCGCACCCAAATAATCTAATATCTTAATTCTAGTCCCTCCACCCTGAGTAATCGGAACTATGGCTATATCTGACATTTTTAGAAAATCATTCATATTTTCTATAAAACCTATTGATTTAACATTTGATTTTGAATATATTGGAAATCCAGAACCGCCCACAATAAATAATATATCATCATCTTTAAATTCAGGCGCTATGACATTCTTTATTAATTCAAAGGCTTTTTGATTCGGTAAATGAGAAAAAGAACCGTGAAAAACAATTGTAATAACTGATGGGTTTATGTTAAACAATTTTTTTATTTTATACTTTTCTGATTCACTCGGTAGTTGTCTAATATTAGATCCAGAAGGTATTAAAGATATTTTTTCGTTATTAACATTATATTTCGATATAAACCTATTTTTATCATCTTTACTAACAGCAGTTATATGATCTGCGATATGTTTAATGGTAAATCTTTCTAACAAATACACATATATTAAAATAATCTTCTTTTCAATGATTGAAAATTTATTGCTATCTTTAAAAACATCTGAAACAAAATCTGATTCAACATTTTGAGAATCATAAATGATAGGAATAGTTATTCCCATTAACTTAGTTAAAATTTTGATAGCTAGCACTCCACTGGGGTGCGAAAAATGGATCATTTCAATATTATTTTCTTTAATAATTTTCCTAACAGTTAAAATGAAATCCATATTAAAATCTTTAGAAAGATTAATTTCTCGTGACAAAATTTTTAGATCATCATAAAGATAAATTTTGGCTATTTTAACATCTTCTTTATTAAAATAAATCCTTGGCTCCAATATAACAACTTTATTCTTATTCTTTAGAAGTTGTTTAGCTATATTATAAATTCTATTTTGACCACCACTCTTAGGTTCCGTGAAGCCGCATAAAACAGATATATACAAAATATTCATCATACCAACCTAACTGTAAGTTGAATTATTTAAAAACTAAATTATTATACAACATTGTATACTCTTCTGAAACTTCGTCCCATGTACCTATTTTTGGACTTAACTTGTCAATAGTGATTTGGCTATGAAAAATTTTTAATATTAAATTTCCTATTTCTTCGGGATCAGGAGGGTAATCAACTCCAAAACATCCATTTTCATCTAAAAATTCTTTTAATGCTGTTCTTTTAGTTACAATCACAGGAGTTCCTGTTGATAAAGACTCTGCAACAACTATACCATAATTTTCAGATTTAGATAATAACAAGACAATATCTGCTTTATTATAATATTCTAATAATTCTTCTGTATTCGAATGAGATATTACTCCTTCCCACCGAATGAAATCATTAACATTTAAACTCTTCGCTAACTCCTTGAGATTTTTTTTATATGGCCCTTCACCCACAACTGTAAGACTGATATTAACTTCCTTATTATTTATTAAAAAGCTCATTGCTTTTATTATAAATTGAACACCTTTTAGTTCAATCAAATTACCGACATATAATAAATTAATAATATCTTTAACATTCCTTTGTGTTTTAAATTTATAAAACCCTACACCATGAGGAATGGTTTTTATCATATTTTCCGGAACATTTAGTGTTTTAACTAGACTTCCAAATTCATATTCGGAAGCAGTGATTATAATATCTGATTTTTTTATGATATTTTTTCCAATAAATTTATTATAAAAATTCCAAAGATATTTCCCTGCAAATGAGCTTCTACTAAATACGCCAAAATGAGGAGAAAAAACTATTGGAATATCAGGATCTAATTTTTTGATTAACGAAATAATTTCAAATGTTAAAAGAGTATGATACCCATGAATATGAATTATATTTGGATTTAAGTTATAATAATCCTTTTTTAGATAGAAATAAATCGCAGGACTAACACCATAAAAAAAATCAGCGAATCGGGATTTAACCCGGATGATTTTGAATCCTTCATAAACCTCATTTGAAGGAAGATTCAATTGATTTCCTTGAACTACTGTAATATTATGCCCTTTTTTTGAAAGGCGCTTTGCTATTTCTCTTATAGTAGTATGCACTCCACCAGGAGAAGTTATCTCTGAATAATTTATCATTAAAATATTCATCATTAAAACCCCCATATCATACTCCGCACAATTCCAAATGTTGTAGAAGTGTATACTATAAAATAATAAAAAATGAACCCAAAGGACAATCGAGGACTTTTAACAAATTTTTTCCAATTCTTTAGTAAGGGCATTCTAATTGGTCCCATTTGTTTAACACCACGATATTTATGATTTTTGAAAAATGATTTAACAGTTTTTCCATAATTATAATTCGATTTAATAATCTGGATAATTGATTCAGGTTCACCCAAATGAATACCTTCGAATTCAGCAAAACAAATATGATAATTCTCGGATATTAATCTGTTCTGAACATCATAATCTTCACCAGCGACAATATCCTCATTGTATCCCCCTATTTTGTCGAAAACTGGTTTAAAATAAAAACGAGCGACATTTCTATCCTTATCATATTTATAACAATCTTTTTCTAATTTTCTAACTTTTGCCCAGAAACTTACAGAAGGATCAGGCCCCCAATACGTTGCTATCGCATCACAATTTTTGAATTCGCACTTTTTAACACAGTCTTCCACCACCATTGGCGATAAAACAATATCCGAATCTAATCTATAGACATATGTGCCTTCAGAATTAAGAGCTCCAATATTAGTTTGTTTAGCCATATTCCGGATATTTGCATTTATGATTCTGACCCCAAATTTTTCGCCGATTATTAACGTTTTATCATCTGATCCTGCATCTACAATAATGATCTCAATTTTATTATAAGTTTGATTTAAAACACTATTTAAACATTTTTCAAGTGTTTTAGCAGAATTTAAAGTGGGTATGACAATTGAAACCAATGGTAATTCACTCATATTATTTTACATCCTTATTATTTTTAAATATTTAATAAAAACCTCTTTCCATGAATAATTTTCTTTTGCCCTATTGTATATCTCTGTTTTTATATGAGAAAGAGATCTCGACTCCATGAGTTGGACTTTATTTTTGAAATCATCTGAATCTTTGAAATAATAAGCAAATTGATCGCAAACTTCTTGATTAAATTCATTTTTATGTGCAAGTATTGCATTTCTCGAAATCATTGCTTCCAAAAGAGAGGGGTTAGTGCCACCTACAGAATGACCATGCACATAAGCAAAACAGTGCTGACGAAGCATTAAAAGCAATTTTTTATTGTAAACAGACCCGACAAATAATATTTTCTGTTCTATATCGTTACTAACAAGTTTTTCCACCTCTAACCTATAATTTTCCGAAGAAAAATCACCCACAATAATCAGGGGTTTCTTACTACTGCTCTTTAAATATCCCTTAATGATCATTATAATATTATTTTCTGGTTCCAAACGAGCAACAACTAACCAATAATCATCAGGTTTTATAAAATTTATCTTCTCAGGAAGACGTTTTATATCCCAATATATTAGTGGATGTTCTGTAGCACCATAAGGAACAAAATAACAATTAAGATCATATTTATAATCCAAATAATTCTTTATACCAAGTGAATCTGCAACAATTTCATTTGTCCAAAAAACCATAACTCTCTCGCTTAACTTTAGCATGAACTTAATAAATCTGCTAAATTTACTACGCTTCCATTCTAATCCATCAGGATTAACAATTAAACGTTTACCTCCTATTTTTGGAATAAAAAATAAAAAAGATGCACTATAACCCAGCATTAATATGACATCTGTTTTTTTACTTGTCCAAAAAAGGGAATAAGCATCATACAAAAATTCATAAATTATTCTCAAAAAACCAGATTTTGGAGGCTTTAAAGGAAAATAAAAAAGATTGACACCCTTGTAATTAGAAAAATTTTGATCTTCAGAACGTTCACAACTTACAAATACACAATAATTATTTTCTGCTAATGCAATGCTTAAATACTCAGTGAATGTCTCAAAACCCCCATATTTAGATGGAATTCCTCTACTACCAATAATTCCCACCGTAATCTGTTTTTTTGTCATCTTATTGGCTCTTTTTTAATTAATTAGTAGATTATACAACAAAATTTATATTTAATTAAATCTCCTTTGACAATACGATTAGTATTCCATTTTTTTGACATTCATCAAATTTGTGTAATCAATTAAATTTAGTGTGTATATTAAATCTATCCATAATTTTTTGAAAGAATGATCAAAAAACAGTTGCAAATCAAATTCTAAAAAGCAATTTATATGCAAACTGAAATGGTTGTAATATGTAGTATAAATAATACAAAAATATCGGCAATTTTATTCTGTTTATATTGTCTACTGAAGGTATGAATAGTTCAAATAATATATCTTTTAAACCTAATTTTAAATTTTCTCTGAGTTTAATTCTGATAGAAACCTTGTAAAAAAAATTTAATTCATTTTGTGAAAACAAATTAGTTAAAAAAATTTCAGTGATACTAAAAGATGATTTATCAAATTTTAAACAATCCGCTATTACAACTGGAACTTGAAACCCATATAAATTGTGTAATAACAAAATATTAATAAACAATATACGTTTAACACCTAATTTTGATGCATTCTTGAGAACAAACGACCAATCCAATTTATGTGAGTTAATAAAGCTATTTAAATCCGCTAATAATGATAAGTTACGCCATAAATGTTCTGAAGAATGTATGCACAATATCAAAAACATATCGTTAGCTGAAGGATTCGGAACATCCAATTCTTCAATTTTTATAATTCTAAAATCCTTTATTTCAAATGGATCTTTAATACTATTTGGAAAATTGAAATATTTCCAAAAAAGATCCCACTGAATCTCAATTTTAATATCATTAATCTTATTTATAAATGTATATTCCCGTTCAAACTTATTATAAAGTTCTAAAGGAATCTTTTTAAAACAACAGTAATATCCCTTTGAAAGAAGTACCTCCTTTACTTCTTGAACATCTTTTTCATTGACAAAAATGTCAATATCACTAAATTCCCGAAGTGTTATGTTTCCATCATATATAGACTTTGCCAATATAGGTCCTTTATATGGAACAGCATATATTTCTCTAGAATTCAGGATCTCCAGGATCTTCATAAGTTCACCAAACATTAAAAGGTTTCTAATAGCATTTTTATGATAAAAGTCATTTAAGTCTGTTAAAAAATAAGTTGGAATTTTTACTTGGCAAACTTGATGTAATTGAAAGTATAAAATAGATCTTACTTTATGAAAAGTAGCCATATGAATTAAATAATCCCAGTTTAACCCACCTTTTACAATTGATCTTACTTTTGTTTTAGTTTCACAATCCATAGGATAATGAGAACAATAAATAAGAATTTCATGTTCAGGAGTAATTTTATTGTTTAAATTCATCATATCACTATTAATCAATTAATAATAGTCATCATCTTACTACATGTATTTTTAATGTATTAAATAAGATTATTAGTAATTATTTATGTTTTGAAATCAAAATGGTTAAATAAACGTTTTAGTTTAATAAAACCTATAAATTATGACATATTTATTAAACAATACTTGACTTTAAATTGATAACTAATAATGCCAAGGGATCAAAATGAATAAAACAATTATCATGATAATTATTTCAATTTTTATTATAATAACTGGAAATTCAGGGTGTATCCAAGACAATCCAACAAATAATACATGGGGAGAAAAAAAAATCTCCATTGATGCAATTAAAGTTTCGAACAATACAACTTGGAACCGCAGCGAAACCAACGAATCACAATACTATGTTTATGGATACTTATATAATGATAACCAATTTGAAGCTTTGGATCCCAAAATAAAGATCACAACCTATTATGCAAACGGAACCGTATTCGCATTTAATGACACACCTTATATTGATCCTAAAAATTTACCTGCAAAGGGGTCATCCCGTTTTTATGCTCGTTTTTATGATCCTGATAAAAAAATTACTAACTTCACTGTGGAAGTATTAAACGCCAAGGGAGAATTAGGTTAATATTCTACCTGTTATCTCCTTGATTTTTATTAACATCCCCGAACCATCCTTTATGATTTTTCAACAGTTCCTTCCAAGTTCCAAATTCCAAAATCTTCCCATTATCAACTAGATAAATGTAATCTGCGTTTTTAATGGTGGAAATTCTGTGGGCTACCATTAAGATAGTTATTTCCCCATGAATGTTATCAATAGCCCATATTATTTTCTTTTCATTCTCAGAATCCAGGTTACTTGTAGCTTCATCCATAATGAGAAGTGATGGTTTTCTCAAGAGCGCTCTGGCTAGTGCCAGACGTTGTCTCTCTCCCCCTGAAAGACGAACACCCCTATCACCAATAACAGTATCCAATCCTTCAGGAAGTTTACTGACAAAGTTGTAAGCAGCTGCTAGTTTCAATGCCTCATTAATATCCTCTTCACTTGCATCTGGGCAGGATAGTTGTAGGTTGAATCGGATGGTTTCATTGAAAAGAAAAGTTTCCTGGGCAACGTAACCAATTTCACTCCTCCAAGAAGCAAGAGATTTATCTGAAATAGGAATTCCGTCTACTGTCACATTCCCCATTTCTGGTTTTATAAGACCCATTACCAGATCTGCCACTGTACTTTTACCTGCCCCTGATGGTCCGGCAATGGCCGTCGTCTTCCCTGCAAGGATCTTTAAATTCATATTTTTTATGATGAAATGCTCTTCACCAAGATATGAAAACTTGACATTTTCCAAAAGGATTTCCTTTTTCAATTCTATTTTTTTAGCTCCCTCTTCATCTTCTAAATCTATGACCTCACTATTTTCCAGACACTCTTTTTCAAGATCCATAACAGTCCCAAATGCAGGTAACATATTGATAAAATACTGGTAAGCTCTTTGAATAGTAGAAAACTGAGGAATCATACGTACAAATAGATAAATAAGTAAAAATAGACTAGCAGTTGGTAACTTAATCGTTTCAACAAGGAGAAACACCATAACCGCAAGAACCACCACAGTCCCCACATCAAATAAAAGTTTAACATCCACATAACTCCGAATTGCATCCAAATAATTATAGGCAACTTGATCAGCCTGCTTTCTGAAAACTTTAATATTTTCTCCCTGCATTCCAAAGCTTTTTATGGTTTTCATACCATCTAAGTGCTGTATGATGGAATAATATAAATCCCGGGTGGTAGTGGTTATTTCTTCACCACTGCTACGTGATCTTCCTGCCCTTTTCCTGAGAATTAGGAGGATGGCCACTCCGACTGCAAAGATAACACCAGTGAATATACCGGCCAGTTCAAGTGCGAAAATAATGTAAACCACTAAGATCATTATACCTGCTAGAAGAGTTAAAAACTGACCAGTGCCCGTGCTTATTCTGTCAATTTCGTTTGTAAGGGCGTGAGTTAAGTTAGATGATTTCACACGTGAAAAAAATAACCATGAAGAGTTAGTTATGGCATTGTAGAGACGTTTTCTGAGATGGGCTGCAAACTGGTACTGGATCTCAGAGGTCTTAATGGATTGATATCTAGTTAAAATGGCACTGATACTGATCACCACCACATAAATTACCAGCACCATGGCTAGACTTGGCTTTAAACCCATAAGAGCGAAAAATGACGACACGTATCCTGCGATCTGACCCAATGATCCCTGCCCCACATCCAGACCTACCAATCCCAGGAGAGGAACAAGTATCACCAGACTAACTGCTTCTGTGAGACTTAAAAGAACCATTAAAGTTACAGCTAAGGCAACCTTTCTAGGCATTAACTCGGTTAAGTTTTGAGTGTACTGTTTCAGTAAGCTATTTTTGAAATATTTCATTATCCACCATCAACATCCATTATAGTTTTATATTTCTTTTCAGATTCACCTAAAACCACCTTTTCATCATGTTCCACCCAGGCATGGGCTTCAAAAACCCCATCTTCATTTGAAACTCCTATTTTTATGAGAGTGTTATAACCATATTTGGAGAATAATAAATATCCCGCCAATGCCTGTACCAGGCAGCTTGCCCTGGGCACATACTTAGAAGATGCTAAAATCATTAAGCTTATCCTCTGCAAGGGAACGTTTGAATCATCTACAAAAATATAGTCAGCAATTTTCTGTACTCTTTTTTGAACATAACTAAATGGAAAAATCCAAAGCATTACCCTAATCATTATAAGCCAGAATAGAGATTCCATAGCTAATATTTTATCCTTTGAAGATAATTTTATGAAACTTGAAATTATGGACATGTTTTCCCCGATTGCATTATTTATATCCTTAATGAGTTCTGTAATTTTCTTATTGTATATTTTTATCAGAAGCATAATTCCAAGAAGTTGATCGTATCCTACTAAATATTCTTTGTGCCAATATTCACAAACTTCTTTTTAAAAATCAGTTCAACCCCAAAAATATCTAATACTATCCAAGTTTTTGTGACATTTTTCACATAGTTATATATTAAAAACCAAATTTTATAAGTGATGGTCACAAATTTTTTATTATCAAAATATTCACCTTGAAAACATATATTGTCAACCAATTATTTTTCATGTTTTTGTGAATTTGGTCACCTATTTATAAACGAGCTTGTGCTGAAATTCACATACATATAGGTTGTTTTAGGAACCTTTATATATGCATAATCACATAAGAAAAGTCAACGAATATTATTATCACGAGATTATATTGCTCACGCCAAACAACAAGTTGGTTCAAGATGAAAAATATAACCTCAAAAATTAATTTCAAAGTTTAAATTTGATGGGGGAATAAAAAATTAGGATTAAAAAACAAGTATTAATGTTTATCTTGGCTATTTTATTAGTTCTAACTCTTTGTGGTACTGTAGCAGCCGTAAGCGACAAAGAAAAGAAAAAAGACATAACTGAAGAAAACATCACAGAAAATGTAACCACAACTGGTGGATGCGATCCTGTAATCAATGGTACAGTAACCATTGAGGAATATGGCCGTACAAGAGCACTGCCCAATGCCACAGTCACTGTAAGCTCAACCAGTGACCGGATTCTGGGCATGGCAACTACCGATGAAAATGGATATTATTCCATCAGCTTTTTCAGCACCGATACTATTTTTAAATTAACAGCCAGCTACATTGGATGTGATTCTGTCACCAATAGCAGTGTGCCTGTGACCTTAAACTTGACTGATAATATGGCATATGGTACTGCTAATTTCCTCCTAACCCCCATCGAAGCAGAATATCTTGGTTTGGGAAATTATAAATTAGTTTATATGAAATATTATGGTGATTATGGGCCAGCAGGAGTTATGAGAGTAAGAATTCCTGCAGATGGCGGTACAACCTATACTGCGTTTTGTATTGATATCTACACTCCCATTTCCTCTGGTAACACTCTCTTAGTTAACGGTCCTCTACCTGGAACTGCAGGAGATCTACCTGAAGGGGTTGACTGGGGTAAAGTTAACTACATACTCACCAACTATGTAACTAACTACCTTTCGAATAATGAAGCTGCAGCCATCCAGTGTGCCATCTGGTACTACACCTCAGCACCATACGGTGTTTACCCCGGAAACAACTCAGAACACCCTGGATATTACCAGTTCATGACTTACAGTCCCAGATACATCTCTGGTTTAAGAGCCCCCTATGATGGAGTTATGGAAGGCTGGTGGAATTATGATTATACTGTTTATAACCGGGCCTGGGAGATTATAGATGATGCGGAATCCATAAGTTACCCCTCCCAGATATCAATAGACCCTGAAACTGTTAGAATACCCAATGGTGGAAGCACCAGCCTAACTACCACTGTAACGGATCAGGATGGTAACCCTATGAGTGGGGTTACTGTGAACTTTTCCACCAGTAGTGGTTCATTTTCATCTTATTCAAGTGTAACTACCACTACAGCCACCACTAACAGCTATGGACAGGCAACTGTAACCTTATACAGCAGATACAATTACAATACTAGTGCCACTGTACTTACATGGGTACAGCTACAGGAATACGGAACTTTACTATATGATGATTACTTGAACCCTAAACAGAACTTGGTTGTGGCTGATATGGTTCCTTACACTCTACAGGCTATCAGTATTGTGAACTTTGATGTGACAGCCAATGTTGCCCTATCACAAACTTCCACCACACCGGTGAATGTGGGTGATACAGTAACTTATGTGGTTACTGCCACCAATAATGGACCTAACACTGCCACTGGTATCCTAATCAGTGACATTATCCCTGCAGGATTAAGCAATGTTACCATCACCCCCTCCAATGGCGCCCAATACTATAACTCCAACAATGGAATATGGACCATAGCCTCACTGGCCAATGGAGCCAGCGCCACGTTAACCATAACCGGAACTGCCACCACAACCATGGCAGGATTAAATACCACCAACACGGCTACCAGGATTGCCCAGAGCCAGTACAACAGCTTATCCAACACTACTAGTGCAGTGGTTTACACCAAACTATCAGATCCTATCATTACCCAGACTGTGAATGGGCAGAGCACGGGTAGTGTAACTGTGAATGTTGGTGATGATGTAACTTACATTGTTAACGCTTACTGCAGCGGCCCAGATGATGCAACTAATATCCAAATCCGTGACATAGTACCTGCAGGACTTGAAAATGTTACTGTAACTCCATCTGTGGGAACTTACGATTATAACACTGGAATCTGGACAATTGCTTTCCTGCAAAAATTCACCAGCGCCACCATAACCATAGCTGGACAGGCAGGAGCAGCCATGGCCGGAACCAACATAACTAACCATGCAGAAGAAATTTATCAGACTGAATACAACCCAGAACCTGGTAACAGTACTAGTATTCCAGTTTACACCAAACTGGCTGATGTAACATTATCACAAACTGGAAGTTACCTGAGTGACGTGGTGACTTTCATTGTTACTGCCACTAACAACGGACCAGACACAGCTACTAACATAAATATTGGGGATATTATTCCTGCTGGACTGACAGGAGTTACTGTCACACCGTCTACAGGAACTAGCTATTCTGATGGCGTTTGGACCATTCCAAGTTTAGCTTATCTTGCAAGTGCAACCCTGAATATAACTGGGAATAGCGTGTCTCAAATAACAACATATAACAACGTAACAGAAATTAATCAAACTGAATATGATCCAACACCAGATAATAACATATCTGGAATTTACACACCAGCAGTTGATATTATTGTGTCAAACCAAGGTTGGTACTACCTTACTGCTCAAGGGAAGTACCAAGACTCATTTGTCGTCGGAAACACACCAATATTCATGTGGGGCTTAAGAAATTCAGCCAATTACGACGAAGCAACAGGCGTAATATCACAATTCATAATCCCAGACGGATTTGAATATATCGGATCTTCACCAAATGTTGGAACAGTCACTTACGAATATGACGAAATAAACCATCAAGGAATCTTAACCTGGATCATAGGATACATGCCTAAAAACGGAGTAGTAAACTGCTATGTAACACTAAAAGTCACAACCGTAGGTAACAAAACAGCAAACCTAACCCCAATAGCAAGCCTAACACATGTAGACCAAACTGACATAAACCCAACAAACGACCAAAACAAAACATTCGGAATAATAGGACAACCCTGCGCAGACATACAAGTAAACCAAACATACCAAACAACCACACAAGAAGGCAAACAATACATAACCTACTCTATAACCATAGCCAACAATGGACCAAGCAACGCAACAGGAGTCCAAATAACAGACCTACTACCCTCAGGAGTAACTTACACAAGCCACACCATCTCAAACGACAGTGGAAACACTTGGATCGACAACGACACAGCATACAATCCCAACACAGGAATATGGAACATAGGAACATTTAACTACCTAACAGGAACAAGAATACTCAACATAACCGCAGAAATCACAGCAACCAGCGGAACCATAATCAACACAGCTATAAGAACAGCCAGAATAGAAAAAGACTCAAACTACGACAACGACGCACAAACAACATACTACACTATCCTGTAAAAATAGAGGATGAAATAAATCCTCCTTTTTGCTCTTTTGATTAAATATAAATGTTATTAGACTAATAGAAAAATTTAAAAAGTAAAAGTATGATTAATATGAATGATAAAAGAGAATATAAGAAACCAGTACTAAAAAAACATGGCGATATCAAGGTTATTACCAAAAAAGGTGATGTTTACGATGATGGTTTTACCTACACATCTATTTAAAGATAGTTAATCACGTTTATCATTTTGTAACCATAAATCAAGTAAAGTTACCAGCCAAATGTCTCGATTTGAAAAGATGGTTCCTTCTCCTTTTTCATATTTTTTATATGAATCTCGAATTTTATGTACGTTTACATAAGGTTTTATTAAAAGATTTTTCTGGGAAAAAATCTGTCTTAAACAATTTTTTTCATATAATAAAAGATTTTTTTCGTATACTTCTGTAAAAAAGTTTTTTAAAGAGCGCCATTGTATTTCTTTAGGTAAAATATCATTCATGGCAACCCTTTGTATATAACGATTCCAACCATGGCGAAATTTCATTTCAGTCGGTATTCCATAGCAAAATTCAACTAATCGCTTATCAAAAAAAGGATATCTAGGTTCAATACAAAATGCAGAAACAGTTTTATCTATCATTTCTAAAGTACTCTGATTTGAAAATGAAAAAATATCAAAATAATGAGCATTTCTTGCATTTTTAAAATTTTTGGAACTATTAATATTGAATGTTTTCCACCAAGAATCTTCTTCTAATCTTCTGTAAAGATCTTGATTTAAAATATGGCTATTATCTGAATTATTGCCCCTTAGATGGTTTGAAAAAATGTTTGTAAAATTTTTCGTGCTAAATGGAATTAATGGAAAAACAACTTGTTTAACAAACAAATTAAAAATATTTTTATTAACACGTTTGGAAAAAGCACTTAGTTCTCCTAGTAGTTTTTTCCAATGGAATGTAACAGCTAATTCTTCTAAATATTTTTTGCCATGTGAAATAGTTTGATCGCCACCTTCACCCACTAAACAAACCCTCACATCATTTTTTTCCATATTTTGGTACATATTCCAAAGCATTGCCATATTAGGAGTGTTAAAAGGTTGTTCTTGATGCCATAAAATAGTATTAATATTGTTTAAAGGGCTAACATTATCACTTAAAATCATGTGCGAAACAATTTCAGGATTATTCGTGACTTTTTCAATATAATAACTTTCATCAACTTGTGGAAAATCATTGAAAATCATTGAAAAAGTGTTAATATGATAGATATTACATGAATCTTTATTTAAAATATGATTAGCCATGCAAACAACTGAAGAAGAATCTAAACCACCACTCAGATCAAATCCCAATGGAAATGAACTTCTCAAACGACATCTAACAGCTTCTTTAAATAAATCATGAAAAGTATTAATGTAATCCTTATCCGAATCCATTCTTATTTTAAAGTTTAGATCAATTTCCCAATATTTTTTCAGATAATTATCATTTTGAGTTACTACAAACAGAAAGCTAGCTGAAAGACAAAGGATATCTTTGTAAAACGTGAATTTTTTATCTGTTAAAACTTTCATTAGATAATAAGCTATTTTTAGCTCATTTAATTTATGAGGTACATCATGAACTGTTAAGAGAGATTTAATCTCGGTGCCAAAAATAAAGACATCCTCAGACAAATAATAATAAAAAGGCTTAACCCCCATATGATCCCGAGCACAGAACAAAATTTCCTTATTTTTATCCCAAATAGCAAAAGCAAAATCCCCTAAAAGCTCCTTAGGACACTTCTCCCCCCACTTCTCATAGGCCTTTAGAATAAAATAACTGTCTGAAACATGTTCCTGGTCTTCTATCCCTAATTTGGGTGCAAGTTCTTTCCTGTTATCTATCCGTGCATCAGCTGTGATAACCAATCCTGATTCTTTATCTTCAAAGGGAAGTGTTTCCTGTAGGGATTCAGGTGTTGTGTGTAGCATCTGGTGACCAAAGGCCACTGGTCCCTCACACCAAGTTCTAGATCCATCAGGTCCTCTATGAGCTATCTTTTCATTCATCTTTTTGATGTCAGCGGGGTTAACATCCTTCCCGTCCCGTCTAAAAATTCCGGTTATTCCACTCATATACGCTCAACTAAATCCTTGATCTAATCCTAATTATATAAAATAAAAGGAATTTTAAAGAAAAATACAATCCAAAACCTAAAGTTTAATCCACTATATTCTCTAAACCTGTTGAAAAAATTAGTGACAATATCATTCATCATCTTCAACATCAATAAGGCCTTTTCCAGCAAGTTCTTGTAGTAATCCTAATAAATCCTGTTCACATTCATCCTTTTCTACATCATACTCTGCTAAAATAGCATCCCTGACTTCGTTAATGGTTTTAGGTTCCTTTATCTCTTCCCAAATAAAAGCCCCTACCGGGTTCAAACCATAATAAATCTCATCCTTCATTCCCAGAAGAACCATTTCATCCTCCACTTTACAATAAACATAATCTTTATTCACAACTACCTTGGTAGAACCTGATAATTCCATTTTATAATCTCCCGAATCCAACTCCATAATTAATATAAATTAAACCTACATGAACCATCTAAACTGATATAGATAAATTCATCAGTTTCTAACCATCAAATATCATTTCCATCCTAAATATATTTTTATGAGGACACTCATTTTTTTGAGGGTATTATGGAATAGTCGTCTTTTTCATGAGGGAATATTAAGAAAGAAGAGTAGTTTAAGAAAAAAGAATAGTCTAAAAATAATTTCAAAAAAAGCAAGAGCCTTACAAAAAGATAAACCCCGAGTGAAATTAGAGAAAATAGTTAAAAATAGATAAAAAGAGGAAAAATAAAAAAATAATCCTATTTTTTTCTAGATATCATTGTTCCACCCATTACCATCAGCATTCCAGATGCTAGTGAAGCTAATGGTACACTTGGGTCTTCTGTGTCTGTGGTCTCTGTTGAAGTACTAGTTTCAGTTCCTGATGTTCCAGTTGTACCTTCAGTAACAGGTTCTTCAACAGCAGGTTCTTCAACAGCAGGTTCTTCAGTAACAGGTTCTTCAGTAACAGGTTCTTCAACAGCAGGTTCTTCAGTAACAGGTTCTTCAACAGCAGGTTCTTCAGTAACAGGTTCTTCAACAGCAGGTTCTTCAGTAACAGGTTCTTCAGTAACAGGTTCTTCAGTAACAGGTTCTTCAGTAACAGGTTCTTCAACAGCAGGTTCTTCAGTAACAGGTTCTTCAGTAACAGGTTCTTCAGTAACAGGTTCTTCAGTAACAGGTTCTTCAGTAACAGGTTCTTCAGTAACAGGTTCTTCAGTAACAGGTTCTTCAGTAACAGGTTCTTCAACAGCAGGTTCTTCAGTAACAGGTTCTTCAACAGTGCCCTCAACCTCAGCAGTGCCTCCAGTTGTTAACATTACATCAGTGTCTGTCACTTCATATTCAAGTGAACTTTCAATAGTTTCCACAGTTCCAGAAATATTGTATTCGTAGTAAACTCCATTTAACATACAGTTAATCAAGGTTAACTGACCGGTGTTAGTAATGGTAGGTGCATTTTCATCCCGGGTCCAGATGGCCATGTTTTCTAGAACCACACTCACACCAGAAGGAATAATAAAAACTCCGTCTGCTGTGTCATATCCAATGTTGGTGTCTGTTGGATAACTAGTCACACCAGAAATGGTTAAATCTTTAGTTACAGTTATCTGTTCCAGATAGTACACTGGTTCCAGCTGGATATGATAACCACCTATAGTGTCTTCGTCATCAATTGCATCCTGTATTGCAGTGGAACCATTAAACGTTTCACCAGTTTCAACCACTAGAGGGGTTATGGTTACATCTTCAACCACTGCCCTTGCAGAAACTGCTCCACTGAAAGCAAATACAAATAGTAGGGAGAATATGCAAAAAGCGAGTTTTAATTGCAGGTTTTTATTCATTTTCATTTTTCCCACCTTTTGAAATTACATGCATTCTCTATTAATTAACATGGCTTCACAACTGGTTATAATTTAATAACATTTTAGTGACAATAATCACAAATGCCTGTGAAGTTACGCACAAAAAGAGTGATTTTTTAACCATAAACAGTTGAAAAATTAGATAGACTTTTAAAATAATGTTAAAAACAAAACTAAGTAAAAAATGGAGAGTTATGCCTAAATTAAAGGTTTTTAACAGCATTTTTTACAGTTTTTTTCTAAAAATTGTTCTTATTTTGGAACAAGAAAAATGTTGCCATAAAGCCATATTGTTAAGAAAAAATGGGTCTTTGAAGGATAATATATTAAATAAACGAGCCATATACCATATTTAATAAGTTGTATACAAATGTCTAATCCTCACTTTCCAGATCCTCTTCAATCATCTTCACAAGTTCCTTTATTTTTCTGAAGGAATGAGAAACTTCTAACTTTTTCACAGTAACATTATTCACAAGTTGGGCACAATGAATTAAATTCTCTTTCTGGGTGTTATATTGGAATATTCTGTTGGCCACTGAATGCCTGACAAGATCAAGCAAATTATCCTGGGACTTCAAATTGGAAATCCCCATCTTATCATCCTTTTCAATAACGTAGATCCTTTCCAGATCTACTGGTTCTGAAGAAAACCCATGAGAAGCATCACAGAAAATCTTCCCTGCAATAGTGCGGATAGGGGTTAATATATCAGTTTTAGTTTTAACCTGATTATATGAATCTTCATTTAAACGTACATGAGGATATCCTGGATATACCACTGGTAACCCCTCTTCCCTAAACTTTATGGCCAGTATATCATCAGTCACCAGGGGATAACCATCCTGGTAAAGGTGGATGGCTGTGGTTGATTTACCATTACCCCTGTATCCTAAAAAGGCAACTGCCCTTTCTTTTACCCTGATTGAACTACCATGCAATACCAGAAATCCCCTCTGATGGAGTAAAAGGGCCATCACAGGCCCCAGTATAAATGGAATTACATTTATTTCATCAGAACCTTCAAGATCTGCAATTGGGTCCACTGTAACTCGTTTCCCCTCACTGATCTTCACCCTCCCAATATCATCCCACCATAAATAAACATCCTCACCTGAAACTAGATAATTGGAACCTTCCACATCTACATGGATTACTTGTGAATGGTTTACTTCTCCCCGGATGATTTGAACATCTGGATTTTCTGAACCGGGAGTCATCCCTGGAAGCTCTACTTCTGAGGATATTTCCAGCCCAAATGCTTTATAATGGAACATTAAATTTTCTCCAAGATATAAACGGGACAATAAATTATTTAGTTATTTTTAGATAGATATTTTTTAGATAACTATCTTTCTTATTTATACAAATATTTCTCATTATCATCAGATCTTAATGGATTACTGTTGATATTGTGAATTTTTGCTAAGTATTTTATACATCTTCATCCTAACAACTGTTTATGAGACTCTCATCACAAAAAGACCTTTTACTGGTTATCCTCATGAGTCTGGCAGTTCTCACCCTGAATTGGCTTCAGTTAATTAAAGGTTCTACTTTCACATTCATTCAGTATGTTGTTATATTATTAGGGCCAGGTTACGCTATCATAACGGCCATTTGGCCCACAGATGAGAGAATCGGCTGGAGCCTACGTGCAGGAATGGGTTTCGTTTTGGGACTCTTTTTCATCCTGTTTTTACCCATAATCTTCACATATCTTAAACTGGGATACTTAACCCCCAACCTCACTAAAATACTCCTCATTCTGGCCATCATATTTTCATTAGTGGCCATGATTCGTAGAAGAGAACCAAAAGAGGAAGTTGCAGAGAGGGACGGTCAGCTCACCCTGGAAGAATCCATCCAGAGGGTACGGGATATGGAAGGACGAGTAGAAAAAGCAGAATTCACGGAATATGAATATGGAGAAGAACCTTACCCTGACGAATATTATGAAGAGGTACCAGAAGAATCTCCTGAAGAAATAGAAGAATATTCCGAGGAAATTGAGGAAAAAAAAGACGTGAAAAAATCAGAAGAAAAATTTCCTAAAGAAATAATATCTGAAGATGAAATACCAGATAAATACAGGGATTTAAAGGAAGAAAAACCTCTCCAGTATGAAAGAATTAAAGATAAGTATATGGATGAAGACTATCCAGATAAAACCTCAGAAACTTCCCCTCTTAGGGTAAAGGAACCTGTTAAAACCGAACCAGTCCGCACAGAATATGAAAGAGAAATGGATAAACCTGTCTGGCCACGTGAAGAACAAGTACCAAAATCCAGATTCAAGTACTGGGATCTAGTTTTCATCCTCTTTTTAAGTGGAATTTCCCTCCTCTTCTTGTATTTCAATCCTCTGGAAACATCTACTACTTCCATCACATTTTTCATAGTGCTCCTCTTTATCTTGGGTTATGCAAGTATAACCATTATCTTTCCAGACAAATCCAAGGTTAGTGCAAAGAATTTGATAATAGTTAGTGTTATTGTTGCAGGCATCCTCTTTACCCTATCTTTCCTTGCATGCATGATGCAGATTTTGCCAACTGTTCCTCAGTACTTGGTAAGGATAATGTTTATAGCATCTCTTATACTGGTTGCAGGTGCGTTTCTGCGTAAATGGACTAGCACCCGTAAAAAGGAATATCTTCCGGAAGAGGAAGTTGCTCCCGAAGAGAGAGTAACTGAAGAAAAAGTCTCCGGTGAAGATAAAGAAACTAAAGAAAAAATTATTCCTGACAAGGAATCTGGTACTGAAAGAGAAATTCCTAAAGAAAAAGTTGAACCAATGCAAGAAAAGGTGCCCCTGGCAAGACCTGTTGCTAAAGAAGAAAAAGATCAAGCCAAAACCTTTAAAACTCCAGTTGAACCAATTAAAGATGATGAAAAACCTGATCGCGAAATTTTTGGAGGTTCAAAATGGCAAAAAGCACTTTCCATCTTTTTAATTATTGCTTTAATATTGGCCATTGCTGCCACAGTTTACATTATCGTAACACCCCATCAGGGTGAAAAGTTCACTGAATTCTACATACTGGGACCAGAGGGTAAGGCCAGTGACTATCCCACCAACCTCACCAGTGGCCAGAATGGTAGTGTGATTATTGGAGTGGTAAACCATGAATATGCCACCAAAGATTATCAACTGGTGGTTAAAGTTAATGAAACCATACTCAAAAATGACACCATCACCCTAACAAATGGTCAGACAGTCGAAATTCCCTTCAGTTTCATTGCCGGAGATTCAGGAGAGAAAAAACTGGAGTTTCTACTTTACAAGCTACCTGATCAGGAAAATGTGTACCGATCTTTGCATTTGTGGCTGAATATACAATAGAATAAAGCCACACAACCCATAATCAAAAATGTGAGGAGTTTAACTAACTCCCTTATTTATTATCTTTTTTACATAACATGATACTACTTACTTATTATGCCCATAATAACCAGAATAAGTGTGGAAGTAACCAACAACACTATAGATCCATTTTGTTCCAAAAATGAATGGTAGTGGGCTTTATTGCAATTAAGATAGTATTCCATATAAAAACACTTAAATCGTTTTAAATTTGATAGTATTCACCAAAAAGAGACTTGGAGAATAATTAGTAAAACTTATTTAGTAGTAAAAAGATAAAATAAGTTCACTAGGAACACACAATTTATGTTGTGTAACCACTTATGTACTCCATCACCGTAATTGTGATTGGATCCTCATATTGCCTGAAAAGAAAATAATATATATTATGTGGAAAAGAAGGAGTTAATATGATATCAACTGTAACCACAGCCACGACTACTACCACCACTACTGCAGCCACATCTGCAGTCACCACTACTGCGGTGACTTCGGCAGATATTATGGGCTACAGTTTAATTGCAGTGGTGGCTCTTATAGCGTTTTTGGCCCTGAAGGAAATCTTAAGTTCAGAGGCCCACAAAAATAGTAAAATTAATAATTTTATAAACAGCTCCAATGTGGCTATACTGCCATTACTGTTTGTATTTACTGCAGTAGTAGCCTACAAAGTTGTTACCATACTCTAAGGAGTGGTTGAAATGAGGAAAAATTTAGGATTATTAGCTGTTCTGGCAGTAGTTTTAGTGGTTGTGGCTATATCCGGATGTTCCGACAACACCAATACTAACACTAATACCAATACCATAAACGAAAAGAGCACTAAACTGGCTATTTACAACAACGGTACCACCTGGGCTCATGTGGAATTAGTGGCCAATGCCACCAATAAAAACGGGAGCAACATGACCCTATGGGCAGACACATTTATACAACCCAACGGAAACTTAACCCTTGATTTATCAAATGCACTGGGCTACGGAGATGAACCCTTACCCGCAGGAACTACTATCCGTGTGCAATCCTGGAAAGGTCTTTTCAACACCACTGGCGGTGGTGAAGGAACACTTAACATAGCATTCCAAGGCTGGTCTAATACCATGTACCCTACTTCCAACGACCCACAAACCCCAGTAACTTTCAATCCATTAACCATCAACACATTACCCACTAACATCACTGACAGCATTGCCTATATCGCAACAACACCTGAAGAATTAGCAAACATACACTCCATTGATACATCTGATCAGGAACCACTTTACGAAGAAGAACTAATAGTTGTAAATGCTGATGGAAGCGTTACAATTACTATCAGTCGAGTTCCTGAACTGTGCCAAGCAATCTCAAGTATTGTATAAATACAATACACCCCTTTTTTTATTTTGTTTTAACTTATTTTTATCCGAGATTTGATTAAAATGAATCAGAAAATCCTAGTCATAACTATCATACTACTTGCCAGTATTGGCACTTTGGCTGTGCTTGAAATAACCAGTGGAGTTCTCAGTGCCTTTGCTTTTGACCAGATCACCTACAACTACAGTTCCAAAGTATGGATACCACCTACCAATCCAGATGATCCCAATTCTTCATCAATGGGTGGATATTATAAGATCGATGGAAAGGGAAGAGATTTCAACCTTTTCTTAAAACTTAGTGGTGCCGAGAAATCAGAAAGCCCCCTGGATTACACTGCAGATGGACTTACAGGTGTGGGAAGAATTGAAGAAATTAAAGTCACCCCTGGAACCCTCTACGCTCTCCTAACCAAGGATGTTAAGGGAGCCATGTTTAACACTACTTTCAAGGGTTATATCAATCTTTCATGTGCGGCCTGGACTGGTGTAACCTATTTCCAGAATGATGGGAAAACATTTAATGGTACTTTTACCATTGATGGAACTATGACTGATTGGGAAGGTAATTACACCCTAAAACAGGAAAACTTCCGTATTCTCGGAGTCAGTGACTTTATTTATTATCCCAATAACCAGAGATCCCAAGCAAAAACTGTCCAAAAATCGTACTATCTTTAATTCGTGACTGACAGGCATTACTCCAATAGTTAGGATTATATGTTAATATAACCATATGTTTGGATATCATAACCTATATCGATAAGTTAAGAATTAAAGCACTCCCTGAGGAGCAAGTAACATGAAATTCATCCATGAAATGCGAAATAAACGTTTAGAACTGGGTTTACCTGGTAATTATGTTATAACCCTAATCGTTTATCTTTTAGCTCTTATTGCCGCTGAGTTATTAACCACCTATATCAATAAAATCTGGGGATTATCACTCCATACCATTATACTCTTTGCTCTTCTGGTGAATGCGGCCATGGTGGAGTCAGAAGACTTTTCTAACCTGCTTCAGAGTATGATGGCCATTCCTATTATACGTATCATAGGCCTTTCCATACCCATGATGCAGATCAAACCATTGTACTGGTTCCCCATAGTTGCTATACCCCTTTTTGCTGCAGCCATTGTTATTATGCGCAGACAGGAACTTTCACTACCAGATGTAGGATTAATTGTAGGTAAATTACCAGTTCAACTCTTGATTGCTGCCACAGGATTCATCACCGGGATCATAGAGTTTTTCATTCTGAGACCAGCTCCCTTAATTGAAGAATTCACACCCCTACTCCTTTTTGGTGCTTTTATTATACTGTTACTTTCCACTGGACTTGCTGAGGAACTGGTTTTCAGGGGGATCCTGCAAAAAAATTCCATGAAAGTACTTGGAACTGGTTTTGGTCTTCTTTACACTTCTCTGGTGTTTACTACCATGCACATTGGCTGGATCTATTTTTCTGACCTGGTATTTGTGTTCTCTGTGGCTATGTTCTATGGGTACATGTTCATTAAAACTAAATCCATCTTTGGAATCACCCTGGCTCACGGAATATCCAATTCCATGCTGTTTCTGGTGATGCCATTTGTTAACCTGGCCATGTTTGGACTTCATTAACACTTAGAAATCTAAAACTATTATAACAATCAACAGAATATAATCAATACACAAAGATATTGATCACAATGTACAATATTCATATTAATTAGGAGGAGTAATAATTAAAGTAACGGCTGTCATACCTGCTTATAATGAGGAAAAAACCATTGGCAGTGTAGTTTTAGGAACCCGTCAGCATGCTTTAAGGGTTATTGTTGTGGATGACGGTAGCGAAGACCAAACCAGTGACATTGCCAGGTTAGCAGGGGCTCAAGTGATAGTGCACCCTTCTAATCAGGGAAAAGGAGTTGCTCTTAAAACTGGATTTCATGCTGCCCGAGACGCAGATATCATAGTTACTTTGGACTCAGATGGCCAGCATCATCCTGAAGACATACCCAAACTCTTAGAACCTATCCTTAAAGGTGAGGCTGATGTGGTTAATGGTAGCCGATATTTGAATGGTAATGGCAAAGAAACTCCAGGTTACCGTAGGGTGGGGCAAAATGTGTTAGACATTGCTACTAACATAAGTAGTGGAGATCTAGATATTACTGATAGTCAAAGTGGTTTCCGTGCTTTTGCAGGTCATACTTTACCTGTCTTCCATTTCCATAGTAAAAATTACACTATTGAAAGCGAAATGTTAATTGAAGCTGCTAATGCTGGTTTAAGGATTAAGGAAGTTGAAATTCACACAACTTATGGGGATGAAAACCATCATAAAATGAATCCAGTAAGGCATGGTCTGAGCGTACTGGTGCGCCTCCTGCAGGATATGGAATTCAACCGACCATTATATTATTTCACCCTCCCCGGGACAGTCATGATTATCATCGGTGTATTACTGGGCCTGTTATTCTTTGGCCAGTATTTAGGAGGTACTATGACCACTTTACTGCCCACTGCACTAGCCGCCCTGATAACCATCTTCGGCTCATTTATGGCATTCACTGGACTCATCCTGCACAGTGTCTCCCGTATGATCTGGAGAACTATGGGAAAATAAATTAAATCCTATCTTTTAATTTTTATTCTAATTTTTATTATCAAAATTAATTATCAAAAAAATAAGATTCAATAAAAATTCTAAGAGAACTTTTTCCACCTAAAAATAATATTGTTAAAAAATAATCACCATACTAATTTTAAAATACGCTTCAATTAAAATAAGAAATGGATCAGGATATACTATTCTCCTTCACCCTTCCTGTATTCATGTGAGAAGTGGGCATCATATAACTTGGAGGGAACCACCTGAGATGTACCAAGGACGTCTCCCACCACAATAATTGCAGTTTTCTGAATACCGGCCTCCTGAACTTCATCAGCTATATTATTTAATGTGCCCCGGACTATTTTTTGATCCTTCCAGCTGGCCTTCTGCACCACTGCCACCGGAGTTTCTGGATCATAAAAGGTTAAAAGTTCAGTAACCACTTTACCAATCATATGCACTCCCAGAAATATACACATGGTGGCCTGATGCTCTGCCAGACGGAAAATAGCTTCACGATCAGGTTTAGGAGTGCGACCAGAAGGACGGGTGATGATAACTGTCTGTGAAACCTCAGGTAAAGTTAACTCCGCCTCCAAAGCTGCAGCAGTGGCAAAAAGTGAACTCACACCAGGTATGATCTCATAACTGATATTTTTCTCCTTCAACTGCTCGATCTGTTCTGCTATGGCACCATAGATAGCCGGGTCTCCAGTATGCACCCTGGCAACCAGCCCTCCTTCCTGGACTGATTTTTCCATAATATCCACCATCTCATCCAGATTAAGCTCGGCACTGTTATAGATCACAGCATCTGACTTAGCATACTCTAAAACCTCGGGGTTCACCAGGGATCCGGCATAGATAATCACATCTGCCTCCTGGATCACCTTAGAAGCTTTGATGGTTAATAGTTCCGGGTCTCCGGGTCCTGCTCCAATGAAAACTACTTTACCCTGCATAATCATGAACACTCCATTAATATTTATTTTCCATTTATAAGTATAGAGAAATTACTATTTTCTTTATTATATGGATAAATTCCTTTTTTTATTCTATAGGGAATTTCTTTTCTTCCATTTCTATGGATCCATAGGGACATTCCTTGATACAGATCTCACAACAGCCACAACTGGCCGGGTCAATAACTGCCTGTTCTTTATCATTTAACTTAACAGTATCCCATCCGATCTGCACCTGGGGGCAGTGTTTAATGCATTCATGTTGACATTCATCTGCTTCACAGGTTTCCGGATCCACCACTGCTGATCGCATGGCAAATCCCAGAGCCCTTTTAACTGCCTCTTTGGTCTGGTATCCTGCCAGGTGGAGTATGGTGTCTCCCACCACTGGATCCGTGGTCATACTGGCATTGCAGGGATAGTTATGTAACTTGTTTCCTGCCTCCAGTTCTGCCTCCTCTACTGGTAATCCTTCAATGTTTTCTGCTATGTAATTGGTACTGCCACAGGGAGCTGTTCTTAAGACTTTAACCTTGCGGATTAATCCATTATAATCTATTTCAAGTTCTGGTTTCCCAAACTTCTCTGCAAATTCATCAATATATTTATCACCTACAGGTAGAAGTGCACAGAATGGTTTGGGAAATACTATTTTAACTTCAGGGGCGGATTCCTCTATTTCCCTTTGCAGGCCAGGTGGTACTTGTGCCGGGTCATGGAGGGGTATGATAACTGATTTAGCTCCACTTTTCTGGGCAATGATGGGCACCACCATGTTAATATCACCATAAAGACCCACTGCCAGGATAAGATCTGCCTGGGGAATATGGGATGGTACATATTGTTCAAATTCGTCAATGAACTCGGGTAGGTCATCAGGTAACTCCTCTAAACCCACCATGCTACTGGCCAGTCCCATCTCAGCCAGACTGTTAACAATGCGACTACCATAACTCCCTGAACTTATTATGTAGATCTTCATAATACTCATCTCATGCCCTTTTTTAGTATAAAACACAAGCTTAGTTAAAAAAACACTTATCCAATACTCCTTAATTTAAAGTCCTTAATAAATTCGTTGATATCTTCGTAGCTATTTCTTGTTGTTTCAATTTGTATTGAAAAAAATTAGGTAAAATATTAAAATAAAATTTTAGTAAATTATCAAGTTTATTTTTACTCCTTCAAGGCCCAGTAGCATCTTTTGGGAGAAACAATAGTTTCATCCTTTTTGAGTTCTTTCATTATTTTGTCTACTTCTTTTTTATCCACACCAGATATCTGACTGACTTTAGTAGCGTTTAATGGTTCTTCAGAGTCTTTAAAAGCTTTGATCACTTTTTCTTTATCATCCATGATTTCACCTTTGAAGTATCTTCTTAATTCCTGTAATTTATATGTACGTTTTATTATAGTTCAAATTTATCTGTTTTTATTTCAATAGCATCCAATGGACACTCCTTTATACATATTTCGCAGTATCCACAGGTGGCAGGGTCAATTCCCGCCTTTTTCTCATGGGAATTTAAGCCATCCTCTTGGAGGGTTATGGTGTCCAGTCCTATGAGTACCTGGGGACAGTGTTTAATGCATTCTTCCTGGCACTGGGAAGGATTACATGTTTCTGGATCCACTACTGCGGATTTGACTGCAAACCCCAATGCTCTTTTAACTGCTTCTTTTATCTGGTAACTGGCCAGGTGCATGTTGGTATCACCCACAATATGGTCTTTGACTGTGCTGGCATTGCAGGGGTAGTTGTTGAGTTTATGGGTGGCTGTTAGTTCAGCTTCCCCTTCTGGTGTGCTCCATAATCCTTTAGCAATGTAATCTGTGGATCCGCAGGGAGCACCTCTTAAAACTTCCACCTTTTTAATGAAGTGATCCGACTTGATGAACAGTACTGGTTTACCAAAATGGGTGGCGAACTCATCTATGGGTGCATCACCCACTGGTTCCAATGAACAGAAAGGTTTGGGAAAAACTATCCTAACATCAGGGGCAGATTCAATGATTTCCTGCTGCAGGCCTGGTGGCATCTGCTCTGGACCATATATGGGTATGATGGCAGATTTGGCACCTGTCTTCCGGGCTACTTCTGGTACGATCATGTTTATGTCTCCAGAAAGTCCCACAGAAAGAATCAGATCAGCAGGGGATAATCTTTGGGGGATATACTTTGAAAAATCGTCAATAAATTCTGGTAAATCTTCAGGGTAATCTTCCATACCCACTATGTTACTGGCCATGCCATGTTCAACTAGGTTGTTCACCACTCGGCCACCATACTTACCTGAGCTTAAGATATATATCCTCAATTATCCCACCCCATCAGATAGTACCTGTATAATTGGAATTACATCTATTGAATATATTATATTTAAAGAGAATTAAAAATATCTAATTTTTCATGGCGAGGAAATTAAAAACTCTCAACATCTAATAGTAAAAATAAGCAAAGAATATCCCCTATTTGGATTGGAAGAAGATCTAATAATATTTAATAGTAAAAATAAGTAAATAATATTCCCTGTTTAGTTTTTTAAATAATTTCCCATCATAAAAAAAAGAGGGTGGGGGGATTAAAAAAATTAATAAATTTTTTTATAAGAGTTCTTCCCTGAGATCTATGGTATCTGTAAGGTCTGGGCCTGTGCTGATGATGGTTACTGGTACCTTGGTTGCATCTTCTATCTCTTCTACGAAGCGTTTAATCTCACCGGATAGGCCAGAGTATTCAGTTACACGTTCACATGAGTCATATAATCTGTCCACACAGGTAAGTGCTATCTGGGTGGCTCCGTTGATCATACATGATTCTCGGGCCATGTCCATGTCGAAGAGTCCTACTCTGCGTCTGCGGCCGGTTACTGTTCCGTATTCTTCTATGTCCATTTCTTCTGCTTTTTCCTGGCTGATCTCAGAGGGGAATGGTCCTTCTCCTACACGGGTAATATAGGATTTGAAAACAACAATAACATCATCAATACGGGTGGGTCCTACTCCCACATCTGCTGCTGCACTAGATGCAGTGGTGTCCTTACTGGTAACGTAAGGGTAGGTCCCATAATAAAGTGATAATCCAAAACCTTGTGATCCTTCAATAAAAACATCTTTACCCTCATCCAGGGCAGTGTTAACTTCTAATGGAACATCAGCTGTGTATCCTTCCATGGAATCTATGTCCATGGCCTGTTTAACTGTTCTCAGTGCCCGGTCACGGTTGGCGGGTCCGCATCCGGTTCCTGTGCTTCCAATCTTTTTGAATAAGTGATCGGAGGCTTTGTCCTGTTCTTTGTGTTCTTCTTCGATTATGGCGCAGCGGAAGTCGGCGAAGGTACGTCCCTTCACCTGGTATTTGTTCAGGTAGTCCAGTTCATGGTGGAATACCTGTGGGTCCACCAGCACTCCTGCCCCGATAAGTAGTCGTGCATCGGTGTGAACAAATCCGGATGGTATCATCCTTAATCCATATTTTTCACCGTTAAACTCCACCGAATGCCCGGCGTTGGGTCCTACCCCTGCCCTGGCAATGATATCCGGTTTGTCCTGGTTGCAGAGGTAAGTAATACATTTACCTTTACCTTCATCTCCCCAGCTTCCACCTACTAATATGTTACATGTCATCGTGATCTTCCTCTCGTGATTTTAACCTCTTTTATATTGTTAGGAGGGGCATAAAAAGATTTTCCCACCACCATTATAAGAGAATAATGGTTACTAAAACCATTTTAAAGAACCCTTTAATCTTTAATGGATTGTTATCAGGATGAACAGGCCTATTTTTTGTGCAGATAAATGAAGATATTATTGGTGTGGTTTGTAAAGATGTTACTGGTGATTTATGAAGATATTACGGGTGTAGTTTATGAAGATGTTACTGGTGTGGTTTGCTTCCCTGACTGATGATACGGTCAAAGAGTTCAGGAGTGTACCTGCGTTGCATGGACACCAGGATATGTTGGTCCAGTGCTTCCTCCAGTATTTCCACAGTCATTTTATCTTCACCCCTGCGGATGCGTATGGCCTGGGCTATCTGGGCAATGTCACGTGCATGGGCAAATGTGGGTTTTAAACTTTCCCCACCCTCTAACTGGGGAATGTAAACTCTTCGAAATCTTTCCAAGACATCATTACCATAGTCTTCCTTTAACATATCCAGATTACGCTTGAAAACTTCTACAATCTCATCGGAACTGGGCACTTCCAGGTAGACATGTAAAGGTGCCCGGCGCAGGTGGGCTTCATCAACGATGGTGATCTCCAGGTTGGTGGAAAGTGCAGGTATGAAATGGGTGTGCACAATTACCGGTGCCCCCTTAATATAGATCACATCTTTCTTGTTTTCCAGGGGAACGATCATCCTGTTAAGGAGCACGTTAGGATCTTCTTTCTGCCTTCCCAGGTCGTCCAGGAGTAAAACTCCCCCATTGGCTTTTATAAGTGGTGAAGTTTCATAAACTCCCTTGTTAGGATTATAGAGAGTTTCCATTTTCTCTGTGCTTAGTTCGGAGCCTGTGAATACGAATGGTGCGAATATTTTTACCCAACGAGCGTCTCCTGGTTGTTCTGGTCGCATGCGGTGGAAGTCAGGGTCGAACATTTGGATGATGTTACCACTGAACTCCACATAACGGGGCATGATAATTGGGGGTAATAATTCAGACATTTTACTGGTGAGGAAGGTTTTACCTGTTCCTGGTGGTCCGTAGATGAAGAAACCTTTACCTCCAATGGCAGCTTCTGTGAGGACCTTTTTAGGGTACTCCATTCCCACCACATCATGGAAGGCACGTTGTATAACCTCTCCAGGTATGGTTAAGGGGTAGCGTCCTTTTATCTGAACTTCCATGATTTTGAAGTACTCATCATAGGTTACTGGGGCCAGTCCAATGTAAGGGTTTTCTTCAATGAGTTTAACTGCCTTTTGATGGCCTTTCTTTTTGATGGTGTATTCTACACTGGCAAACAGGAATCCACCACTGGTCTGGACTATTAAGTCATCCTTTTCCATTGGTCTGAGGCATTCCTCCAGGAGGTCTATGTGCAGACCGCTGATTTCATGCATCTGCTGGACTGTGATGTTCCCATAGGTGTTTATTATCTTCAAAAGAAGGTTCTGTATTACGGCTCGGGATAGGTCAATTTCATCCAGTGATTTGGGCTCCTCCAATACCTGGAAAAGCTTCTGCATCTTAGTATCGTGATAATATTCCATTGGTAACCATCCTTTAATATGGGATTGGAATTGGCTGCACTTGTTATTATTATATATGCAGTTTTTAACAGTTATACCTTAACATCACAGGCACTAATGGTTTACAGGATTTTTAGTGACATATTTCACAATTACTTGGTATAGGGGAATAAAATTAGTTTTAGATTGAAATGATTCAAGTAAATGGGGAAAAGTTAGGGGATAAAAAAAATAAGATAATTTGAATAAAAAATGGGATGTATCCCATAGAATAAAAGGCTTAATAGAAAAGTTATGCTCCAATTGAATAGGAAATTTATGCCCTCATTTATGGGCATAGTAAAATCTTAGTTTCAGACCTTCTATCTGGTCTAACCTGGCAAATCCTACTCTTTCCATTTGAACCACATCATCCACTTTTACTGATGATAAAGATTCCTCTGCATAACCAGTAGCCACGGAGGCATCAGGCATTACCATATCAACCACTACAACTCCATTTAATGGTACCCATTGCACCATTTTGGCTTTAGCTTCCCTGGCTTCATCTACACTGCTACTGTGATAGGTGGCCTGTCCATCCTGGAAGGTGATGTTAACTGCATCCATAAGTCGCAGTACCTTATCAGGTTGGGTTGGTATGTCTTCCCGGTCCAGATAGATTTGACCATTAAATTCCAGTTCACGCATTCCCCGGTCCAGGTGGTCAGGGTGTAATGGTCTTTCAACTGTTCCCATTAAAGATTCAGGTATTCCCTCAATTGCTACTAGTTGGGGTTGTTTAACCATGAAGTAACGTTTAGCCTTCTCTTCCAGGAAAGCACGGTTCAGGCCGTAGATCTTCTTCCAGCTTACGGTGGAGTCAGCTATTTTCACCCCGATCTCCATCATCAATTCATGGATAGCCTCAGATTGTATGCCCCTTCTTTTAATGGCGCGTATGGTTCCCAGGCGAGGGTCATCCCATCCACTGTAGACACCATCTTCTATACCCTGTCTGGCTTTGGAGGTGGATAGGAGGATGTCCTCCATTTTCAATCGTCCGTAGTGTATGAATTGGGGTACTTGCCAGTTCATATGATGGTAAAGGTATTCCTGTTTTTCACTGTTGGCTAGGTGATCCTTTCCCCGTAGTACATGGGTCACTCCGCAGAGGTGGTCATCCACGGCTACTGAGAAGTTCATCATGGGATAAACCTTATACTTGGAACCTATACGGGGGTGTTCTGCTTCCACCACTCGCATAGCCACCCAGTCTCTGATGGCTGGATTTTTATGTTGAATATCGGTTTTAACCCGGAGAACCATTTCTCCCTCACCCGTTGTTGGCATTTCCTCCCAGAGTTTTAAATTCTCCTCTACTGATGCATCCCGGTGGGGGCAGGGTTTAGAGGAGTCTTTTAGTTCCTTAAACACGTCTCCTGGGCAGGTGCACATGTAGGCTCCTCCTCTACGGATGAGTTCTTCTGCGTGTTGGTAGTATATTTCCATTCTGTCAGATTGGATGATCTGTTCATCCCATTCAACCCCCATCCACTTCAGGTCTTCAGGTATCATCTGGTATGCTTCAGGGTCAACTCTGCGGGGGTCTGTGTCTTCAACCCTCAGGATTAACTTACCATTGTATCGTTTCCTGTATTCCTGGTTTAAGACTGCTGCCCTGGCATGTCCTATATGTAGGGGTCCTGATGGATTTGGTGCAAAACGCAGTACCACTTCACCATCCACATCTTTAAGATCAGCTAATCCCTTAACTTTTTCTACTTTTTTCTCCTCTACAAAGCCACCTAACGCTTCCAGTTCTTCACTCTGTGCTTCAGGAGACATACCATTAATCTGACCGACAATTTGTCCAGCTAATCGTGACACATCCTTTGCCTGTTTCCGGTATTCCTGATGATTGGCCATTATCATTCCAATAACTGCTCCGGGCTGAGCTTTTCCACCGTGTTTGGCAGCGTTGATCAGGGCTTGTTTTTTAATAATTTCTTCCAGTTCCTGCATGATAATCACTTTAAATGAATAATAAAAATAAAAGGGGGGGATTAAAAATTTTTAGATGGAGCTTAGTGGCTGCGCTCCAGTACAAAGTCTGCTATTTTTAAAAGAGCATCCCGGGCTGGAGTGTCATCCAGGACATCCAGTAGGAGGTTTTTGGCCTGGTTAACATCTTCCTGTGCTACTTGCCAGGCGTATTGTATGGAACCATATTTTTTCATGATTTCCATGGCCTCGGAAACATTTTCATCACCTTCTTCTTTGAGTATGGTGATGAATCTTTCCCTATCCTCAGGGGTGGCTTTTTCAAGGGCATTCACTACCAGTAGGGTCATTTTACCTTCTACTATGTCACTGCCCACTGGTTTTCCCAGGTCTTCTTCACTGCTGGCCACATCCAGGTAGTCATCCTGTATCTGGAAGGCCATACCAATTAAACGTCCGTATTCGGAGAGGGCTTCCACCTGTTCTGGTGTGCCTCCACCTAGTATGGCTCCGGATTTAGTGGCTGCAGCGATGAGTGCAGCGGTTTTCTTATAGATCATACCTAAATATTCTGATTCTGTGACATCCAGGCGTTCTGTGAATCCCATGTCACAGGCCTGTCCTTCACATATTTTAACACAACTATCAACTATGGTTTGTAGTGCTGGAAGTATCAGTTCAGGTGGCACTCCATCTTCTTCACTTTTAAGTACAGTGCCAAATGCTTTGCTGAAGAGTGTGTCTCCGGCGAGTATGGCCATGGGTTCACCCCATAATACATGTACTGATGGTTTACCCCTTCTTTTTTCATCCTGGTCCATAATGTCATCATGGATGAGGCTGAAGGTGTGGATAAGTTCCACAGATGCCCCTGCTTTCAGTGCGGATTTTACTGTGCCGCCCACTGCTTCTGCACTTAAAACAGCCAGTGATGGTCTGAGTTTTTTCCCACCAGCTTTCACCAGGTGTTCTGATGCCTGGCGGAGTGTTTCAGGGTCCACTGTTTCCAGGGCTTCTTTTATTTCCTGATCGATCCTGGTTGAGTATTTCTTCAGGATCTCTGTTACTTCCAGTGTTTCGGTCATTAAATTCCTCCGTTGAAAACCTGTGCCTGTCCATTTCTTAGTATATGAATATTATTACCCATCCTGTATCCTTCTTCCTCGGCCATTTCTGTGTAGGCTGCCAGCATTTCCAGGTCACCGTGGGCTGGTATGATGTGTTCGGGTTGGAGCATGCGTATGAAGTCACGGTGGTCTTCAGGACCTGCGTGTCCGGATACGTGGGCGTTGGTATATATTCGTGCTCCACTATCTTTTAAACGTCGTTCCATTAAATTACGATTGGCCACGTTGGTGGGGTTGGGTATGATAGGTGCACTGATTACCACGTTATCTCCTGGGGCTACATTGAACTGGGTTCTGCCACTGGCTATTCTGGGTAGTAATGCATCGGGTTCTCCCTGGTGTCCGGTGGTTACCAGTATGTATTTAGAACGGTTTTCCTCTGCCCTGGCCAGTGCCCGGTTAACTGATTTGGGGCTTCCGAATATGCTGGTTCCTTTGGGTAAATCCAGGATGCCTATTTTTTCAGCTATGCTTCCGAAACGTTCCATAGACCGTCCGAGTAATAGGATTTTCCGGTTGCTTTCCTGGGCTATGTTACATATGGCCTGGATACGTTCAATATGACTCGAAAAAGTGGTTACCAGTAATCCTTCCTTGGCTGGTAGGATGTCTCGCATGATATCCTCCAGTACTATACGGGCCACCTTCTCAGAATGGGTTTTCTCCTGCTGTTTTTCAGTCATTCTGGTGGTTTCCACAATCAAAGCCAGAACTCCCTGGTTTCCCAGCTCCCTGAGACGTTTATAATCTGGTGGGGGGCTGATCATCTGATGGTTATCGAATTTGAAGTCCAATGCATAGACTATGATACCTTCGGGTGTGTGCAGGACAGCGTTCACTGCCTGAGGTATACTGTGGGTAGTGTGCACGAATTCCAGGGTTATGTCCGGGGAGAGTTGTAATTTTTCTCCAGCATTTAAAACCTGGAGGGGGTTGGATACTTCGAATTTTCTTTCCTGTTTTATACTGTTTTCCACCAATGCCAGGGTGTAGGGTGTTCCTATGAGTGGTGCGTCGTATCGGTGGGCTAATTTAGCCACGGCTCCTATGTGATCCAGGTGTCCGTGGGTGAATACTATGGCCCGTACTTTACCATCCACATCCTTCATCAGGGTATCGTCTGGTATAACTCCTCTTTCAATCAGATCCAGACTGTGCATACGGGCAATGTCGGTGTCTTCATGGATGTTAACCCGGTCCAGGTTGATTCCCATATCAAAGATCACCACATCTTCCCCGATTTTAACTGCGGACATGTTTTTGCCCACTTCTTCGTAACCACCAATGGCAATTACTTCCACACTCATTCAGATGACCTCCTTGCGTAAATTTTAGTGTCATAGCCCCTTTCTGTGAGCCATTCTTTTGTTTTTCCTGTGATTACCAGATCAGTTTTTTTCAGTTCTTCCAGGTTGGATGCTCCCACCAGGTACATGGCCACTTTCATTTCCTCTATGAACTTTAGGAGGAAACTGGAAAGGGCATCATCACTCTGGTATACTGCTTTAAGGGCGGGTAAAGCCATTCCCACAAGATCAGCTCCCAGGGCTAATGCTTTCACTGCGTCTAATCCGTTTCTTATTCCTCCTGAGGAGATTATGGGTATGTTAACAGATTGAGTGGCTTCTATGGTGCTGGTTGCAGTGGGTATGCCCCAATCCCAGTATAGTTTTCCCATGTCTTTATCTTTAGAACGGTAGGTTTCCACTGCAGCCCAGCTGGTACCTCCTGCTCCTGCCACATCAATGGCACTGACACCCATTTTTTCCAGGAGTTTGGCATCGTTTCCACTGATACCTGCACCTGTTTCCTTGGCAATTATGGGAATATCCACATTTTGGACTGTTTTTTTAATATTTTCCAGGTATCCTTGGGAGTCCACATCCCCTTCTGGCTGGATAGCCTCCTGGAGGGGGTTCAGGTGAACTGCCAGGGCATCGAGGTTTATCATTTCTGCAGCACTGGTGGCAAGTTCTATTTGGGGTGCTCCTATGTTACCTATTAAAAAGGCATCAGGAGCAGCTTCACGTGCTACTTTATAGGTGGATATTAATTCTGGGTTTTCAACTGCTGCTCTCTGGCTTCCCAGTCCCATTCCAATTGAGAATTTCTGGGCTTCACCTGCCAGTTTTTGGTTCACCTTTAATGAAGCAGGGTGTCCTCCAGTAATAGCTGTTATTATTAGAGGTGCATCCATCTTTTTTCCCAGGAAATTTGTGGATAAATCTATTTCTTCCTTATTTATTTCAGGAAGGGCTTTGTGGACTAGTTCCACATCTTCTA
Source organism: Methanobacterium sp. (assembly GCA_020854975.1). GTDB lineage: Archaea > Methanobacteriota > Methanobacteria > Methanobacteriales > Methanobacteriaceae > Methanobacterium > Methanobacterium ferruginis. Next base: position 49,044 of record JAHKLQ010000202.1, read on the forward strand.
ATCCGGTTTTTTTATGGTACTCCACATCGCTATGGGTACATAATAGCAAATGCTCTAATTTTCTATCAGAAATCATAATTTCTTCCTTTTTTCATGTAATTTCTTTAATTAATTCCTTTTCACATAATCTTCATTAATTTACTTCTTAATAATATAATTATGCCTGTTTTGTTTCCTTTTTATTTAATCTCCATCAATTTACTTCTTAATAATATAATTATGTTTATTTTGTTTCCTTTTTATATGATCTTCATTAATTTATCTCTTTTAAGTGTAATACTAAATATTTTATCTTATAATCTGTTAAATATTGAGTTTTATCTTATTTTTCCTATTTACTTAAAGTATCTTCCATTTTTTTGAGATATTTCTTATTTTATTGAAATATTTCCTATTTGCTTTCCTATTATCTTGAAATTATTATTTGGTAATTAAATGATTATGATAATATATTTTTGACTTAGTTATCTTATAGTTCAAACAGTCTTATTTTGTGTTCAAACATTTTTAGTTATGAGGGTTCCCCTGACTTTTTCACCTTTAAGGGCGCATTCCACTATTTTAGCAGTTCCTGCATTGATTATTTCTGATTCTGTTCCTATTTCTGCAAGATCTAAAAGTTCTTTTAGTTTCCCTGCCATTCCACCGGTAACATCTACGGTGCGGGCTCCTTCTAAAAATTCCAGATCATCCATTGACTTAACTACTGGGAGTAGTTGGGCTTCAGGATGTGCCTTGGGGTCGCGGTTGTATATTCCATCCACATCTGAACCTAAGATTATCCTTTCTGGTTTTAAGTTCTCTGCTAGGTATGTGATTATCTGGTCCCCGGATACTACGGCCATTTGAATATTTTTATTATCATCGGGTACCACGTCACCGTGTAGTACTGGTACCATTCCCATTTCCAGGTATCTTTCCACCATTTCCAGGTTAGCGGTCTTTATCCGTTTATTTTCACATACCATGAATGATGAGGGTGGTAAGGCTATGGCTGGAATGCCATGTTTCAGGAGGAAATTACACACATAGTGGTTTAAGTTTTGCACTGCATTTTGGGTTAAGGTGAATCCTCTTTTTTTACGGAAGAATTCTTTTTCATCGGTAATTTCTGAGCCGATCTCAAATTTACTGGCATAAGGGTGACCGAAACTACCTGCTCCATGGACTATGACCAGTTCATCCACATTGGAACGGGCTATTTCCTGGGCTATACGGTCCAGGTTCACTGGATCCAGGGTGGGTCTATCCCTGCCTTTTCTGGTGATAACACTACCACCCAGTTTAAGGATGATCAATTTAAGTTACCTCCTGTAACAAGGTGATCTGTCCGTGTATAATCCATAGATTGATCTGTCCTAGTAAAACCTGTAAATTGATTTACTCTGTTAGAACCCATATGTTGATCTGTCCTAGTTGAACCTGTAAATCGGATTATGTTAATTTGAATCATTACCATGTCACTCCTTCTGAGGATATTGTAATGGGGAATGCATTTTCAACAGATTGTAATTTTTCCAGTACTTCCTGTGTTCTGCCCGGGCAGTAAGCAATTATACTACCACCTCCACCGGCTCCGGTTATTTTAGAGCCAATAGCACCGGCATTACGTGCTTCGTAAACCAGGTTGGATAGTTCTAGGGTGTTAACACCGAGGGAGTCAAGTAATCCCTGGTTGATGTTCATTAATTCCCCTATTTTCTTTTCTTCCCCAGTGAGGATGGCTTCCCTGGCCTGATTGGTTACAGTTTCCATGGTATCCAGTATGGGATTTATTATGGTAGGATGGTTTTCGGATAGTTTCCTAACATTTGCTACCAGTTTCCCTGTGTTTCCGGGTTTTGAGGTATATCCCACCACTAAGGGCATTTCCATGTTGGTTTCCAGTTTAATTGCACCTTGTTTGTGGGTGAAGTAACTGAAACCTCCGTAGGTGGATATGGTGGTGTCCAGGGGACTTGCGCTTCCTTGCACTTTTAATTCCACCTTATGGGCCATTTGTGCCAGTTTTTCCAGGGTTAATTCCTGTTGGGTGTAGTTAAAAGTGGCTGCTAGGGTGGCAACGGTTATGGCGGCTGATGATCCCAGGCCTGCACCGATGGGTATTTCCAGGTCAACATTTATGTCCAGACCGTGATCTAGGTTGAATTCATCAGAAAATAAGGCATGTTGAATATAGTCCAGTATTCCTGTATTATAAGTGGGGGTTGCATCAGAAAAGTTTTCGTCCTTGGGACTGATTGTGCCTTTTACCAGATCAATTAAACCATAAACTTCTAATTCCGGGATTTTAACTTTTATATCATCCTCGGTTGATTCTTGGATGGTTACTATGGCTTTCCTGTTAACTGCTACTGCAATGGCTGGTTTCCCGTACACCACTGCGTGTTCTCCAAAAAGAATAGCCTTGCCTGGTGCTGATGCCCTAGCTTTCATGGATTATACTCCGTTATAATCTAATCTAAACTCCCTAAATTCTACCCTGCACTGTATATCCTATTTTTTTAGTCTCCTGATACTCTTATTTTTTTTATCCCTTTGATGAAACCATGATTTCCATGGTTTTATACGTTTAATGAAGTTATTCAACTTAAACTGGTTTACCTGTTATTAAGCTGTGAGTTTTTTAATTGTCCGGTTTTATCTGAATACTGCAGATCCATATCCTACTACAGCGTTGTAGTCTCCACCTGTTTCTCCACTGGTGGCGTATTTTAGGATTTTTGCTTCAGTTGCTCCCATGGCCTTTGCTGCTACCATGGTGGCGGTTACTGGTCCGTAACCACACATGGTTACATTGTAGTCCTGTATTACCTGTATCATTTTTCCTTCATCAAGTGCGCTAATGGCCTCCAGGACCTTGGCATCTTGGGCTTTGGCTACTTCATGTGGCTGGTAATGGGTGAAGTCTGTGCTGGCAATCACCACCACATCTTTTCCCAGGGCATGGGATATCTTAGCTATGCTTTGCCCTAGTTCACGGGATGTTTCCAGGTCTTGCATCATCATACAGATGGGAACTATCTTAAAATCTGGAGTTATATCCTGCAGGAATGGTAACTGTACCTCGCAGCTGTGTTCTTTTATATGGGCAGATGGATCATCATCCAGTAAGGGATAATCTTCTACCAGTGCAACTGCTAAGGGTTCATCTATTTCCACCTCTCCCAGAGGGGTTAACCAGGATCCTTCAGTCATGGCGGATAATCCTGATCCTATTCCAGTGTGGTTGGGGCATAGTATGATCAGGGTTTCTGGCATACCATCTCTGGCCAGTTCCAGATAAGAATGGGCAGCCACTGGCCCTGAAAAGGGATAACCTGCATGGGGGGAGATCAGTCCTTTGATACTCCTGTGATTTCCAATTTCTCCTGGAATTTCACCAGGCCCTATTTCGTGCAGGTAACACCATTTAATTCTCTCTTTCAATGAATGTTCATCTGATTCATAGAACATTCCTGCTACAGCAGGCATTCTAATCATTAAAATCCCCCTTTTTCGATAAAATTGGGTTTAAACCATTTTTATCAGTTCTATTATGATTTATATGAGAGTAAAGGTTGGTGTACTTTTAATGTTATAAATCGATGAATTTTCAATAAATTCAAGGATATAAATTTTAAGGAATTTTACACAATTTAAAAGGTGGATGTTAAGAGGGAGAATGATTGGAAAATAGGATAATTTCATCCTAAATAACTCCATCTGGGATAATTTTATCCTAGAAAACTTCATCCAGGATAACTTCACCCTAGATAACTTCATCCAGGCTAATTTAATCCTTTAATTTTTTAAAGCCTTTTAACAATTGGTATAATTTGATTATCAGATCCCGTGTGAATACCTTTAAAAAAAGATGTCATTGGTGGACATCTTTTGGGGGATTATAATCAAAATCTTTTATTTCCACCAATCAGAATCTTTATATTTTGAGTTCGAATTCTGATGGAGGTACTTCCAGGTCTTCTTCAGGGGCGAGTACTTCTCTTTCCCTGAGTATCTGTCGGGCCATTAACCAGTAAACCAGTGCGATAGCTTTTCTTCCTTTGTTGTTTACAGGTATGACCATATCTACATTGCCCAGGAGGTTCTCAGTATCGCAGAGTGCTATTACAGGTAATCCTATCTGTTTAGCTTCAATTATTGCTTGTGAGTCGCGTCTGGGGTCGGTTACCATTAATACTTCGGGTTCTAAGAATTTTGCATAGTTAGGGTTGGTTAAGGTTCCGGGTATGAATCTTCCGGGGATGGTTTGAGCTCCGGTTAGTTCTCCGAACCTGCGTACTGGTGTCTGTCCGTACTGTCGGGTTGACACTGCCAGTATGTCTTCTGGTTCGTATTTGGCCAGGAATTTTGCTCCGGATATGATTCGATCGTTGGTTTTCCTAACATCTAGAACGTATAGGCCGTCTGCACGTACCCTGTAAATGTAACGTTCCATGTCCTTTGTTTTCTGTTGAGTACCTATGTGTAAACCTGCTGCTAAATATTTGTCCAATGGAATTAGTAGTTCTGACACTTTAACACCTTCTAATTAGTTTTATGTTTTATGGGAGGATTTTTATTCCTCTTCCACCTTCACTGCTTCGTTAGGGCATACGTCCATGCAAACTTCGCATAAACTGCAGTCTTCCTTGTTCTGGATGATGATTTTGTCTCCTTCCAGTATTAGTACTTCCATGGGGCATACATCCACGCATTCTGCACAGTCTGCTCCATCGCATTTATCGTGGTCTATTGTTATTTTAACCATATGAATATTCTCCTTAAATCTAATTTTTTCCTTTAATTTCTGTTTAAATGATTTGTAATGCTTTGAATTATTATAATATGTTCCTGGTAAAGTTGTTACCAGGAAAGATCGGCCATTTGTGGGTTGCTCATCTCTTCTTCTATGCGGATGAGTTCGTTGAGTTTGGCTATGCGTTCCCCTCCCAGTGCTCCGGTTTTGATGATGGGGCTCATCCAGGCTACTGCCAGGTGGGCTATGGTTTCATCAGTGGTTTCTCCTGAACGGTGGGATACCACGGGAACATATTTATTGGTACGGGCCAGGTTAACTGTGGCGTAAGTGTCACTTAGGGTTCCGATCTGGTTGGGTTTGATGATTATGGAATTACCTGCTCCCTGTTTGATTCCTTCATCCAGTATACCCACATTGGTTACGAAAAGATCATCTCCACATATCAGGCATTTTTTACCTGATTTCTGGGTTAAATCTGCGAATCCCTGGAAGTCTCCTTCTCTAATTGGGTCTTCCACGTAAAACATGCCATAGGTGTCTATTATTTCATTGACATAATCTACTTGTTCACCAGTGTCTCTCTGGACTCCTTCTTTACTGTAAATGTATTTTTCCTTTTCTGTGTCCCAGAATTCACTGGCTGCCATGTCCAGGCAGGGTTTGACCAGTACTCCAGTTTCATCGCTGATTTCTTCACAGGATGAGGCCTGGATTTCCAGTGCTTCCTGGTTGGTGAGGTTGGGTGCCCATCCTCCTTCATCTCCTTTTCCACCGGTGAAGAGTGAATCTTTTACTGCGATTTTTTCCCTTATCCTGCGGTGTACTGTGGTGTTGGTGAACACTGCTTCGGTGATGTTGGTGGCTCCTACTGGTAAAATTAAAAACTCCTGAATGTCAGGGGCATTTTTACCTGCGTGTGCTCCTCCGTTTATCATGTTTCCCAGGGGGTATGGTAGTTGAGAGGGCATGTTACCACCCAGGAATCTGTAGAGGGGTAAGTTGTATGATGAGGCTGCGGCTTTGGCCACTGCCATGGATACAGCAACGGTGGTGTTACCACCTATGGCAGATAGGTTTTCAGTGCCGTCTATTTCCTTTAAAACCAGATCTATTTCCAGTAAGTCCTCAGCATCCATGCCTATGAGTTCGGCTGAGATTATATCCTCTACTTCTTCTATAATACCATCCACTCCTCCTGCGGGGAATGCTACCACTTCACGTGATCCGGTGCTGGCTCCACTGGGTGCGGCTGCCCTTCCGAATCCGTTCCAGGTGATTACATCCACTTCTAGAGTGGGGTTTCCTCTGCTATCTAAAATTTTTCTAACCCGGATGTCTTCAATAACGCTGTCCATTAAAAAACACCTCTTAAATAAAAAATAGTGGTTTTTTTGAGTTTATTTATCATAAAATTTTGAGTTTATTTATCATAAAATGATCCTTCTCCTTGTATGTTTCATAAGGAGTGTGCTGATCACAATATCATGAGTAGTAAATTGAGTGATATGATAATTTGTTGTTTGCTTATTCTTCCCGGGGACGAACATCCAGGGGGAGCACCTTTTTGTTAAGTTCCATGGTGGCTATGTCTATGGGGTCTAGATCTGGGGTTACTTCCACCATTGGTTTTGCTCCCATAGAAAGTTGTAATGCTCGGGCTCCTATTACTCTGGCCTTTTCAAAACGGGTGAATTTTTTACTTGCCATGGCTTTTCTCCTGTTTTTTTTATATCCAATGAAATAAAAAAATTGTTTTTTTATGTGATTATGGGGGTGATTGTGATGGGGCCGCCGAGATTTGAACTCGGGTCTCCAGCGTTCCGGTGTTTGACCATCCCCGTTCCAGTTGTAAGAAAATATCCTTATATCATGCAAATTCTAATTTTGATAATTATGTCTTGGATGATCTGGAAACTTCTTTCAATGGCTGGGAGGATGGACCATGCTACCCTACGGCCCCTACCATACTTCTACATGGGCTATGAACATTCTCCGGCAACAGTATTTATTGATTCCCAGATCATCTAGTACTTCCTGGGGGTCTTCTCCCATTTCAGTTCTTTTCTGGAAATCTTCAAAGTAAGCTGATACTACCTTTCCACAGCTCAAACATCTTACAGGAATCATGTTCTCCTCTTTTTACTTTGTATTTTCATTTTATAAATTAAATATAAAAATATGGGGTAATTAATTTATCGGTAACTTTTCTGTTTACGGGCACGAGCTCCGGGACCACCATATTTTTTGGGTTCTGATCTACGGGGGTCTCCTACCAGCATAGTACGGTCGTATTGGTTGAACTTTTCTTTTAGTTCAATGTCACCAGTCCACTGTACCATTCCTTTGGCTATGACCATACGGGCGGCTTCTGCCTGTCCCATTACTCCGCCACCAATAACATTAACATCTATATCCACCTGGTTTATTAAGTCTCCGGCCAGGGTGATTGGTTCTTGGATTTTGAGTTTTGCCAGTTCTGGGTCGTAAAGTTCCACTGGTTTTTTGTTAACGCGGATTCTGCCTTTCCCTTCTCTGAACCTGCCCCGGGCTATGGCTGTTTTTCTTTTTCCACTGGTGTGAATAACTTTCTTCATAGTTACACTTCCTTTATTCGAATTTTGCTCCTAAGAGTTGGGATATTTTTCCCAGTTCCACCGATTTGGAGATGTTTTTGGGCTGTGCTTCTTTTAATTGGTTAATTTCTTCTTTTTCAAATTCCGAGGGGACTCCCACATGAACTTTAAGGCCTTTAAGAGCCTGTCTTCCTTTTTGCTGTTTGTGGGGTAACATTCCCCTTACTGTTCTTCGGAATATGTCATCTGGTCGGCGTGGATATTTTGGCCCCATTCTTCGGGGGTTGGATATACTGGCCCGGTCTATTCTTTGTTTGTATTTAGCGTAGGCCCAGTCCTTGTTACCAGATATTATAATCTTTTCTGCATTTAAAACTGTTACCCGTTCCCCGGATAGGAGTTTTTTACTGACAGTACTTGCCAGCCTTCCCAGAACGAGTCCTTCTCCGTCTATAATCATTTATATGCACCTTTATCATTCGATAATTTTTATTCCGCTTCCCTGTGGATTTTCCTCCATGAGAAGGGTTATGTCCAGGCATTTTCCACCTGCACTGGTTATTTTTTCTTCGGCTTGTTGGGAGAAGTCAAGTGCTGCCACTTGAACCTTATGGTCCAGTGCACCACTTCCCAGGACTTTCCCTGGCACCAGCACTACTTCATCATCTGATGAGTGCCTGTTGATTCTGGAAATGTTAACTTCTGCCCTTTGACGGGTGGATTTTCCTAACCTGCGTGCCAGGTCTTTCCAGAGTGGTGTTTCCTCCTGGTAAGCTTTTTCTTTGAGGATTTTTATGAGTTGGTTAATTTGGGGGTTAGTTTTCATCCTTAACTTCCTCCTTCTTCACAAAAAGTAATGATATTAAGAGCTTTCTCAGTTAATATGTCACATGCGCGTGTTAATACATCTGTTGGAGATAATGAACCGTCGGTTTCTATGCGGAAGATGAATTTGTCCTCCACTATGTTGACGGTGATGGCTTGGTTTGGACAGTCCTTCATGCAGGTACGGCATAGGGAACAGTTTTCCAGATCCACCACGTTGATCTGGTTTTTTTCTTCATCATATTCCAGGACTGATCTGGGGCATTCTTTCACACAGTGGAGGCATGCTTCACATTTATCAGTATCTATGATGATTTCTGGATAGTGTTTGTAAGCACAGGTAGTGGTTGCTTGCCATTTAGCATGTTCTCCACCTACTCCTAATTGTGCTATTGCTTCCAGTTCCACTTCTTCTCCTTCTTTGAGTTTTACGAGTGGAATGGTGTCTAAGACAGGTTGGGTTGTGGAATCTTCTGATTTCAGGTCACCTGAGTAGAGTGTTTTTGGTCCTTTTCCCTTTAAGATTAGGGATACACTGCAGCGTGAACAACGACCTTCACAGTCACAATCTTCAGGTAATACCATTGCTTCCAGGTCGGTGGTGAGTGGTACCAGTCCCAGTCGGTGGGCTAGTGCTTCGTCGAATATTCTTGCATCGTTTTTTAAGAACTCCACGGTTTCAATGGCCATAGTGGGCACTTCCACCAGGGAGATCCGGCGCAGGGCATTAACCATACTGGTATCTACACCTTCAATGATGAAGGTTAACCGGTTATCTTCCCTGTTTATAATTTCTATCTCCATACAAGACACATCACATGTTTAAACCCTTCTACCCCGTTTACCACCTGGTCTTCCTGTACCATCGTGGGGGATGGGTGTTACATCTTCAATTTTTCCGATTTTGATTCCTGCTCGGGCCAGGGCTCTTATGGTTGCCTGTGCTCCGGGTCCGGGTGAGCGTGGTCCGTTTCCACCAGGGGCTCGTACTTTAATGTGCAGGCCTACAATTCCTTTTTCTTTAACATCATCTGCTGCACGGCTTGCTGCTTCCATGGCTGCGAATGGTGATGATTCCTGTCTGTCTGCCCGGACGACTTTACCACCAGACCATTGGCTAATGGTTTCTGCTCCCGTAACATCGGTGATGGTGATGATGGTGTTGTTAAATGATGAGAATACGTTAGCTACTCCCCATTTTTCTTTTGGTTTTTCTGCCATGTTAATCACCTTCTTCTATTTCTCCTTCCTCTGTATGAGTCCCTTCTTGGTTTTTCCTTTTTTGGTTTTTCCTTTTTAGGATTTTCAGGGATTTTTAGTTTTATAACCGGTGAACCAGGATAATATCCGATTTGTTCTTCTTCTCCTTTTTTAACCAGGTAACTGGGGGAGTTGATTTTCTTGTTGTTCATGGCAATGTGTCCATGCACTACGAATACTCTGGCTTCTTTGGGTGTGTAAGCTAATCCTTTCTTATGAACCACTGTTTGAAGTCTGCGGCGCAGAACATCTTCCACGGTAAGATCCAGAACTTCTTCCAGTTTAGCTGTTTCAGGAAGTATTCCATGTCTGGTGAGGTGTCCTAGGAGTTGTTGTCTTTCCTGTGAGTTCTGCTCACTACTCATACCCAACAATTCCCTGGCGTCTCGCCTGTATCTTTTAACCATGGTTTCGGCCTTCCAAATTTCTTTCTTGTTTTTAAGGCCGTATTTTTTGACTAATTTATTTTCCTGTTTTATACGGTCAGCATTCCAGGGGTGTGAAGGTGTATCGTATTTTTTCCTTGACTTTCTTGGATGTCCCATGTTAATCGTCTCCCTTGTTTATCCTCTTCTTCGTCTAACTCCCACTGATCCTCCTTTACGGAAGGTGGATTTGGTTCTCTGGCCCCGGACAGGTAAGCCGACTTCGTGTCTTCTTCCCTTGTAGCTTCGGGTTTTCTTCATACGGTTGAGATCATCCCGGAGACGCATTACCAGGTCGGATTCTATGAGGTGGGTTGTTTCTCCAGTTTCATAGTCGTTCCTGCGGTTGAGCATCCATTGAGGGAGTTTACAGTTTTGAGGGTTACGAATAGCTTTTTCCAGATCTATTACTGCTTCGTCTGATAGGTATCCTATTTTCTGGTTGGGATCAAGTTCCAAGGTGGTGCATAGTGCACCAGATAATGCTTTGCCCACTCCTTTTATATCGGTTAGGGCGTTTATAATGGTTTTGTTCCCGTTTACGTCTTTACGGGCGATCCGAACCATGTGTTTGAAATCTTCTTCCATTCTAAATTTCCTCCATATCTATATCTTACTTATTTGGAGTTTGCGCGGATCATCAGTGCCAACCGGTTAGGGTTGTCTGAAACTTTTTATACTCAAACTCCGGTTTTAATTGAGTTTCAATTGATTGATTTAATTTGTAAGGAAAATCATTCAATTAGTGATTCAATTATCTTACATATATTATGTTATTTCATTCCAATGAATTGTTCACTGGAATTAATTTCAATTAAATTTCTTATTCATATCATCTGACTATTGATTTAGAGTCATTTTACAGATTTAATGAACGCCGGGACTGGGATTTGAACCCAGGCGGAGCAAAGCTCCACAAGATTTCCAGTCTTGCGCCTTACCAGGCTAGACTATCCCGGCATGAGATAAAATTATCTGTCTGGTCAAAATGATAATATCAGAAACCCCACTTATCTATGTTTTTATGACTTAAGTATGTTCTAGGTTAATATTTTTTTTGTAGGGTTTTGGGTGGGAGTTCAGGTAAATTTAGTAGATTTTTTTACTTCCACATCATGGGATATGTTCCAGGTTCCATAAAAACCTTTTTTATATTCACCATAATACCCTTCTCTGCCATCTCCATTTCTGGGGTGGTGGCCATTGCCTTACCAGCAGCTACCATTTCATCCTTAAGGGTCATAACCACCAGGGTTTCATCCTTATTTATCCCTTCACTCAGGGATAATATTCCACCTGCTGCCAGATCCGCACCATGACACAAGGCATCAACTGCTGAATCACGTACAACTATCTTTTTAAGGTGTGTGGCAGCTGTTTCCATGGGGAATACGCATTCCCTGAGGGGTGCTTCATCATCATCTTCCTTCCAGTAATGGTAGGCATCATTGACGTCCTGCAGGGTTTTAAGGGTTTCATCCTCTTTAAAGTCTCCCACACGGGTTCGGCGAAGTTCTGCCATGTGTGCTCCGCATCCGAGGGCTTCACCCACATCGTGACAGTATTTACGGATGTAAGTACCGGCCTCACAACCTATACGGAATAGTGCATCCTGACCATCAATTTCCAGGATGTTCACATAGTATATGGTCCGTACCCGGAGTTCTCTTTTCACTGCTGAACGCAGGGGAGGTGTTTGGAAGATCTTACCAGTGAATTCCTCTAAGATGTCACGAATTGTTGATTCTCCCACATCTTCGTGGAGTCTCAGGAGGCAAACATATTCTTTGGGTGCTTCCAGTAATAGTTGTATGGCTCTGGTGGCGGTGTCAATTCCAATGGGAAGAACACCAGTAACCCGTGGATCCAGGGTTCCACCATGACCTGTTTTCTCACATTTAAGAATTCTTTTAACCCATGAGTCAATTTCATGGGATGTGGGACCTGAAGGTTTGTCCAGGTTGATAATACCCTTGGACAGGTGCTCCTCTATAGGCCGCTCATCAGGGTGGCAGCCATACTGGGGATCTGTTTCCCCGTAGGCTTTTTGGAGGAGTTCTACCATGGGTTAAACCTTCACTCTTATTTTATGAAGTTATGTTAAGTCCCTAACTTTAGGTTATGTTAAGATAACTGGATTTAAGCTATTGCAGATTCCAGGTCCTTTATTATAGCCTCTGGGTCTTCGCTTTTTATTTCCATTACCTGTTCAGTTGGTTCCAGGTGTTTAATATTACACCTGCGGTTTTTAACAGCACTTCCAACGACTTCTACGAATTTATCATCTATAATCTCGACTATTACACATTTTTCACCGGATTCTCTTCCGGAGATTTTCATACAAATTCTTCCAACTTCTATTGCTGGCATTAAATCACCTCAGTTATTTTTAATATGATTTGTGCGACGCTATCAGCCTTAAAGGCGTGAGTGTTAATTACAATATCATAGACATCCAGTTTGTGGGTGTTGATATTGTGAATTTCCAGGTATCGTTGGGCTTCACTCTGTTCACGGGTGATGATTTCTTCTCTGGCCTGGTTAATGGGTTTATTTTCCCTTTGACTGATCCTCTCAGCACGGATATCCAGGGGTGCTGTGCACCATACCTTTAAATCCGCTTCCACAAAGTAAGCAGAAAGGCGTCCTTCCACAATAAGATCATCGGCCTTGCGAGCTAGTTCAGCCTGTCTTTGGTCGATTTCCTGGTCAATTTCGGTGTTTCCCTCGGCAAATTTGCTGAATTCAAGTATATCCATACCCCTTTCCGCAGCCATCTGTCGGAATATGTCCCCTGCTGATACTGAGGGTATTCCTGTTTTTTCAGATAGGATGCGGGAGGTGGTGCTGGTTCCACTTCCAGCTAATCCTCCGATGGTAATGATCATTTATTCTCCGACTTCCATTCTGGCCTGTTTTTTAAAGAATTGACGGGTGCACTCAGGACAGAGGTTACCACCATAAGGCCGGTTGGGTCTTTTCTTTGACTTGGCGAGTTTCCTTATCTGGTAAGGTCTTCCTCGGGGGACTCCGTGTAAGAGTTTACCACATTCAGCACAGTGGTGCTTTTGAGGTTTCTTCTTTTTATAGTGGAGTACAGTTTTGCCTCCCGGAGTTTTCCGGAAGGTTCTTTTGTAGGTTCGTGATCTGTATCTTAATGCTGGCATTTTTCTTATTCTCCTATTTTGAGTTTAAATTAGTGAATATCTCGTGAATATTAAATTAATTCCTTGATAAATATTCAGTGAAGGCCTTAATAAATATTCTGTGAGTAGTGTTAGTTTGGTTATGTTTAATCCACCTGAATTTTCAGGGGACTCATTTTTCCTAGATTCCTCCACTTTTAAGTCCCATGAACTTCCTGAATATCATGGACATGGCAAAGGAACAAAGGATATACCATCCTAACCATTCTATGGCCATTATTGGGACTCCGGGTGACTGGTGGTAGAACATATGGAAAAGCCATACAAATAGCACGTAATATACGAATGATGGTAATTCTACTACCAACTTGTTTATGGCTGGTTGGGCTGCCATCCACCAGAATATGAGCAGGATGGGTACCATGGTCACAATCATGGGTTTGAAGGAGTTCATCATCATTTCCTGCTGGAGTTTCATGAACTCTGATTGTTTTTTCTGAACTTCAGCCAGGGCTTTAGGGTCACCTGATTTCTGGGCGGCCATCATTTCCTGCTGAAATCCTTTCATTTCTGTCTGCACATGCTGTAACCGTTCCTGGTCAACCAGTAATTTGTTAGCCAGGGTAATGAAGAAGGCCACAATGGTGGATATTACGAATACACCTAACATAGGACCCCAAGCATTGACTATGGGCAAAAATATGACGTCCAGTGCTGCAAATATGGGTTCAGTTATGAATTCTAATACCATTTTAATTTCCTCTTATCCCTTATCAATCCGGGTTTCTTTATTTTTCCCTTATCTCATTAGGGTTTCTTTCATTTTGTTAACCGATTCATCTAACCGGTCGTTATGATTTTCTATAATTTTGACTGTGGCCCCGGTGTATACTGCGTAGGCCATGGCTGTGGCTCGGTTCATTTCTTGGTGTAATTCTATGTCTTTGATGCGTTCTGAATCCCTGATTCGGGTGGTGTCACTGATACGGCGCATGAGTATTTCATCACCATCAGCTTCCAGTAGTATGAACATGTCTGGTTGCAGTTCTTCCAGGACCCATTGGGGTAATCCTGGTAAAAAACCAGAGGGTGTGTTGATAGTGCAGTGAGTGTCTACTATGATGTTTGCTGATTCGGCTCGTTCTCTTATCGCTTTTGCAGCTCTTTTCTGGATTTTCTTCTGGGTTTCAGGAGGGAGTTTGCGCATGGCATCCCTATCATCTACCAGTTTCAGTTCCTGAGCTATTTCCAGCATAACATCTCCATAGTTAACATGGACATAGTCTGTTTCTTTTAGGGCATGTTGAAGCACGGTGGTGCTTCCTGATCCTGGTATTCCTGCAACTACCACTACTTTCATTTTGAATCACCTAAGAAATTCCTGAGCATAGGATGCATATCCATGAGCTGCTCCTGTGCGATTTCTTCATAAAGCTGGTATACTATACCAACTGTAAGTAAAACTCCTGTTCCCCCTCCCAGTGCACCGGTAAGGTCGGCACCGAATGCCAGTACACCTACAAATGCTCCTCCAAGGATGGTGATTGCGGGAATGTATTTTTTGAGTAATCTTTCAAACTGAGTACGGCTGCTTCTGAATCCTGGTATCTGCATACCCATACCATGTAACTGTTTGGCTACCTGTTTGGGTCCGATTCCACTTATTTCCACCCATAACCAGGCAAATAACACACATAATGCTATGAATACCACTCCATAAAATGCCACCCCCAAGGGGTTGGTTAACAGATCAGAGAGTGAAGTGGGTGTGGTCAAATAATATGCCAATCCACTTATTGCCTGTCCATTGGATATTGTACCCAGTATAGGGAATCCTAGTTTCTGGAACAGGGCAGCAAACAATTGTACGTTTAACAGTAATGCACTGGCTAATATAACCGGCATGTTACTGGCATATATGAATTTGAGGGGATATTTACCTCTCGCTCCTTTCACTCCTCCAAAGGATAGGGGTATTTCCACCCGCATACTCTGGGCATATACTGTTACTAAGAACACCACAACAACAGCGAGTACTGGTATCAGAATGCTGAAATCAGGTTGGCTGGTGGTAAGTAGATATATGAATTGGGGTATGGCTCCGGAGGGTACTCCGGGTGAGACAGAGGTTGCTAATGGGTTTAAGGATCCTATTACTATCTGTGAGGATACACCTGCAGCAATGAATAATCCTACTCCGCTACCGAATCCCCATTTGGAGACCACTTCATCAAGGAAGATGATCAGGATCCCTCCAACAACCAGTTGCAGGACCATAACCCAGACAAATTCAGATGATGCTGGGGATAAAGCACCGGTGAAAACATATACCAGGGCTTCACCAATGGTGAAAATTATTGCCAGGAGTTTCTGAGTTCCCTGGAAGAAAGCCTTGTCTTCATGCTGGGATAGATCTAAATTCAGGATTTTACCCCCCACCAGTAGCTGGAGGATAATGGATGCTGTGACTATGGGTCCTATACCCATGGTCATAATGGAACCGAACTGACCTGCCATAACTGCTCTTAACTGAGAGAATTGATCAACAGCCGTGGTGCTGAGTCCGAATAAAGGTATCTGACATAATATGAAATATAATATCAGAATTATTCCGGTCCATTTGAGTTTTTCCTTGAAAGGTACCCGATAAGTGGGTGATCTAACCTGGGGTAGAAATGAGAAAATCGGCAGAAGAGCTTCCTTCAACAATGGTTTCACTCCTTATATTGAGAAATATGGAAAATTGCAAACTCCTATCTAGATAGAATCTAACTAAAGAGTTACTGCTTCTCCCCCATTTTCTTCTATCTTAGCAATGGCACTGGCAGAAAATAGTGGTGCCTTGATGGTGAGGGCCCGGGTTACTTTTCCTTTGCCCAATACTTTATCATATCCTAATTGGGTAACATCGATAACTATTTTTTCACCCTCTTTCTGGGCTAATTCTTTTTCAACCAGTTTTTCTGCATTATCATCCAGATAGTCCAGATTTACAGTTTTGAACTTGTTAATAGTTTTTTGAGGTCTCTTAAAACCATGTTTACCATAGCGGTTAGGGTCGAACTTAACTACCCAAGTCCACATGTGTTTATGGCCTCCGGCTTTTCCTCTTCCTCCACGGTGACCTGCTCCTCGTCTCTTCTTAGAGCAACCGCCACCTATGGTTCGGGAGCCTCGCATTTTGTTTATTTTGCGGGTTTTCCTTATCATAGTGTACACCTTAATTTGTGATTTTAGTTAATAATTTGATGAGTATTTTAGGGTTTAGTGGTAATGGTGTGTATGATGGCTATTATATCTGTACCATCATGTTTAATATAGGTCTACTAGATCCTTGATCTACACCATATAATTTAGTCTACCAGATCCCTTGATCTACTAGATCTAGACCATCTTTTTTATAAGTTGGGAGATTTCTTCTCCTCGGTAACCCAGTGTTCCTCCTTCATTGAAACTTTTTCTGATGTGATTGTAGCCCTTCCTGGGTGGGTGTAATCTGAAGACTGGTTTTAAACCAATATCTTCCAGGGTGGTTTCCTCTTTTATAAGGGCTTCTGAAAGTTCTTCTGCGGATTTATAATCTCCCAGTTCAGCTAGAACTTCAGGGGTGATTCTTTCTCTTCCAGGGAGTCTTCCTCTTTTTTCAATGAGTTGGGTTAATGTTTCCTGGTTGATTTCTCCCCAGGTGATGTAATCTTTACCTTTTTGTAACATTCCCTGATAACTGGGAGTGTCTGGTAGAAGAACAGCGTGGTTGATTCTGGTTAATCGGAGCATGTCCAGGGTGTCAGCTATGTCCTGGTTGATCCCGGTGCGTCCTCTGACTCTTAATGCTATAATCATGATATCACCTTACTCCACACAGACGCCCAGTTTTTTAAGGTCTTTGGTAGGTGCTTTAACCATGCTTAACTTTTTAAGGGCATCGAATACTGCGCCAGCAAAGTTGATGGTGGTCTGGGTTTGTCCTCTGGTCTGGGACCAGATATCGTCGATTCCAGCCAGTCCCAGGATGGTTTTACCAACGTTTCCTATGGCTAATCCTACTCCACCAGGAGCGGGTATGAGGGTTACTCGGACACTGCCACTTTTACCTTCTACTTTGAATGGTACGGTGTGTTCTCGTCCACAAACACATCCCCAATCTCCACATCCTCGGCGGACTTTGATGATATTGTATTTAGCATCATCTACTGCTTTTCTGATGGCTGGGCCTACTTCTTTGGCTTTACCCTGACCTAATCCCACGTAACCGTTTTTGTTTCCTACGGTGACAATAACTCTGAAGTTGACTTTACGTCCGGATTTGTGCATTCTCTGCACTAGGTTCACATCCATGACCTCTTCTTCCAGATCTGGGAGTAGGGTATCTACAATTTCCAGTTCCATGATGGGCAGGCCACGGTCGAAGATCTCATCGATATTGGTGATCTGACCCTCCTTTACCATGCGCCCCAGGTTGGTTTTAGGTTCCCATTCCTCTTTGTTATAATCATTCATTATGATACCTCTTTTTCGATCTTTTCCTTAATGCTTTGAAAGTGATCAGGTAAATCCAGGGGCGATAATCCTTTTTCCAGGTATTGGGAGAATTTTTTCTCCATTTCTGCCTTGTCCAAGGATTGGGCATATTGGACAATGTGTTCCCCGGTGATTCTGTCTTCGTCAGGAAGGACAACATCATTGTGAGGTACATTCAGACCAGCATCTAATGCTCCTTTAAGGACTGCATATATTTTGGAACCTTTGGTTGAAGTTACCAGTCCCATGTCCAGTACTGCTCCATCTATACCTTCTTTAAGGGCTTTTTTACCACAAAGGTATCCTGTGAGGTAGGCTGCTGAGGTGTTTTTACCATTGCCCATCCATCCCATATTTTTAAGTTCCTGGGAGTGAGCTGAAACTAATGTGTCGTCTCCGGAAGATCCCACATCGATTATCTGGGTTATGGTATGATTACCTGTGATACGAACTACCAGACGGTGTTTATCTAAGCCTATGAGTTTTAATCTTGCCCCGTAGTCGGTTTTACCTTCTCTTCTACGTTTGAATGCTACTTTATATCTTGATCCTTGTGCCAATGTTATTCCCCCATTTTTTTATCTTAAAAGGTCGTGGTCCCTGGCATAGGTTTTCATGTAGGATTTACTACGGAAAGCTCCACCTTTAGCCATTCTGTATAATTTACGGTAGGTGGTGCGGTTAATTTCACGTTCATCCCTCATGTCCTTGAGGTCTTTTCGGAGTGCCCTGATGGTGGTCATCCAGGCTTGTTTTTTAGGGTTTCTGGCCCCTTTAGCTCCTTTTACACTTCCTCTACCTTTCCTTCTTCCTTTCTTTTTCTGTTCCGCTATCTTTTTTGATCGGTAACTGCTGATTCCTTTTTTGGGTCGTGCTTTAATGTAACCCTGTTGGATGAGTTGGTTAACTCCTTCCCGGGTGATTGCCCTGGAAACTTCTTCCAGGTTGTTAGGGTCTATCCACACCCTGTTGACACCTACTTTTAGCAGGTCTGCAGCTAGTCTCTTTTGAGTAGTAAGATTCATAAAGAAACCTCCATATCGACCTTTTTATGGAAAGGTCGATCAAAACATTTTTTTTCTAAAATCCTGATGATTTCATATTCAGGATTTCTTTCGGATGCCATATTTTCCCTTTGCATCCATTTTCATTTTTTTTAATATATTTTCATTATTACCATCATCTTGTGGATGATAGCCCCGTAATTTCCTATGAGAACCGTTATGAGGGTTAATCCCAAGGATTATCCTTTAACGGTTTAGGATATTAATGATTTATTGATTGATTACTTATTTGATCAATTATTTGGGATTATGAAATTCTTATTGGTTTAAGATCTTGATTCCCAGCTCATCTGCTTTTTCCAGCATGATTTCTCTTTTTCTGAGTCCTACAGTTGAGCTGATCCTTCCTGCCTGAGTTTCAGGGTTCAGGGTTTCCAAGTCCTTAACATTACATACTAAGACATCCTGGTATCCAGAGGGGTGTAATCCTTTGGTGGCCTTGGGTGAGCAGTATCCAATAGTGGGCATGGCAGGTTTACGACCTTCATACCTTCTGGTTTTGCTGGTTTTACCCCTGGTTTTCCTCCATTTTTCGCCCAGTTTTTTGTACCGGTGCCATTCCTGTCTTCGGAATTTTGGTCTTTTCATCAGAATCACTCCTTAGCCACCAGGTATATTCCATCCTGGAACACCCTGGGGTCTCTTCCCTTAATTTTGGTGGCCTGTTCAAGGTTGGCCATGGTCTGACCTACATCTTCTTTGTTTACACCGGTGATGATCACTTCATCTCCCTGAACTTTTACCTGTGCTGTGCCCACCACTTTGGCTGTGCGGGGGTAGCGTTCTCCCAGGAAGTTTTCAATGGTTACCTTTTCCTTGGCAGATTTCACTGTCATTGGAAAGTGAGCGTAAACTATTTTCATTCGGTAAGTGAATCCTTCGGTTAATCCATGGATCATGTTGCTGATGTGGGCTTTTATAGTTCCCAGCATAGCTTTATCTTTCTTTTTGGGGAAGCGAGTTTCTAGTACCACCATACTATCTTCCTGTTTGATGGTAACATTTCCCTGTTTGAACTTACGTTTAAGTTCTCCTTTAGGTCCCTTGACTCTTATTTCTTTGTCTATGGTGACTTCCACGCCTTCTGGGACGGGTATTTCTTCCCTTAGAACCATTGCTAAAGCCATTTTTATCACCTTAGTAAACGTATACCAGTAACCTACCACCAATCCCACGCTCTTTAGCTTCCTGGTGGGTCATTATACCTTCAGGGGTGGTTACTATCATGATTCCAAAGTTTTTGGATGGTAAGTATCGTTTTTCGAATTTTTCGAATTCGTCTTTTTTCACGGCGTGCCTAGGCTTTATCACACCGCACTTGTTTATATTTCCCTCGAGTTCCACTGTGAATTGTCCTGCTTTCCCATCGTCCACATATTCAAATTCACCAATGTAACCTTCTTTTTGCATCGTCCTCAGGACCTGCCCGATCATTTTGGATGCAGGGGATACTGAGCATTTGTTGTTTCCCTGTAATTCATTGTTCCTCATGTTAGTGAGGGCATCGGCCAGAGGATCCATAAGTGTCATCTTGTCACCTCTAATTATACTTCTTAAATCCTATTTTAGGGGCGAGTTCCCGGAAACATTGTCGGCAGAGCATGAGTCCATATCTTCGAACTAACGCTGAGTGGTCTCCGCATCTTGTACATTTCCTGGATGCCTTTCCGTATTTTCTGGGCAATTATATCACCTATTCATCATCTTTATCAGATTTTATTTTAATCTGGAAATTTTCCTTCATGTACTCCAGGGTTTCATCTGGTGTAACCTGGTGTTTGTGAGGAATGTGCTTTCGCTGTATTTTCCTTCTTTTTATCCTGTATCCAGGCTTTTCGAAGGTTATGTTAACGTTCATCCCGAATATTCCAATATCAGGGTCGTAGCGCATTCCAGGAATATCAATATGTTCGTGGATTCCAAAGGATAGGTTTCCCTGCTTGTCAAACTGTCGTGGTTTGATTTTATTGTCAATTCCAGAGAGAATGAGTTTAACTGCATCATGTGCCTTTTCACCACGCAGGGTTACTTTACAGGCTATGGGTTGTCCTTTTCTGATTCCAAATTCAGGGTTGGTTACCTTGGAAGTAGTTCGCACCGATTTCTGGTTGGTGATACTGTATAAGAGCTTTTCTGCTCGTGCCAGTCTTTCACCAGCTTCTCCCACTCCAATGTTAACTGTGGCTTTTGCTATTCGTACCTGTTGCATGGGGTTCATTTATGCGCCTCCAGGCAGTGAAATTACTGGTTTGTCTTTTCCCAGTACGAAAACATAGTCCTGTAATGTTTGGAATGTTTTTTCCTTGGTTTCGATTAGTACGGTGTTGGGCATGGGGCCGCTGGTGATGTTGATCTCTTTCACAGTTCCCCTTTCACCAATGTGCTTACCACCAGTTATGATTCCAATGGTTCCGTCTTCGAATTTGATGTGGTCTTTTATTTCCTGTTCAGGTATGTTAACCACTAATACATCACCAGTTTTGTAATTATCTTCAGTTAGATAATTCCTACCATCATGGAGGTTTAACTGTGTTTTACCTCCCTTGAGGGTTGTTTTATCCTGGATTTTGCATAGTTTGAATCCGGTGTTGGCTTTTTCTATGGGGTGTAACATCAGTTGTCCTCGCTCATCAGGTAAGACCCGGTAAGCTTTTTCAGTTTTTGGTATCTGAATTACATCCATGAATCCAACTGGGAATTTGTAGTCCTTGTGTATGCGACCATCCACCAGTACTTCACCATTGTTGATGATGATTCTGGCTTCACGGGCATTGTCTGCTATTTGGAGTATGTCACGAACTACAACTAAAAGTGGTAATGATCCTTCAATTGAGTGGGGTCCTGGACTTGGTTTCACCGTCCACTTAAACTCTTTAGGGTGGATGGGCCAGTGTTCTGGTGATTTGAATCGTTTTAAATGTTTTCTTGATCCCATTTTGGCCATTTTATCCCTTCCTCTCTAGTATTTCGTTTCTTTCATCATCATCCAGATCCATTTCCATGATCATGAGATTGGATGGGTGTACTGGATGGTAAACTTGATTTCCGTCAGGTTTCTGCACATTGACACCTTCAATCATGATTCGGTAATTTTTAAGATCCACATTTTCCACTTTTCCTTCGTGGTCTTTGAAATCACCACGGAGAACTTTCACAGTGTCTCCTTTTCTAACAGGTAGGGAGCGACGTTCGTATTCTTCCCGTAGTTCTGGGCTGAGGTTGACGCTCATCATTTTGTGACGGAGGTGTAATGGTGCTTGGTAACGGAATTTCCTCTGTTTTCTTGGTTGTTTGGACATTTAATCACCTACACGATAATACTGGCAGCGCTTCCCACTGAGGGCCATCTGTCAGCAGCTTCCTTAGCCACAGGTCCTCTTATTTCAGAACCTTTCAGTACTCCCTCTGGACTAACTATTACTGCGGCGTTGTCCTCGAATTTTACTCTAAGCCCATCTGCCCGGCGAAATTCTTTTTTCTGTCTGACTACTACTGCAGTGGTTACTTCTCGGCGCATGTCCACAGTTCCCTTTTTAACGGATATTACAACCATGTCACCTACACCTGCACTGCCCAGTCTTCTTCGAACACCTTTGTATCCTTTGACAGATACTATTTCCACTTCTCGGGCTCCGGTGTTATCCACACATTGCAGGCGGGCTCCGATGGGTAATGATTTACTGACTTTTGATGTGATGGCCTTCATTTTTGATCCCCTTTTACTTCCACCACTACGAAGTGCTTAGTTTTGGAAAGGGGGCGGCACTCCGCAATCTTAACTGCATCTCCAACATTCACCTGGATGCAGTCGGGTTTATGGACGTTTATCTTTGATTTTCTTTTTTCGTATCGTTCGTATTTGCGTATGAACTTGTAAAAACTTCTTTCAACAGTGATGGTCCTTTCTGCCTTGTCACTGGTGACTATTCCTTCCAGGATCTGACCCCGCACTGGCAGGGTCCCATGGAATGGACAGTTAGGATCTTCACATTTTTCTTTGGGTTCGGTAACTTCAATACCAACCATAATATCACCAATATTTCCTAAATCTCTTTTTTATCCTATCTTCCGGGCGAGAAATTATTATCTTGCCATCTATTTCTATTGTGATGCCCTCTGGAAGTGTGAAATGGAATGTCGCACTTCCTTTGGGTATGATTTTTTCTTTTCCTTCACCATCATCAATGGTGAGGGTGTTTTTGGTTTCGTTCACCACTTTTCCCTTTATGCCCTGTAGGTCCCCATGCAAACTGTGGGTGACTTCTACTTCCAAGCCCACCAGTTCATGTCTCATTATGTTTTGTGGTGTGATCATGCTATCAGTTGTGCATGGATGGTGACGAGCCTGATACCTCAGGTATTATGAATATCTTTTGGTTTCAGGTGATTGAGGCTTAAATGTTGATTAATAAGCCTCTTGTAAAAGTTTGAACTTAAAATCTGTGGTTACATTTGACATGAAATGAGCATGTTGACTGTTATATCTAATTTAACAGCCACAAGCCATGAATCCCAATGATTAACCCAGTATCTAACGAATTTGGATGGTGTCTGAAGAAAAGCCCATTTCGGCCAAAACTTCCTTAACCCTCCTTTTATGGTCTCCTTGCAGTTCTATTTGGCCCTTTTTGGCCGTTCCACCGCAGGCACATCTATTTTTCAGTTCCTTGGTGAGTTCTCTGATGTCAATATCGTGTTCATCTATTCCTTCCACTATAGTCATCAGTTTCCCGAATCTTCTTCTCACTGTGTAGACTTTAACACTCTGTATTTCTCGGGCTATTTCCTCACAGACACAGAGTTCTTCTGGTAGACCACAAACATCGCAGACTTTCATCGATTTTAGTTCTCCTTATTTTTTTCATTAATTATGGTTTTGACCCGTGCAATGGTTCTTTTAAGTTCCTTGATCTTACCGGGGTTTTCGTAAATCCCAGCGGCTGCACTCTTGGAAATGTTATTGGCATGTTCTGCCTGAAGTTCCTCCAATTTATTTTGGAGTTCATCTATTTCCATTTCACGAATCTCTTTACTCCTTAATATAACCATATTTATACTTCCTTTTATAATTTATGATGATTTCTAAGGATTAAATCCTATTGGGATTTCTCCACTTTTTCCTTAATTTCGGAAGCTTTCTCTTTAACTTCTTCAACTTTATCGGAAGCTTTTTTCTTTGCTTCAGAAGTTTTTTCTTTCACTTCCTTGGTTTTATCCTCGGCAGCTTTTTTAGCTTTAGCAGCTTTAGTTTTTGCTTTGGAAGCTTTTTCTTTAACTTCCTCAGCTTTCTCCTGGGCAGCTTCAGCAACTTCTTCAGCTTTCTCTTTAACTTCCTCAGCTTTTTCTTGGGCAGCCTCAGAAGCTTCAGAAGCTTTTTCTTCTACTTCCTTGGTTTTATCCTCGGCAGCTTTTTTAGCTTTAGCAGCTTTAGTTTTTGCTTTGGAAGCTTTTTCTTTAACTTCCTCAGCTTTCTCCTGGGCAGCTTCAGCAACTTCTTCAGCTTTTTCTTCAGAAGCTTC
>JAHKLQ010000027.1 GCA_020854975.1 Methanobacterium sp.
GATATTAGCTGAACTCAATGAACGTGAACTGATTCTCAAGGAACTTAAAAAAAGCGTACAAAAAGATATCAAGGGTATTGAACGTGATTTTTTGGCGAAGATGCATAAGATTAATATGGATTATGCGGGAGGGAAATCTCCAGGTGTTATTTCCAGAGTTCGGAGGAAATCAAAAGTTAAAGAAATGAAAAAACTGGAAAAAAAACGTGATGAATCCATGGAAGACTACCAAGAAGTTAAATATATATTGGATGACATCCTGCTGCAAATTGAAGAAGCCAAGGAACCACTGAATAATTACATAAAAAATAAATTATTTGGAGTGTAAATTTAAAATTTGATCTCACTTTTTAATTCTTTTTTTAAATCTATTCAAAAGATTAAATACAAAAAACTGAATTTAAACGGGTTAAATCCAGAATAATAAAGAGGGTTAATTATTAATACCTCTTAAACAAATATTAATTAAAGAAATTATTTTTTTTGGTAGATTACCATGCAATTTGGGATAGGTTTCAGCAGTAGTGACAAATCAAAAACTGCAGCAGAAGAAGCATTAACCGAAGCTTTAAAACACGTGGTTGATCCTGTTTTTGCCATTATATTCACAACCAACGGTTGTAACCATGAAACAGTTATAAAAACTGCTAAAAAGTTTCTAGAAAACTCTAAACTTGCAGGAATCTGTGGTGGGGGAATTATAACCTCAGAGGGTGTTATGTATCAGGGGGTGGGAGTTTTAATAATGGGAGGTACAGATCTAAGAGCTGAAACATCCTTTCAGATCTATGGATCCAGAGATCCCAGGGAAGTTGGTGAAAGTGCAGGGGAAGAACTTCTGAAAAGTGGCATTTTGAAGGGTACGGTTTTTATTTTCCACGAAAGCTCTTCAAAAAATATTTCAGAGACGATAACTGGTCTTTACAATGTAATGGGGCCGGATTATATTTATATGGGTGGTGGATCCGGTGACAACTTCAACTCCAATCATTCATACCAGTTCACAAATGAAGGAGTGTCTGAAGGTGCACTTGCCGTGGCACTTGTTGAAGGATTGTCCTTTGAAAATGGATTTGGCCATGGATGGCGGCCTAAAAATGTGCCACTCATAATGAATGAAGCCACAAATAAAAAGATTATTGAAATCAACGGTAGAAGAGCAGCTGATGTTTGTGCTGAGGAATCAGATAACTTCGAACCCCAGAAACTTAAGAAGTACGGACTTTTAAACCCACTTGGATTTCCGGATCTTTCAAACAACTTCTTGATAAGGGACCCTATTAAGATAAATCCGGATGGAAGCATGGAATTCATAACAGAAATCTCAAGGTACTCAGTAGGTTACCTCATGGAAGCAGGTTATGATGATCTCATAATCAGTACCATTAAAATGGCCAGGAAAACCCTGCGCAATGAGAAACCTCTTTTAGTTTTGATCTTTCACTGTATCTTCAGGCACATGATCATGGAAAATTTAGAAATAGATGGAATAAATGTTTTGAAAGATGTTTTTGGGGAAGATGTTCCAATATTTGGAGTTTTAACCTTTGGAGAAATTGGTAGTTATTTCGATGTTCCAGTGGTACAGAACAAAACCATGATGATCACAGCATTTTATCATGAATAATGATTTAGGGGAGATTTGGATTATGCAAGCAGATTCAGCATCAGATGAGAAAATACTCCTTTCAGAACTTTCAGTTATTTATAGTATATCTTCAATGGGATTTTTTCAGGATGAAAATGACATTCTTAAGGTTGCACTTAACATTGCCACCATTTCATTTGGTGTTCGCTATTTTGGACTTTTATATGGGGACAATGGAAATTACTGTGTAAAGGTTTCCAATGGATTCCGGGATCTGAAAGATCTTATGAAAAAGATTAATGGCAGGAGGGAACCAAATCAATTCCTTTTTTCATTCATGAACCTTGATACCCCTATGGTGCTTTTCATGGAACACAGGAACCCTGTAACAGATAGGGAAAGAAGGGTTTATACCATATTTGCTAAAAAGCTTGAAACAGCATTGAACAATGCAAGTAATCTGCAGGAAAAGATTGTTGCAGAAAAAGAACTTAAAAAATCCCTTAATGAGAAGGAATTGCTCTTGAGGGAAATTTATCATCGTGTTAAAAACAACATGCAGATCATCTCCAGTATGTTATCTCTCCAGACCAACTATGTTGGAGATGAATCTATTAATGTAATTCAGGAAACCCAGAATAGGGTTAAAGCAATGGCAATGGTACATGAAGAACTTTATCATTCTAAAGATTTAACAAGAATAGACTTTGCAGATTACATGCGATCCCTTATATTTGATCTTTTCTATTTCTACAATGTTGACACCCGTCGAGTTAACTGTTCAATGGTTATTGATGATGTTTTTTTTGAAATAGAAACTGCAATACCTCTTGGACTTATTGTAAATGAACTGGTATCTAATTCTTTGAAGTATGCCTTTCCTGAAGATTCAAATGGTAACATAACTGTGAAGATCCAGAATCATCATGATCATTACCAGTTATATGTGATGGATGATGGTGTTGGAATTTCTGAAGATGTTGATTTAAATACAACAAATACACTGGGTTTTCAACTAGTAAAAGCACTGACCCGGCAGCTCGATGGTGAAATAAGTCTGGATAGAAAGGATGGGACAGAGTTCAAAATTGTATTCAAAGAATTAAAGTATCAGAGGAGAATCTAAGAAAAATTATTTTTACTCCCCCTTTTTAAATCATACCCAGCAAAAAAAATCAGTCACAATTATTTTATTGTAAAAATTTAGTGTGCAGGATGTTGTTTAACCTTAAAAGTAACTAAAGTTGTCTTATGTACAATTAGCTATTTGAGAATACAGTTAGCTATTTGAGGATAAATAATATTTGTTAGAGTAAAAAAATAAGAAAATATTTAATAGGCAGATACTTCTTTCCTTAGAAGTTTAATTCCACAGGTAGGAGTATTAAAATGCCTAATAAATCATCTTTTTCCACTTGGTAGTCAAGTGCAGCTGCGAAAAGAGCGTGGTCTGCTGTTCGTTCCATGCTTATAGGGAGATAGGTTTCTTCACCAACTGCCAGGGTGTGTCCATACTTGTTGGTTCCGTAGGCGCTGATGAATGAAATGTGATTGGCATTGATATCGATCTTTTTGATCTTGACTGGTTTTGTTTCCCCAGCTTTAAATGCCTTGTTTTCAGCGGCAATTATGGCCCTGACTTTTCCAGAGATATTACCTATCTCGAAATCAATGGCCGGTTTTGCATGTTTTTCCTGCTCTTTTTTAACTTGATCCAGTCGTGTTATGATTCTAACCATTTAAACGGCCTCCGTTTCCATGGTTTTCTTGATCATTTTCAACCTTACGAAGTTTTCCCTTTCCATCTCTTCTAATCGCATTTCAATGTACTTGACAGTGTTCTCCAGTCGGGGTATGATAATGTGTTCCAGAGCATTCACACGTCGTTTGGTGGATTCAATTTCACCAGCCAGTAACATGATGGTTTTTTCGATCTCACCTAACTCGATTATGAGTTGGATGGATTCTTCGAACTTTTTGGCTGCTTCATCAAGTTTAACTGAGGTGTCCATGAAGCCATAACCACGTTCTACAATGGTTCTTTCTTTTAATTTAGAATCAACTACTGGCACTACTACTCCCATAACACTTCTGGAGTCAATGTCTACGTCAACTGATTCTGTGACGGACATGGCAGCTTTACGAACAGCCAGATCTCCCATGGTAACCTGGGCTGCTGTTAAGTCCTGGTAGGCTTCCGCAAGTTTCACGGCGACTTCGTCACGGGATCCTTTAACCCTTTCCAGGATGTTGAAAAACTCCATGATCAGGGCATTTCTTTTCTCTTTAAGGAGACTGTGCCCTTTAACTGCAAGTTTTTCCCGCTGTTTTAGTTTTAGAAGTTCCATCCGTGTTGGATTGATGCCTTCTATCATTTCTTGTGCCATTTTATCCCTCTTTTTTGTTTCCTAAAAAATAGGAAGGGGGTTATTTATGGTCAGGGTGATATTTGGGTATGTGTTCTGCCCGTACCCTTTTAAGCTCTGCTTCAGGTAGTAAGCTCATTAACTCCCAACCGAGGTCCAGAGTTTCCTGTATGGACCTGTCTTCATCCCTGCTCTGGGTGATGAATTTACCTTCAAAGTCATCGGCAAAGGCCAGGAATCTACGGTCACGTTCAGTTAGAGCTTCTTCACCTACCACGGCCATCAGGTCACGTAGGTCACGTCCTTCGGCGTATGCAGAGTAAAGCTGGTCAGACACACCACTGTGGTCTTCACGGGTCTGTCCTTCACCAATTCCACCACTCATCAGTCGTGATAGTGATGGTAACACATCTACTGGTGGGTAGATACCTTTACGGTGCAGGTCCCTGCTTAAAACTATCTGTCCTTCTGTGATGTAACCAGTTAAATCGGGTATAGGGTGGGTGATATCGTCCTGGGGCATCACTAAGATAGGCACCTGGGTGATGGAACCTTCTTTACCCACGATACGACCTGCTCTTTCGTACAGGCTGGAAAGGTCAGTGTACATGTAACCAGGGTAACCCCTTCGTCCAGGTACTTCGTCACGTGCTGCAGAAATTTCCCTTAAGGCTTCTGCATAGTTGGTCATATCAGTTAGTATAACCAGTACGTGCATGTCATGTTCGAAGGCGAAGTATTCAGCAGTGGTTAAAGCCATACGGGGGGTGATGATCCTTTCAATGGCAGGGTCGTCAGCCAGGTTCATGAACACGGTCACACGTTCTAGGGCACCGGTTCTTTCAAAGTCACGCATGAAGTAGTTTGCTTCTTCGTGGGTGATACCCATGGCTGCGAATATAACTGCGAACTCGGATTCTTCAGCTAACACCTTAGCCTGTCTGGCGATCTGTGCGGCCAGTTCATTGTGAGGTAAACCGGATCCAGAGAAGATAGGTAGTTTCTGTCCACGTACCAGGGTGTTCATTCCGTCTATGGTTGAGATACCAGTTTGGATGAATTCTGCTGGGAATTCCCTTGCAGATGGGTTCATTGGGCTTCCGTTGATGTCCAGTTCTTTTTCTGGAATGATTTCAGGTCCACCGTCTATGGGTTTTCCAGTACCACTAAATATTCGTCCTAGCATATCCAGTGAAACTCCGATTTTGGCGGTTTCTCCAGTGAATCGTACTTTGGTGGTGGCGGTGTTGAGGTCTCTGGTTCCTTCGAAAACCTGAACCACAGCAACGTCCCCTTTAACTTCCAGGACCTGTCCTCTTCTCATGTCACCGTTTGGTGTTTCTATATCCACTATTTCGTTGTAGGCAACGCCTTCTACGCCTTCTACAATCATGAGGGGACCAGCCACTTCTCGGACTGTGGTATATTCTCTGGTTTTGATATTGGCGTTCATTTTCACACCTCACTCGTCTGTTTAACTATTTTATCCTGGATTTCTTTAATCTCAGCATCAAATTCATCTTCAGGGATGAACTTCATCCTTCCGATTTCTTCTTTTACTGGTAAATCCGTCAGGTCAGCTGCTGCTGCTCCACGTTCCAGGGCAGCTGTGGCCTGTTCCTGGAAGAGGATAATAGTTTTCAGTAACTGGTACTGTTTAGTTGGGGAACAATAGGTGTCCACTTCGTGGTATGCGTTCTGCTGCAGGAAATCTTCCCGTATCATACGGGTACTTTCCAGGGTGATCCTTTCCCTGTCAGGTAAAGCATCTGGTCCTACCAGTTGCACGATTTCCTGAAGTTCGGATTCTTTCTGTAAGAGGGCCATGGCTTCATCCCTGGTCATCCTCCACTCTGCACCCACGTTTTTCTCCCACCAACCTTCTACACTGTCCACATATAATGAGTAACTTTGTAACCAGTCTATGGATGGGAAGTGACGTTTATCTGCCAGTGATGCGTCCAGTGCCCAGAACACTTTACATATACGCAGGGTGTTCTGTGTAACTGGCTCGGATAGGTCACCACCAGGTGGTGATACTGCACCAACTACACTTACTGATGCAATTTTACTTTCAGTTCCCACAGTGTTTACTCGGCCGGCTCGTTCGTAGAACTGTGCCAGTCGTGATGCCAGATATGCAGGGTATCCTTCTTCACCAGGCATTTCTTCCAGTCGTCCGGAGATCTCCCTCATGGCCTCTGCCCACCTGGAGGTGGAGTCTGCCATTAGAGCCACATCGTAGCCCTGGTCACGGAAATACTCGGCTATGGTTATACCAGTGTACACACAGGCTTCCCTGGCTGCCACAGGCATGTTTGAAGTGTTAGCAATAAGGACGGTTCGGTCCATTAATGGTTTACCGGTTTTAGGGTCTTCGAGTTCTGGGAATTCTTTTAAAACCTCAGTCATCTCATTACCCCTTTCACCACATCCCACGTAGACGATGATATCTGCATCAGCCCATTTAGCCAGCTGCTGCTGGGTAACAGTTTTACCTGATCCGAATGGTCCGGGTATGGCTGCGGTTCCACCTTTAGCCACAGGGAAAAAGGTGTCCTGTGCTCTTTGACCGGTTACTAGTGGTATGTCAGGGTCCAATTTGTCCTTGTAGGGTCGTCCAACCCTAACAGGCCATTTTTGCATCATCTGCACTTTAACTGGGCCTTTGGGGGTTTCTACTTCTGCAATGTCATCCACTACAGTGTACTGGCCTTCACCAACGATGCTTTTGAGGGTACCGTTGACTCTTGGTGGGACCATTATTTTCTGGACTACTGCGGAGGTTTCCTGTACTTCACCCAGGATGTCTCCACCTTTAACTTCACTGCCAACTGTGGCTATGGGTTTGAAAGTCCATTTTTTATCTTTAGGTAATGCAGGTACATCTACACCCCTTTCAATGTAGTCTCCTACTTCTAGTTTGATGGTTTCCAGTGGTCTCTGAATTCCGTCGAATATGGATCCAATGATTCCTGGTCCCAGTTCCACGGAGAGTGGTCCTCCGGTACTTTCCACCACTTCACCGGGTTTCATACCGGCTGTTTCTTCGTAAACCTGGATGGTGGCGGTGTCGCCTTCAAGTTCGATGATTTCGCCAATGAGCTTGTCATCACCTACTTTAACCATCTCATACATCTGGGTCCCTCTCATACCTTCAGCAGTTATAACAGGGCCCGCTATCTTTATTATCTTTCCTTCGGCAGTCATTCTACCATCTCTACCCCGATTACTCGTTTTATAAGCTCTCGGATTGGGTCTGATTCCCGATCTATTGAGCCTTTTTTATCTGGAATTTCTATTATCATGGGCAGTGCACTTTCACTGCTTATCTTATCTATGGTTTCTCTGAAATTGTCTCCTATCTTTTCAGTGGTTATTATAATGGAGTATTCCTTGGCCAGTTCCTTGAGTTTATCTCCTGCTTCTTCCATGTTACTAACAGGAAATCCATCGTTTATGCCTCCTAGCATGAAACCGGTCACTGTGTCCGGATCTGCCATAACTGCTATTTTTGAACTCATATTAACATCTCCTTAATCATAGCAGGGGTAAATCCTTCTTCTCGTTTCCCACGGACAATGATTTTTAGATTCTTGATTTCCTTTTCTTTTTTGCTTAAAAAACCGATCATGGGTCCTATTCCGAACTGATTCTTCAATGATATTCGTTTGGCGGTTTCAGACACATTTTTATCCAGGGCAGTTTCAAAGGCTCCGATAGAACCAGTTTCTGTGTATTGGCTCATGGCTTCTGATAAAACTTGAGCATATTCTGTTCCTTCTAAACCACTAACCACTCCAGAGACATCCTCTGCTTCCATGAGGTCTTTTAATTTCCATTCTCTGATCTGGTAACCATCACTGATCATGTATGGATCAATATCTTCAAATTTCAATCCATCCACTTTAGCCCTTAGAATGATTTTAAGGTTAGCTGCATCAACCATGCTTCCTACATAGCTTTTGAGTAAAGCAGTGTTATCATCTTCAGGGGTGGTAATTGTTCTGAGTAGATTTTCCAGAAGGTATTTGTCCAGGGAAGCTTCCATTGGTAATAACATTCCTGTTTCCTCATAAACAGGGATGGCATCCTCTATTATGGAGGTGTATTCTGTTCCTTCCAGGGCACTTAACACTTCGTTGATATCATTGGCATCTACCAGGGCATCCAGTTTGGCAGTGAGATCACCAAAGGGAACCACCAAGTCCAGGGTCTCTTCAGCACTTAAACCTGCTTTTTTGGCGATGACTATGCTTTTTATGTTTCGGATATCCCATTTTTTAAGCAGAAATTTGAATGCGTCTCTGCTGTTTGCAGGGGTTATCCTGGCTATTAGATCGTAGTTTTCAGCAAGCTGAGTATCTAAAGCCTTTTCCAGGGGGTACTGATCAATATATTTCGCATAATCTGGGAACCCTCTGAGATAATTTTTCACTTCATCAATGTTCCCTGCTTCAATAATCTCTGAAAACTGCTTTTCGGTGAATATTTTCCCTGCTCGTCCCCGTACACGTGCATTGGGATAAGTGTAGGGGAATATGTTCTGAACAGGCCTAATTGTTACTATAACTACAATTGCTCCGATTATCAGCAGTACAAGGATAATTAAACCTAAAAAAGATTCAATAGAGGGAAATCCCAGTGAAGTTACCAGTGTAGCAATGTCTTCTACCATGTGAAATCTCCTCTACTATTTATTTGAACAGAATCCCTGCAACTTCTGATCTTAAAGATTTTTTGAATCTTAGCATCCGTGCTTCAATGGTGTTGTTAACTTCGATTTCACCATTTTTAGTCTTGACAATGGCACCGCCGATGGTGGGGATGTTTCCTCCCATCTCCAGTTTGGTAGGGAGTCCTGTTTTATCAGCGATGTTTTTTTCAATGGAAGCTAAAGAACTGGTTATTTTAGTCACATCACTTTCTTTGACCATAATTACCAGGTCACCTCCACCTATTTCCACACCAGACTCTACAATCACCTTTTCAAGAGATGCCTTGTATTCAGATGCATCTGAAGAAGCAATTTCTTTAAGCTTTTCTTCAGCTTTTGTGAATGCTTCTTCTATTACTTCTTCTCGAGCCTCAAGTTCCATTCTCCGGGAATTCATCTTAGCTTCTGAAATAATCTGTTGATATCTCATTTTAGCTGTTTTTTCAGCGTTTTCTAAGATTTTTTCCTTTTCAACAATTGCTTCTGTTTCTCCTTCTGTGAGAATGGTTTCATTTTCCTTTTCAGCTTCTGCTAATATGGATTCTGCTTTGATCTGGGCATCAGACATTATACTTGAGACTATCTTTTCTGTCCCGGCACTCATCTGATTATCCTCCCATAATTCCAGCGAAGACCATCAAGAGTATAGCAATCAGGAAACCGTAGATAGCTTGTGTTTCGGGCAGTGCAGTGAAGATAATACCTCTAGCAAACATATCTGGGTCTTCAACTACTGATCCCACAGATGATGATGCGGCTATACCTTGACCCATACCGGATCCTAAACCTGCAAATCCTATAGCTGCTCCTGCACCTATTGCTACCAGACCTAATGCTGGAGACAGTGCTTTTCCTGCCATAACTGTGAAAACCATCAAGAGTATAGCAATCAGGAAACCGTAGATAGCTTGTGTTTCGGGCAGTGCAGTGAAGATAATACCTCTGGCGAACATTTCTTCATCTTCTGCCACAGCACCCACACTTCCAGCTGCTGCTATTCCTTGTCCTATACCTGATCCTAATCCAGCAAATCCGATGGCAACACCGGCACCTATTGCTGCTAACGCTGTTCCTAAAGCGACTTCTACCATATTATTTACCTCCTATATCAGTATGCTTTCTTTTAGCTCGGAAGGCTTTGAATTTTTGACTTCCTCCAATGTAAAACTGAGCAAAAAACTCAACGTAATGTAAACGCAGTGCATTTATGAATGCACCTAAACTTTGGAATGAAAGATTGGCTATATGTCCTCCTATGAATATTATTGGGGCCAATATAATTCCTATATAAGGAATCATGCTACCTACGATGCCAGTTAATATGTTAACTGTCATGGCAATTCCACCAGTGGACAGGGCCAATGCTAATAACCTGGCGTATGATAAAAGGTTTCCCAAGAACCCGGTAAGGTCCATGATACCAAATGCTCCGTTAAAGTAAATGAGCATAGCCAGGCCGATAACTATGGGTATTCCTCCAATTATTCCTGCAGTCATTAAAGATCCAGTGGTTAAGTAAAATACTGCCAGGAGTACTAAGCCTATTTCCAGAATGAACCATACTATCTGAGCTCCTAAAGCTTCCCGGACATCTCCCCTTGTGATGTTGTTGTAGGCTCCAATTAAAAGACCCAGGTTAATGTGGATCACACCTACAATTAAAGCAAGGTAGAGAATGATTTCAGGATGTTTAAAGGCATCAACTTGTGGTATGGTTGTTGGAAGCGGGTTACCTGCGAGAATCCATCGGGGGAATAAATCTCCTATGAAACCATTGGTTATCATTCCCATTATGAATGCCCAGGTACCACAGGCAATTAAAATCAGACCCATATTGGCCATGAGTTTACTGTTCTTTCCCAACCCCTTATAAACAACAATGCCCATTATGGCATTTATTATCCCATAACCAGCATCTGTAAGACAGAAACCATAAAAGAATGGGAATACAATGGCCATAAGGATGGTGGGATCAAATTCCCGGTAATCTGGGGGGGAGTACATATGCACAAACAGTTCGTAGGGTTTGGCAAATCGAGGGTTATCCAGATGCACTGGTACGTTGTCTTTTTCCACATCAGGATCTGAGACATCGACAATGGAATGACCCTCAGTTGAAGTTTCAATGGTTACCAGAGCATCTTTAACCTTTTTCTCAGGTACCCATCCTTCAAACATTAAAGTATTTTCGGTTTTTCCGAAAGAAGAAAATATTTCATTTCGCTGTTTTTCTATTTCTAACTGTTCTTTAAGGGCTGTAAGCTGACTTAACCATTTTGCAGAAACATCTGCCAGGTCACTAAGCACAACTTCTCTATCCGTTGAAATAGATTCCAGTTCAGATTTAGATTTCTGAATTATCTCATCAGACTTACCTGACAGACCAGAAAATTCGAATCTTTCAAACTCCAGCTTACGTAACTCACTTAAAACTTCGTCACTGTGCTTTTTCACAGTTATTATGACCAGTATTTTAAATCCTTTCAATTCACTATCCTGATCAAAAATAACAATTTCATCAGTTAAATTCTCCAGAATTCCTTTTGATTCATTATAGGATTCTGTAGAAAGTTTTCCAGCAATAAAAGAGACATAATCAGATTCTTCCAGAAGACCAAGGTCAACATTAAAATTAATAAGATTTTCAGAAACTTTAAGGGCATTTTCAAGTTCAGTTTTCCGGGAATCCAGTTGATTCAATTTTTCTTCATTGGGCTTTGTTTCAGATTCAACTTCTTCCAGGGTTTTTTCGGCCTTTTTAATAAGTTCCTGAGCATCCAGAGCTTCTACTTCTACTTTTTCAATGGGAGGGGGATTTATGAACCCCTTCAACATGGGTAAAATTCCCTTTTCCTTTCGGGCCATTGAGCTTAAGAAATCAACAGTCCCGGAAGTTTTCATCAAAAGGGAAGAAATTTTACCGGTAAAAGGAGAGGCGCTGGAGGGTTTAAGGATTTGTCTCCATTCTGCGTCCTGTTGTATACGCTCGGATATATCTTCTATTTGGACAAGTCCTGCTTCGTGAAGTGAACTCACTGCAGAATCAGCATACTTATCCAGGGTGATTATCCTGAGCTTTTTCATCCTTGCCGGCTTGAACATGGTTCTCACGTTATAATATATTTTTTACAATGACTTCTGCAGCCTCATCAACCATACCGGTAGCTTTACTTTTAGTTATCTCTACTTTTTCTTTGGTTTGATTGTTTATTTTGTATGCTTCCTTTTGGGCATTGGACTCGGCTTCAAATGTGATTTTTTCAGCTTCACTATTAGCCTCTTCTTTCGCCTTTTCAATGGTTTCTTTTGATTTGGATTTGGCTTCTTGAATCATTTCAGAGGACTTGGTTTTCGTATCCTCTATTAATTTATCGGCGTCATTTTCAGCCTTTTTTATAGTTGTTATCGCTTCCGATATCGTTGTCATTTAAATCACCCTAATATGACCATGATAAACGCAAATCTATTCAGGGTTATATTTATCTTTTGCTATTTAATTCTCGAGTATTAAAAGAGTTTAAGAACTTATTTAGGTGTATTAAGTTCTTTTCTATCATTAGCAATATTTCTACAGTCTAATCCATCGTAATAAATATCTTCAACTTCAACAAACTTTCTAAAAGGAGATTCAATAGATTTTTCTTCATAAATATGGGCTACTAATGCTGGAACTCTTCCCATCATGAATACACCAGTTCCCAATCTCCAATCAAAACCCATATCAGACAGTATACCTGCATTGGCACCATCTATATTCATATTGATACCTTTCATTTCCTGAAGCAAATTCTCAATAGAAACAACTAATTCGCTGTGGATGCCAAAACAACCATATTTTTTAGCTGTTTTAATAAGTTTACCAGGTCTAGGGTCTTCGTGATGGAAACGATGCCCAAATCCAGGTATTTTTTTACCTTCCTTCAGATAGTGTTCCACAGTATTAAGAGCAGTGTTCTTTATATCTGAAGGAGAGGTTGAAGGTCCATCAAAATCCGCACCCCCCTTAATTAATCTTTGTATTAAGCACATTGAACGTTCTAAAGCTCCTGCGTGATGTTTTCCAAAGGAGGAAAGCCCTCCTGAAACACAAGTATTCATGGAGGCACCGGTGGATGCCATGATCCTGGCCACCTGGGTACTAGGGGGTGTTACTCCATGATCACAGAAAGAGACTAAAACTGCTTCCAACATTTTTGACTGATTTTTATGAGGGAGTTCACCCTTTAAAAGTAAATAAACCATCTCAGGGAAGCTAATCTTACCAATTAAGTCTTCCTGGGGGTATCCTCGGGTGATTATCCGGTTGGGTTCCACCTTGGTGATGGAAGTTCTCCAGCGGGGTTTGGTAATTTTTAGTAAATTCTCTACAGTCTCTCTTCCAAGTGCCATTTTACTCACTCCAGTAAATCTTGTGATAGATAAATAGATGCTTTTCTTGGCTCAACACAGCAACAGGGTCTCATACAAACAATACGAACTCCACTGGCCCTTTGTGGTCCTACTTTAACCATAGTTCCCAGGGCAGTTACTGAACCCCCCAGACCAAGTGCACCTACCTTAGAATGATTCAAGGAATCAGTTATTTGTTTTTCAATTTCTGATTGATTATTAAGATTCCCATAAGTCATGGCCTTCAACATCAGCGTTGAAGCTTCATAATGGGTTCTACCAATACCTATTGCTGGGATACATGGTGTGCATCCTAACTTAGGAACCTCTGATCTCATCCATGTCAATGCTTCCTTAAAAAGGTTTCCATGATCCCGCTGGTGAAAAACACGATAAGTATGGGCCCTTATCTCAGGACCACCACCTAACATAAGTACATGGATTTTAACACCTTCACAATCCATTTCATCAACCAAAACTGATGGAGGTATTACTTTTCCCGGATCATTATACAGTCCCTGACTTTGTTCAATCCTTTCAATATCATTCCCTGAAACGGCCATAGGCCTTCCTGGAAGTTTTCTAAGTCCGGTAGCCACTCCTTCGTTTATTTGAGTGAATAAATCTGATGAAAGCTGTGTGTTATGTCCTAATTCCACCAGGACATGGGGAATTCCAGTGTCATCAC
Source organism: Methanobacterium sp. (assembly GCA_020854975.1). Classification (GTDB taxonomy): domain Archaea; phylum Methanobacteriota; class Methanobacteria; order Methanobacteriales; family Methanobacteriaceae; genus Methanobacterium; species Methanobacterium ferruginis. The sequence goes on from JAHKLQ010000027.1 coordinate 13,749, forward strand.
ATAAAGGAACTTTATTACTCATGGCTATCTGTGCATTTTCCAGTAGTAACTCCAGAACCCAGCGGGCATTATCATTTTCTTCCTTCTGGGCAGCCTTTTGGTAAGCAGTTAGTTGGTCCTCCCTGAAGGTTGTACTTGCCTCTATAACTGCATTTTTTACCAGATCTACAATTTCTGTGGACATTGAATACTTCCATTGTTTATGTTGATAAGTTTCAGACAGTTCATTCTGGAATGGCTAAATCTGCAACCCCTCGTTTGGACATCACTGCCTCAGGATAAAAACGGTCAATCATACTTTGAACCAGTAAAACCTGCCTGGCACGTTCTCCTGCTTCTTTACGGGTAGTATCATATCCATGATGAGCCGCTACCGCCCCTCCAGTTTTAAGATAAACTGGACTTGCCTTTCGAATTATTTTAGGGGCTTCATAATGTCTAATGAACCCTCCAGAAGATTTAGGGTTCTCCATATGAATATCAAGGGAAATATCAATGGCTTCCCTTATAGATGCCAGCATAGGGATCTGTAAATCTCTCACAGGGTTGAATGAATCCGCCCCAATACCTTCCAAGAGTCGTGCGGATGCAGGATTTCCATGACCACAATGTGCTGAAACCTTAAAATGCACATCTTCTGGTAATTCACCTTCTTCACGCATTTTACCAAGAGTCCATAACAACCCCTCATCATAAACCACAATTCCCCTCACACCAAGATCAATTGCGCGTTTAACATCTTCAATAGCATAGTTAAGGTTATCATAACCTCTTAAACGGTATCCTATCCTGGCACCTTCCTCGGTTTTGGCTGAAGCACTGGTATCATAGGTTGCCCGTGGACCCACACTTAAAAAAAGCTCCACACGAGCATCTTTAGCCATATCAGTCATTTCAAGGATTTCCTGATCTGTTAAGAGCATTATTCCCTTGGTCTGAGTCACCCGATGCACTATAATCTCATATTCGTCCAGTGCCTCCAGAAGACCTTGCAGAGCTCCAGGTTTCTGGATTCCAGGCACTTCAAAACGGTACTGCGCACCATCTGGAAACCGTTTTGCAGAATCTGGTAACTTTTCAGGGGGTTTTTTGATTCCAATTTTATTTAAAAAGTCCACAGTATCCATAAATATCACTTTTTTGGTTTATAATACTTAATTTCCCATTTAAAA
>JAHKLQ010000113.1 GCA_020854975.1 Methanobacterium sp.
CTAAAATATCTTATCTCTAAAATTTACATCTGTTCTAAGTATTTGTTCTTGATTTTTTCAAATTCTTCCTGGGTAATGGCACCCAGATCAAGGAGTTTTTTGGCTTTTATAATTTTTTCAGCCGGATCAACATCTACACCTGTTGCCTCTGGAGTTACTGGTTCTTTTTGAACTGGTTCAGATTCGGAAGATGTTTCTGGAACTGGTTCTGATTCAGAAGAAGTTTTTGGAACTGGTTCTGATTCAAGGGAAGTTTCCGGAACTTCAACAACTTTATCAGCTGGTTTTTCCTGGGGTTCTTCCTTAGTAGGCTGTAAGTGTTCAGGAACCTTTATCTCTGGAATTACTGGACTTTCTTCAGATTCTATTTCAGGGACTTGTTCTACCTGTTCTGTGGGTTTTGATTCGGGAGTAGTTGGAATAACAGGTTCAACTTGTGGTTCGCTTTCAGGTGCTTCGGCTGCTACTTTTTCACTACTTTCAGCATCTTCAAATTTATGGCCACAGATTATACAAAATTTGGCATCTAATTTATTTTTTTGATTACATGAGGGGCACACTTTATAATCAGCAGCTTCCTCAACTACAGGTTCTGCTGCTGTAGGAGATACAGTCTGCTCTTCAGGACTTGTAACTGTTTCAACTTGGGGTGCTTCTTTTTTAGCCATTGGCGCCCCACAACCCACACAGAACTTGGCAGTGGAAGGGTTTTGTGTCTGACACTCAGGACAGTTAATGGTGTCTGGTTGGGGTTTTCCTTCTTCAGAAAGTTTTACACCTCTTCTTTTAGCCTGTAATCTTCTTCGTATTTCATCACTGGAAACCATAAATACACCTCTCGATTAAAATCCTTTTATTAAAGCTTTATTAAATTTCTGTTTAATAACTTGATTTTTAACTTGATATCTTAACGATTTTTATTGGTTTTCAATTAGATTTAATATGTTAACTATTTCTATTAAATATAAATATTAACCATAATCCAAATAGGGGGTTAAGTTAGTTTTTTAATAATCTGTTCAATATTATCTAAATTATAACACCATATAATTAAGGTTTTATTGTATCTATGTTTAATTATACTTGGTTTTTATGTTTAAATTACTTGGTTTTATAAAATATTTCAACAAAGTGGAATAAAAATAGAACAAAAATTTAACCTACATAAATTTCCATAAATCATAATCTGTTTCCATAAATCATAATCTGCACATTTATACTCAAATTTTATAACCTGCATATCCATATCAAATTATATCTCTTTTTAATTTCCAAAATTGATTTAAAGTACCATATTCTCCTTTTTCAATGGCTTTCTTGGTAAAATTAGCTGCTTTTATAAGAGATTCCTTTATTGGAATTCCTTTAGCCATGAAAGCTGTTACTGCTGCGGAGTATGTGCACCCGGAACCATGGGTGTTATGGCTTTTTTGGATTTCACCTTCAATTACATTTACAGAGTCTTTATAAAAAATATCCCGTCCTTGTAGATGTCCACCTGTAACCACAGTAGGGCAAAGTTTTCCCAGTTTCATAGCAGCCTGACTGGCATCTTGTTCATTGTTGATCTCAAGTCCGGTTAGTGCCTGGGCTTCATGGATATTAGGCGTAGTCAACCTGGCCAGGGGTAAAAGATGCTTTTTTAAGGGTTCAACCAGGTTTTCCTGGGATAACTTACCTCCTGAACCAGCTACAAGTACAGGATCCACCACCAGATTCAGATCATATTCTGTGACTTTAGTGGCAACCATCTTTACCATCTTGGAAGAATATAGCATTCCAGTTTTGGCATAATGGATATTTTCTTCTTCCATTATAAGGTCAATTTGTTCTGCCACATAATCTGGATCAATGGCTTTAATTTCACCCACTTTTTTCACATTCTGAGCAGTTAATGCGGTGATAACAGCAGTGGGATAAACTTCCAGGGCTTGGAATGTTTTCACATCTGCCAGTATCCCCGCCCCACCCGATGGATCAAAACCAGCAATGGAAAGAGCAATCATGTTCTTTTCACCTTTAAACGCTCAGCACCATGGTTTGATCTAGCCTGGAGCCCTATACTTTTGAGGAATTTCCGTGTTTCTGTTCCAGAACCATGTATCATTATTTCCCCCAGATCTTCGGCAGTGTTCACATCCAGGGAAAGATAAAATGAATCATAAACATAACCATGTAAACCTGCATTTTCAGCCTCTTTAAGATGTTGGAAGAAACTGCAATCACCAAATTTCATGTGTATTCCCTGGGCAGGTATTAACAGGGCGTTAGTTCCACCACCTTTAGCTGGGGCTATAACCATAGGCCATTTCTTTGCCAGTTCAACCATTTCATGGGCCTGGTTTTCGCGGATTAAAGGGACATCAGAAGGTACAATAATCACTTGTTCAGCATACTGGGAACACCATTCCACAGCCTGCGTTAAAGCCCCATTAAGGTCCGTTTCACCCTTCTCTGGAAGGCAGGTAACATTCAAATCCTTAACAAAATTAAGCACATTATTATCAGAACTGATAACCACAACTTGGTTAACACTACCCTGTATTGCACCAATAACATCCTTCAACATAGCTTTAAGAAGATTTTCCCTTTCTAATGGTGTGAGAGTTGGTGATAATCTTGTTTTGGCCTGTGAAAACCGGGAAACTGGGATTATTGCAAATGTTTTTCTCATGTTAATCTTTTCGTATTATATTCCAACAGTAGTTTTAATCCACTGTCTGAAGTCACTGACCCAACTACCTGCATTGGTGGAAGAGTCTGCTGTGCTGGATAAGGTCTGAAGTTCTCCATCAGTAAGATTAAATCGGGTTTTTACGGTAGTGTTAGCTGCTTCGAGTTTTTCCCGAAGTTGGTAATATTTAATGTTCTGTTTCTGTACCAGGGCTGCAGCTTCACCTGTGAAGGGATCAACCTGGCCATTACTGGTAATTATCCATATCTGCAGTTGGGATGCCGTGGCATTCTGAAGGTCAGATGGATTGGAACTATCAATGATCTCTTTTATCTGGTTGGAAACATATCCTGCTGGTGTTAATGTTGCCCCAGGAACAGCTTTCTCATCTGCTTCCATGCAATATGCGCGAAAAGTATCATTGGCACCAGGACTGATTTTTTTATCATCAATGAGTACCAGATCCTGTGAATCTTTACTTTTGAGTATGGTTCCCTTATCTACTATCAATGGTTTACTACCATTATTGGTGATGGTTACATTATGGGGTACAGTTCCGGCAGCTGTTTTTTGAATAATATCTACCTGCTGATTGTTATAGGCCTGTTCAAGAGTAATTCCTCCCCCTGAAAGGTAGCTAATGGCTCCGCATCCAATAGCAAAGCCGAAAATTATTATTAATAATAATATTAGCCTTATATTCATATAACAATCTCCTTTTTCATTTTTACACCAAACTTCAATTTAGTGGATTCCAGCTATTTATGAGTTGTTATTTTTAACCTGATAGATTCATTATGACCTTAAATCAGGTAATGACCTAAATGAATTATGTAATGACCTGATAGATTTATTTAACGACCTAATGGCTTTCATATTATGGCCTTAACTTAATAGATGCCACATATCGAACTTAATGGGATTAATTTTTAATTGTTAAATGGTTCTTCTTAACCCCTGATAATCAAATCATATCATGGTCTATTATATTATCTGATTCTTCGTATTTATTTACTTTAGTATGTTTTAGCAAGGAAAGCTAAATTTTTGGCTGGTGCACCGCAATTTATGCACTTCCCATCTAGTGATTCTTCTCCAACTCCCAGGATATCCACTTTAACATATTCTTCTATTGCTTTACCACAGGATTCATCACCACACCATTGGAAAGATATAATGCCCTTTTTATCTTTTAGGATATTTCCAGCTTCTTCCAATGATTCTGCAGGTCTTATGTTATCCTGGAATTTATTCCATGCTTTATTTTTAAGGTTTTCTTTTATTTCATTCAGTATATTGTTCAGATCATTAATGAGAGTTTCTTCCTGGTAGTCTATGGTTTCTTTATTCAAGGTGTCTCGACGTAATATTACCATCTTTTCATTTTCAATATCCCGGGGCCCTATTTCCAGACGTAGTGGAACACCTCTCATCTCCCATTCATAATACTTTTTACCTGCTCTCAGGTCACGATCATCCAGGTGAACTCTGAGTCCAGCTTTTTGGATTTTATCCTTCAGTTCTTGGCAAAAGTCCAGCACATCCTGGGCTCCTTTCTTAAAGAGTACCGGGACTATTACCACTTGATATGGTGCAACACTGGGTGGTAGGCTCAGACCAGAGGGATCACCATGAATTCCAATTAAAGATGCAATTACTCTGTCAGATAGCCCATAACATGTCTGGTAAACATATTCGTGTTCTCCTTCTGAGGTTTCATAGGTGATGTCGAAGGTGCGGGCAAAGGTTTGTCCCAGGTTGTGCACTGTACCTATCTGCAGGGTTTTACCATCAGGCATAAGAGTGTCGAAGGCCATGGTATAATC
>JAHKLQ010000109.1 GCA_020854975.1 Methanobacterium sp.
CCCTGTTTCAGTGTGAATGGGAATTCTCCCTGATTCACCAGGAGGAACTGTAAGGTTCCATAAAAGCCAGGGTCTCCTACTGCAGTGTGGATGCTGATGAAAGAGCGTAACAGTGTAGAGCGGGGAAGATAAAGCATGGAATATCCCTTAGGGATTTTTATTTTCCGGTCAATGGTTACACTGTAAGCAGTTTTAGGTTGCAGGGTGTAAAGTGGTGGATCCAGTTTTTCCAGCTCAGGAAGGTTTTTTTCATTGTCAATTAGAGATCCTGGTCCTTTCTGCAGGTAGACTTCATCCACTCTGAGGTCTATACCTGAGGGTTCCACCAATTCTTTAAATTCAGGAAATAATTTTATAAGTTCTTTTTCACCTAACATGGATAGATTCTCCTTTGAATAATTAAAATTATATATTTAAAGTTATTTTCAATCTCACTTCACGTTTTATAGACTTAAATTATGGATAGATTTCCAATAGAATATCTAAGATATTTAGGATTTAAAAAGTTTAAGATTTGGATGATCTATAAGATTAGGCCCTTTTATTTATGGAAAATTTGAGATTTGATAAGAGGGGGAACATGGAATCAGAGTTTAATATAAATACGTCTCCAATGCAATATAAATGCTACTACTAACCAAATTAAAACCACTAATAATCCATAAACAACTATACCGCCACTATTTCCAAATATTCCCATGAAATAAGCGGTCATTATGTCATAGAAGCTTAGGGGTATGTCTCCCATGTTGGTAAAGAAATCCATGTGCATGGGTATGGTGAAGGCAATGGACATAATATAAATAACAAGAGCGTTACGGCCCATGGGAATAGCCCAAAAAAACCCATTGGGCCATCGTAGAATATCCAGGTAACCGAACATTAAACCCAGAACTAATGTTCCAATACCAGCACATATTAAAATGAAACTGGAAGTCCAGAGCTGCTTGTTAACAGGTAAGATTTGAGAGATTGTAATTCCTAAGAGAATAGCTATTATCCCTCCCAAAAGAAGTATGGTTACTGTTTTCCAGTTCTTATCCCTTAACTGCAGGGTTCGGCCAAAACATAATCCCAATAAAACCAGGGCAGTTGCAGAAAGAATACTTAAAAGTCCTTCAGGATCACCTTTAGCATCTAGGGTATGTTCTGGTGTGAAAATCTGAAGATCCAACCAATCATCAACATTATGTCCCTTTTCCAGAGTTCCGGAAGGTATGCCTGGAGCCCCCACACCCAGAAGAATTGAACTGTGGATTAACAAGAGAATTGTGGCGGCTAAAATTATCCATCGGGGTTTAAATCTTGCTAAGGGAGCGGCAAAAAGTGATGAAAGAGCTATTAGTTGTAAAACTCCGGGGATTCTTACAGCTGTGAAATTTGAAGTCATCCAATTTAGAAATACTCCAATAAGGAAAAGCCCAGTCACCCGGTAAATGAAATGTCCCCATAATCGGGATTTTGAATCATCTAAACGAGATGCGAAAGAGTAGGCCATAGAAACTCCTACTATGAATAAAAAAGATGGGAAAACCAGATCAGCTATGGTAAGCCCATTCCAGTCTGCATGTCCCAATAGTTTTGGTGTGAATTCAGAGAAGGCCATGGCATTAACAAATATCATGGCTGCCACAGCAAGTCCTCTGAAAACATCCAGAGAAATGATTCTCTTATTTTTTACATCCATTACTAACCACTTTCAATGTTTATCATATTATATTTGTCTTTAAGGGTCATCCTGGATGATTTTCAAGAACAATAGCCACAGTTCCAGATAATATTGGTTCTGACTGATTATCAGCAGTTTGTGTCAGGTTATTTGGAAATTTGAAAACCCTATAAGAAAGATAGTCTATTAACCCATTATCCTGAGGATTAACTAAATCTGTACTCATCATCATATATCTGGTTCCATTAAACAGTTCCCGAGGAAACGAGATAACAATAACGTTATTTTTGATTTCTACGGTAGGTTGTTTATCGGATTTGATACTATTTTTAGCTAAGCTTTGATATTCTGCCTTTCCATTCTTGACTATTAAGTCTACTCTATTAAAATTGGTTCCATTAAATAATCTAAGATGGAAATTATAAGCTAAACCTTCCTGAATTTTATTTGATCTGGAAAACAGGTATACATTATTATCATCATACGCTACTCCTGCTGCAGTTAAATCATCACCTTTCTGGAGCATTCCTGTTTTAGCATCATTTTTCACATCATTATAAGAAGAGGATGGTAGAGTGGTCCATATTGAATTGATATCATTCACTTTTTGCAGTTGAATAATAGGATAAACTGCAAATATCTCATCGGTCCTTACAAAGGAAAGTAATAGATTTTTAAGGATAAATACTTGGGATGCATGCGCTTTAACCGCACTTTCTTTGGATTTTTCTTCTTCGTCACTTAAAGGGCTGTTAAACCAGTTTGCACCCAGTACCGAGAGTTCTGAAGGAAAAGTTAGTTGACTTCCTGGTTGATAACTAAGAGGATTAGGCCATGAAATACCCTTGTGAACCAGGTAAGTGTAACTATGACCTTTATAATCAGTTAATAAAGCAGTGTATCGTACAAAAGCGCTGGTTGCGAAGTGATCAGGATGATCATCCCCATCATCAGGATAATAGATTATGGTAGGTTGATAGTCATTCATGATCTGTGCAATATTTTTTACCACATTGGAACCAGAGTATGGTGCGTTTTCTTCATATGAAAAATTATAGGGAGAATGATCATGCTGATTAGAGCCTTTACTATTCCTAAATAAGTTATCATCATCCCAGTTAGTTTCTAGGAGAGATTTAAGGCCAGAATCAGGGTAACCTAAAAATATGATATTATCTTGACTTAGTCCCAGCTCATTCATGGCATTTATGGTCTCTTCATGTCTCAGATCACCCATACTACCATTATAATTGGTATTGTTGGTACTTTCCAGGTAATTGCTAAATTGATCCATGCCCATTCCATCCCCATTAGTCATCATTACTACTTTAACTGAGGCATTATTTTCCAGGGCTTTTTTTATGATACCCCCAGTTCCCAGAGACTCATCATCAGGGTGAGGAGCAAATATCAATATTCTATCTGAAGCATTTATTTCAGGAAGAGAAGTGTACTGGGACTCTTCTGCATAAATAAAATACATATAAGACATAACTACCAAAAAAAGAACAACAAATACAGTTAAAATCACAAAACCTTTCGTTAACTTAAACTTTGATTTTTCAGGAATATCAGCCATATAAATAATCCCCCCATTCACTTTTAATATTGTTATCATTCACAAACTTAAATAATAGCATCTCAGTTTATGTGAATTTTTAGATCGTTAAAGAAAGTGATATTCCTAACTAATTAGACTTAAAAGATGGTTCACAGATCATTACTCCGGTTTAACTTTTCGTCACTACTCCTACAAGTTATCGTGATTGGCTCCCCATAAAGGTTACCGTGAACACTATTTCAAAATCATAAGATATGAATGAAAATAATTTATGAATTAGATTTATGGATAAGATTTAAGTAGAAATGTAATTAGGGGATTAAATTTTTATCAAAGAGCCGGTTGGATACAAATCCATCAACACCCATGGCTGAAACTGACTTAAGATCTTTTACAGTGTCCACCACCCCAGTATACACTTTAATACCCTGCTGATGAGCATCTTCTACCATTTTTTCACTTAAATAATGGAAAAAAGGGAACATGATATCTGCCTGAGCATGGATAGCTTGCATTTCAGGATGAACAGGTTGGGATACGAAAATAACTCCTGTTTTAAGAGATTTTTCCATGGATTTAAGATCTAGTGAAACATTATGGTAGAAAGAGGCTACAATAACTTCTTTCAGCATATTTTCCTTTTTGATATTATTTAAAACCTGTTTTTCAATGTCTGGCTCCTTTATTTCAATCAGCAGACTTTCTTGTCCTTTATGGTTTGATCTTTCTTTCACCAGTTTTAGAACTTCTCTGAGAGTGGGTATGGTTTCTCCTTTGCCTGCGTCAAGTTCCTTTAACTGGGGGAGTGTTTTTTCCCTCACCAACCCCGTACCATTGGTGGTGCGGTCTAGTGTGTTATCATGAATGACCACCAGTTCTCCATCCTTAGATTGGTGAACATCTATTTCTACCATATCCACATCCAGTTGGAATGCTTGACTTAGGGAGCGTAGGGTGTTTTCTGGTTCCAGGGCAGAAGCACCCCGGTGGGCAATGATCTTCATAATTAATTATATGTGCTTCAACTAAAAAAAAGCATTTAAGATCAAATAAAACATTTAATCAAATATTATGGATGATGATTTAATCTAACATGATGAAGGAATAGTGATGAAATGAAACATGTTAAAGACCATTTTGAAGAAGAAGCAGAAGTATTTGATGGATTGATACGGACATTAATCCCTTACTATGATGATATGGTTAATTCACTGGTGTTAGCATTACCTTTTAATGAAAAAGAAGTAATCAGAGTTTTAGATCTTGGCTGTGGCACAGGAAATATCTCTAAAAAGTTGAAAAAAAGGTTTCCCCAGGCTCATATCACCTGTGTGGACCTGGCAGAGAACATGGTTCAGATAGCAAAATCCAAACTCGTAGACTACAGTGATATTGAATTTAAGCTGGCTGATTTCCGTGACCTTAACTTTCAAGAAGAGTATGATGCAGTGATATCTTCTCTGGCCTTACATCATCTTCAGCCAGAAGAACAAAAATCATTCTACTGTAAAATAAATGATTTTCTTAAAAAGGGAGGTGTGTTCTACAATGCGGATAATATCACAGGAAATTCCCCCCATCTTAACCAAATTTATATAGATAGATGGGTGGATTTCATTCTGAAAACTCATACCCAGGAAGAAGTAGAAACTGTATGGCTACCCAAACACCGAGAAGAAGACTCACCTTCACCCTTACGAAAGCACATTCAGTGGATGGAAGAAGCTGGATTTTGTGAGGTGGATGTAGTGTGGAAATACTATTATTTTGGAGTGTATGGTGGCAGAAAATAGAGATTAAAAAAAGTAACTTGTTTTAATTAATATTTTAATTTAAATTATTTTTTATCTTATTTTTTGGATATTAACCCTTATTAATCCCCTAAAACTTGTTCCACCATCCAGTCAGGGTGGAACTCCATTATATCTCCATAGCCCTGTCCAACTCCTAAAAATAGTATGGGTTTGTTTATCACATGTCCTATGGAGAGTGCTGCGCCTCCTTTGGCATCGGCATCTGCTTTGGTTAATATTATGCCGTCAACTCCCACAGCATCATTGAATTTGCGGGCTTGTTCCACTGCATCGTTACCTGTAAGAGCATCTCCCACAAATATGGCAAGATCTGGTTTGACCACCCTCTGGATCTTCTTCATCTCATCCATGAGGTTCACGTTGGTCTGCATCCTGCCTGCAGTGTCAATAAGAACCAGTTCCTTATTTCGGGCCCGGGCATGTTCCACTGCATCGTAGGCCACTGCCGCAGGATCCGCTCCTTTCTGGTGTCGGATGATCTTCACTCCTACATTTTCTGCATGATGAGATATTTGTTCAATGGCTCCTGCCCTGAAGGTATCCGAAGCAGCTATAACTGGAGTGTAACCTTCTTTAACATAATAATCAGCTATTTTAGAGATAGTGGTGGTCTTACCAGTTCCATTAACACCTACAAACATGATTTTAAGAGGTTCACCAGTTTTTTTGGCTTTTTGAACTAATTCCTCTAAATTAGGACCTTCAACAACCAGTATTTCTGATATGGCATTTTTAAGAGCTTCTCTAGTGTAGTCCGCCAAATCACTTCTTCTTTTGATCTTACGACCCACCAGATCTTCCTTGACAGATTGGACGATCTGATCTGCCACTTCCATAGCTACATCTCCCTCTAGGAGAGCTAATTCCAGTTCAAAAAGAATGTCATCAACGTCTTTTTCAGATATGGTTTTGTGAGTGGCAAAAGTGAATAAACCAGATGGTTCTTCTTCATCCTCTTTTTTAGAATCAGATTTATCCTTAATTTTGTCCTTAACTTCTTTAGAAGGTTCTTCAGTTTTTTCTTTAGAATCTGCTAAATCTTTTTGCTCTTTATCTCCAGAAGCATCATCTGAATCTGATTTTCTTCGTAAAAATGAAAAACGAGAGGTTTCCTTATCTTTATCCTCACTAGAAAGAGCTTTGACCTGTTTATCTTCATCTTTCAGTTTCAGATCAGATTTAACCTTTTCTTCCTTTTCTTCTTTTGGGAGGTCTTTTACTTTTTCTTCTTTTTTTCTGGTAGCTTCTTCCTCTTCTTTTGATGATACCTCATCAGAAATTTTGTTGATAGTACCGGAAAACTTTTTTTTCAGAGATTCAAACAAAAAACATCCCTCCTTGATAGAATTTGGAAATTGTATGAGATAAAATTTATTTCTAGAGATTTATTCCTTTTTGCTTCAAATAATATTATAAAAAAAACATCTATTAATTTTTGTTAAGGTAGAAATGAAGTGAGGGATGAATAATCCATTTACTCAGGTGTACCCTCAATTTTCTGTATAAGTGCTTCAGCTTCAGGACTTTTCTGAACAATAATATCGCTGATTTTCTGCAAGTCAGACATCATTTTCTGCATTATATTATCCAGTTCTTTTTTCTGCTCTTCGATACTTTCTTTAGCATCTTCCATGTTTTTCTTAACTGCAGCACCGGATCCTAAACCAAATATCACTTCATCTGTGTTTTTGATTTCAGTGATGAGAAATGAACCTGCACCAATGGGAACCAGGGTTTCTGGTGATTTTTTCCCTTTAATAGCGTCCAGTGTTTCCTGGGCTATGGTTAGATCAGCTATGGTGGCTTTAAGAGTTTCTACTTGCTGATTCAAAGCGTCTGCCTGGGCTTTGTAGGTGTTAAGCTCGTTTATGATCTCTTCCAGCCTTTTTCGGTCTTCCATGGTGTTCACTCCTGAGTCAATGATTTGATCAGGGGGTCCTGTACATCTTCAGCTCTGATCTCCTCTATTTTCTGGATTTTTATCTGGTTGCGTACAATATGATGTTTACTACCGAATTCTGAGTAGATCTTCTCCTTAATATCATCTTCATCCATGGCTTTCAGTTCCCTGGTGAAGGGTTTGAAACTGTCTCCCATGATGAACTTACCTTGAACTCTAAATATCTTTGTCTTCATAATAATCCCTCAAGAAAACCTAATGATTCTTCTATTCTTGCCATTTCTGGACCAGTAGTCTTTTCCCCTACCAGCACGCCCTGTGAGTTGGCCACCGTCCCGGCTCCCACCAGTCTTGTTCCCTGGTTAACAGTTCCCACATCTGCAGGGACTTTCATGGTCTTTTCCATGAACTCTAATTCTTCAGGGGTTGCTGATGGGTGCACCAGCACTCCTTTGTTAGTGGCTACAGCCACTGATCCAGTAATCTTGAAATTTGCTATACTACCTCTGACCACGTCCACATCTAGGGTGCGTGAAACCACTTCCACGGCCTCATCTGATAGTGATGGGTTTACCATGGCCCCATGGTCGTTGGCCAGGATGATGTTGCCCACTGCTGTGAGTCGGTCCGGTATCCTTTCTACCTCTAATCCACATTCCCGGATCTTGTCCATCTCTGTGTCAAAGGCGTATTTTGATACCAGAAATCCCCTGGAGTTTCCTACTGCCAGGGCTCCGGCTAGGCTACTTCCACTGATGGGAGTTTTTATTATGGGTACTTGTAGACATTCTTCCACTACTTGTACCATTTTTTCTCCCAGGTTAGGTGGTGCCAGGGCCACTTTATCGGTGGCTGCCAGGGAAACCCCCAGGTTAGGATTGCCTGCCAGATTAATTCTCCTAATCATAGGAGCTCACCTACTGAGCTAGGGTGACCAGTACGGAACCATCTTCTTCTTTGGTTGCCTTAACCTTGATCTTTGGGGGTATTTTCTGAATTCCCCTTTCCCATATTGTTTCATTCACCGATGCGTCTAATTTGACGTCTTGAGATTTCATGTGTTTCTGAATGAATTCCCTTACAACACGGGTTGCTTTAGGTGACCTTTTGGTTCGTGGGGCCTTTTTAGCATCCCGTAAGGGTATAACGTAAACTCTTTCCATCTATATTCACTCCTCAGATTAGAATTATGCTTTTATCTTACTTCTTCTCCAGTGTCTCATTTTCGGGTGGGTTCTGACCTTACGATTGGTCTTCATCATAACCCACAGAGGCACCCGCCTGTTCTGCTTACCAGCCTTTGCCAGTCTTAATTTTTTGGCTAATGGTTTATTTCTACTCATCTTCTCTCCATCCTATTACTCTTGATTGTATGTGTGGTGGGAACAACTTATCAGCTGATCCTTCACCTTCCATTTGAGCTATGAGGTACCTTATCTCAATCTCATAGTCTGAATTGTTTTCCATGCTGGTGGGCTCTTTCACCATATCAAAAAGTTGTTCGGACAACTGGTTTATGGTTTTATGACCCCATCCCGCCAGGTTAAGGTATTGAACACCTTTAGAATCTTCAAAGCTTTGTATTTCCCTTAAATCTAATTTAGGAACCCTATCATCTCTTCTGGTGCCATCAGAAACCACAGGATATTCCTCTGCAGCTATTTGGAGAACTTTTCTGTGCAAATGGTTAATTCC
>JAHKLQ010000083.1 GCA_020854975.1 Methanobacterium sp.
ATGGCCCTTCCTGGTGAAGGAGAAAAAGGGATCAAAGATTTTGTGCTGGAAACCGTGCTGGCTGCCGGAGGCAAACCATGCCCACCCATAGTAGTGGGAGTGGGAATAGGAGGATCCTCAGATATGGCACTTAAACTGGCTAAAAAAGCTCTCCTACGGGAAATTGGAGAATATCATCCTGAGGAACGTATGGCCCATCTCGAAAAAGAAATGTTAGAAATGGTTAACGCTACTGGTATCGGCCCTATGGGCATGGGTGGTAGAACAACTGCACTGGATGTTAAAATAGAGTATGCAGACACTCATACTGCTGGGCTACCCATTGGAGTTTGTATTCAGTGCTGGGCTGCTCGAAGGGCTACGGGTGTTTTGAAACCTTAACTAAGGTTCGAACTATATTTTACACCGAGTTGTATGAACTATTACTTAATTATAAAAATATTTCATTCTTTATTTCATTTCTTTCAACCGTATTCATTCTATAAATATTTTTAGACTTTATTAAACCTTCATTGATTAATTCATCCACAATTGCTGCTACAACAATATATTCTTGGTTGGTGTAATCTGCTAAGTTCGTTATTGAAGTGTTTTTGTTATTGTTAACATAATCCAAGATGTTCATCCTTAATTGGAATCTTAAATTTTCATTTCTCCACTTAATCTTCAATTTATCAAACCTCACTTCTTAAAATTTTTATAAATCTCAATTTTAAACTGTTATGAGTGGTTTTGCAGATAAGGATGGATTGTAATTATTATCACAAAATGTGATATATTTTACACTTGAAGTGTATGTCTAATTATGCCCAATCTACTATTTATACCTTTAAGGAAAAATAAATTTAGAGAAATAGAGTGTTAGAACAAAATAAAACGAATAAAATATGCTTACTTCACTTAAAAAGATGAAAAATGGAATATTCAATATTTAATCTTTAAAAAATAAACATTCACTGATTATTCTAATAATATTCCAAATAAAAGATGAAAAAAATAAAAGATGAAAAAAATTTTCATCTAAAAATCTATATTCAATTTATTCCTGTTTCTTTTCAAGAGTAAATTGCTGTTTTTCACAGGTGATCATGAAAATAGTTCTATCACCAATGTTTTCAGCACGATCTGCTATCCGTTCCAGGAAACGTGCCAGGAATAAGAGATAGATAGAGTAGGAAATTGATTCTTTATCCTGAAACATACTCTTGGTTATTTCTTTTAGAGCGTGGTCAAAAAGATCATCCACTTTATCATCATCCCGATGAAGTTCCCTGGCAACATTCATGTTTTTAGCCAGGAAAGCAGCTAGACTTTTACTTACCATACCATCTACAATGTCTGCCATGCGCTGTAAGTCAAACATGGGTTTTTCAGGGATCTCCTCATCCTTAACATGGCGGGCCACTTCAGCAATGTTAGAAGCCAATCCACATATCCGTTTTAAATGGCTAGAAACTTTAATACTTGCTTCTATAAATCTTAAATCGCCTGCAACTGGTTGTTCGGCAGCAATTATACTCATAGCATTATGTTCTATCTGGTAACCCATTTCATGGACTTTTTTATTAGTTTCCATGACATTCTTTACCAGTTCTGGATCGTATTCAATAAATGTACTGAAAGCATCTCGATAAGCATTTAAAGTGGCTTGACCCATTGTATCCACTTCTTCTTTTAATCTATCCAGTTTTTTCTGGAACCTTATCCTGGGATATCCTCTTTGCATATTATCTTCCACCTATCTTAGATTTATAATCATTTAATAAGTTATCAATATCATCTTCAGACGGATCTCTTATCTTGTATTTTGACAAAACTTCTTCACGATTTACTTCTTCAACTTTTTCAAGTAAAAACCCTATTTCTACAGGTAAAGGCAATTTACACTCTTCATTTAAATCAATGATGGTTGAAAACATTTTATCATCCAGCTTGTATATTTCTATCCTGGATTCAGGACTTATACTCACCAGTTTCATTGCCTTATTTTCACGAGTTTCCTCAAGGGTTTCAATGTTCAAATTCCATGCCGCTATTATTTTTTGGTCTTTTATCAATAGTAAAGATTCGTTGCCCCCTTCCAAAATCTTTACATACCCCATTTCAGGAACATGAGATATTTTCAAATTACCTCTGATTACGTGCTGAGGATCATCTGAAGGAAGCCACATTTTTACCTCATTAACATATTATGGAACAGTTTATGATGCATAACCCGTTTACCAACTATGGAGTAGGCAATACGGTCAGCCATTCCCATTATATGGTGTCCCATGCTCAGTAAATTCCTCCCAACCAGTATTAATGAAGTCTGTGAACCTCCATGTGTTATTTCATCATATTCAGAGAACATCTGATTATAAAAATCCTGTAAGTTCACGTAGCTTCTGGTTGAACGTTTTAATAATTGCACATCCTCATTTAAAAGTGCTCCTACAGCATCTTTCAACATATCCTGAACTGTTTGGGACATAAACTCAATATGAGGAGGTTTATAACATTTACGAGGGCTTTCAGTTGCATCTATAGCATAACGAGCTATGTAAGCTGAAAGGTTGTTTATACGCTCTAGTTCTATGGAAGTTCGAAGAAGTGCTGCACCTAAACGTAAATCTTTGGCCAATGGCTGGTGCAGTCCTAAAACCTTAAGACATCCATGTTCGATTTTATAGCTTTCTTTATTGATTTCATCTGTTTTTTCAATTATTTCCCTTGCCAGATGCATGTCTTCGTCTAGGAAACTCTTGACCGAAGTATCCACTCTTTCTATGGTCTCCCAACTAAATCCCAGGACTTCATCTTCCAGGGATTGTAAACGTTTTTCCAAGACCACTGTAAGCATTTTTAAACCACCCGAATCTTGTCTTTAAACTTTAACCCTAACTTTCAATCCTTATCCAAACCTGCCTGTAATGTAATCTTCTGTCCTCTTATCTTCGGGTTCTATGAAGATTTTCTCAGTAAGACCACTTTCCACGATCTCCCCATGAAGGAAGAAGGCTGTATACTTGGACACACGGGTTGCCTGTTGCATGTTGTGGGTTACAATGATAATGGTGAAATCATTTTTCAACTTGTGAATCAGATCCTCTATTTTGGTAGTGGAGATAGGATCCAGTGCAGAACATGGTTCATCCATTAAGATAACCTCAGGTTCCACAGCAATGGTACGAGCTATACACAAACGTTGCTGTTGACCTCCAGATAATCCCATTGCAGATTTATCCAGTATATTTTTCACTTCGTCCCATAATGCTGCCGCTTTAAGGCTTTCTTCAACCTTTTGAGCTAAATAATCCTTATCACTTATTCCATGAACCCGTAAACCATAGGCTACATTGTCAAATATGGATTTGGGGAATGGGTTTGGCTTTTGAAATACCATACCCACTTTTTTACGGAGTTCAACTACGTCAACTTTAGGATTGTATATATCCTCTCCATCTAAGAGTACTGTTCCATCCATTTTGAAGGTGCTTATCATGTCGTTCATCCGGTTTAAGGTTCGGATGAAAGTTGATTTACCACAACCTGAAGGTCCTATTAGTGAAGTTACAGCGTTCTTGGGAATTTGTAAACTGATATCTTTCAAGATATGTAATTCATCAAAGTAAACATTTAAATTTTCTACTTCTATTCTGTATTCCATTTTTTATCGCCCCATCATTTTCTTACGGTAACGATCAACCAGTACATTGGTAACCACGGTAATTATTAGAATCATAATCACCAGTACAGCAGCAGTACCCCATGCATTTTGCATGGATAAACCTTCTGTAGCTAAAATGTAAAGGTGCAGTGGTAGAGGTCTTGCTGCGTCCATTAAAGATGTGGGTATCATTAATGCGGCACCCACCGTGTATAAAACTGCAGCTGCTTCAGCGATGGCTCTTCCCATCCCTAAAATTACTCCGGTGGTTATTCCTGGAAGGGCAGCAGGTATGACCACTTTGTATATGGTCTGCCATTTGGTGGCTCCCAGGGCTAAGCTTCCTTCTGCATAAGATTTGTTAATTGATTCTATTGAAACTTCTGAAGCGGCCAATATGGTTGGTAAGGCCATTAAAGCCAGGGTGAGTCCCCCAGATAGTACACTCCATCCCAATCCCAGGTAGATAACAAAGAATGCCAGACCAAATAATCCAAATACAATGGAAGGGATTGAAGATAATGTTTCTGCTCCAAAGCGGATTAATTTAACAATACGGTTTTCTCCAGCATACTCTGAAAGATAAACTGCAGCTCCGACACCCAAAGGTGTGGCTACCAATATCGCGATTAGTGTAACATATATACTGGACATTATGAAGGGGAATATCCCACCAGACCGACCAGATCTTATAGGGTTACCCAATATAAATTCTAAACTTAAGGCAGGCATACCCTTTAAAAGTACATATCCAATTATCACCAGTAAAATGACAATGGTGAGGAGTCCAGAAGCCCAGAATACTCCCGTCATTATCTTCTGGGCGATTTTTGGAGGTATGACTCTATGCAATTATGATCCCTCCTTCTTTTAGATTATGTTTATTATAATCACTTTGTTTATCTTTCATGTCAAAAAGATGTAGTTTGTATGGAAATGATCCCATGGATACATCTAATTTCATAAATAGCCACCCCCTATGGTGACTTTTTTCTTGTAGTGGAGGTAGTTGGCTATTATGAGTAGGATGATGATCATGAAGACCAACACTATCCCGGTTGCAAAAAGGGCGTTGTAGTGAACTCCGGTTGCATAACCCATTTCAATGGCTATGTTGGAAGTCAATGCACGTACTGGGTCAAGGATTGATCCCGGTATTTGAACCACGTTTCCAGCAACCATGATTATGGCCAGGGTTTCTCCAATGGCCCGGCCCATACCCAGAATGACTGAGGTAATAATACCTGGTATGGCTGCCGGGAAGATAACATTTTTTATGGTCTGCCAGTGGGTTGCTCCCAGGGCCAGGGATGCTTCCTTGTATTCAAGGGGAATGGATTTGAGAGCATCTTCAGACACACTGACGATTATGGGTAAAATCATGACCGTAAGAATTATAGATGCCGCGAACATGCTAAAACCTGTTCCTCCAAACTGTTCCCTCATAAATGGTACCAGTAAGACCAGTCCAAAAAATCCGTAAACCACAGAAGGAATACCTGCCAGGGTTTGGATTGTGGGTTCAAGGATCTTACGTATGGGACTCGGTGCAATTTCTGCTAGGAATATGGCACAGAAAACTCCCAATGGTACTGCCATTAAAAGAGAAAGACCGGTTATTCCAAGTGAACCTATAATCATGGGAAATATACCAAATTTACCATTTGAAGGTGCCCATTCCATCCCAAATAGGAAGCTAAAGAACCCTACGCTTTGTAATGCAGGGATTCCCTCCTTAAATATGAAGATGATTATCAGGGCGATGATAATAATGGATGATATTGCCGTGAGCAAAAGCCCTTTTTCAATGAAATATTCTTCATTCCACTTAGACATGGTTTGAACTCCTTATTTTTCTAAATCTCTGAAATGATAATATTGATTTTGAAATAATATTGATTTTAAATTGATTTTACTGAATTTATATCGAATTTTCGTATTCTTGATCTATGAAATCATCTTTTAAAACCTTCTATAGATTATTTTAATAACTATTTTCACTTTCTGTAGCTTAATTTGAATGTTATCTGCTATCAGCTTACAGGGACAATATTCTCTTCTTCTACAATTTCCTGTCCTTCAGGACCTAAACACCAATCTATGAATTCTTTTACTGTGCCTTCCGGCTCTCCATTGGTAATGAACAAGAATGGCCTTTGTAACTGGTAGGTGCCATCTTTTATAGTTTCAATGGAAGGATAAACAACATCAACTTTCAATGCCTTAACATCTGCGGACATGTGTGCTAAAGATATATATCCAATAGCATAAGGGTCCTGTTTAACAGCAACTTTTATGGATTCTGTGGATGTTTGAACAATTGCATCAGATCTTACTTCGGTTTTATTCATCACCATATCTTCAAATGCACTTCTGGTTCCAGAACCATCTTCTCTGATAATCACATTGATTTCAGCATCAGGTCCTCCCACTTGTTTCCAGTTGGTGATGTTGCCTGAGAATATATCTTTAAGCTGGCTTTTGGTTAAACCATTTACCGGGTTAGCAACATTAACTGCTATTACAATCCCTTCTTTACCTATGGGATATGTTACCAAACCATCTTTTTCAGAGGCTTTTAATTCCTTGGAACTGCTTCCAATGGCAATTATGTCTTGGGAAACACTTCTTATTCCCAGACCAGATCCTCCTCCCATCACATCAACCCGGACATTAGGATGTTCTTCCATATATTTTTCCGCAAGTTTTTCTGCTACTGGTTGCACCGATGTTGAGCCACCAATCTCTATCCTCTCATAATTACTTCCAGTGCCAGTAGTGTAAGCGGCAATGATAATTATTAGTATAATCAGCAAACCAATTCCATATTTCAGGTTCATTTAATCACCCTATCATAATGATACCGTTTGAAGAATAATTCTAACTAACAGTATTTATAATTATAGAGTGAAAAGAGGTTTGCTACATTTAATC
>JAHKLQ010000123.1 GCA_020854975.1 Methanobacterium sp.
AGAAATAAAAAGTCTAAAATCATTTTAGCTGCATTTATGGAGGTAATATCTCCCATGGATGTTGATGAAACCTCAACCAGGTCAAAACCAATAACATCTTTCCCTTCCAAGGTGGAAATAAGCCTTTCCATTTCCAAAGAATTAAGCCCACCAGGTGTGGGTGTGCCGACACTAGGAGCATAAGCAGGATCCAATACATCCACATCAACTGTGACGTAGAGTGGACCATCTATTTGATGAATAACCTTTTCCATCCTCTTCAAGTCATCTTTCATTTCCTGAGCAGTATAATAATCAACATCATTCGTCTGAGCAAAACTCACTTCCTCTTGGGAAGAAGAACGTATACCCATTTGAATTATCTTACGAGGATTTTTATCATGTATTCTCCGCATAACTGTGGCATGTGAATATTTTTCTCCCATATAATTATCTCTAAGATCCATGTGTGCATCAAAATGGAGTATGGTAACATCCCGCAAGCTATCCTGCATATTAAGAGCATTTAAAACTCCATAACTAATACTATGCTCGCCCCCAATGGTTAAAGGGATTAACCTGTCTTCTAACATGGAAGATATCACGGATTCCAGGTGCATATAATTTTTTTCCAGATTTCCGGGAACTACTTCCAGGTTTCCAATATCAAAAATATTCACATCTAAAACTTTATCTGAAAATAAGTTATATTTTTCAAAGTTATAAGATGCCTCCCTCACGAAAAAAGGCCCGAAACGTGCTCCTGGTTGGTAAGTGGTGGTACTGTCAAAGGGCACGCCTAAAATACCAAAACAAGAAGTATCAGTGGGAACTGAACTGTCAAAATCCTGAGAAAAAGCAAATTTTAGAGGATTTTCAGTGTAAAGATACATTTATCTAAATCCTCAGCAATTTATAAAATAAATATATGTTCTCATGAGTTTTATTTAATTCTCATGAGTTTTTTGTTACCCATAGCCACAATGTAACCTACTTCTGCCCCTTCAATAAGATTGTCACGCAGATCATCGGGTATTGGGACTTCGAAGGTTTCATAGGTTTCCAGATCCATGAGTTGAACATCGCTACCCATTAAAGCCAGTACCTGGGCAGTTCGTTTGTCGATTATAGGAACTTCTATTTTGGCGTCCACAGGTTTTACCAGGTTTCTTTTTTGATTGTCAAAAATTCCAATAGCATCAACACGGGCTTTTGCTGCGCCGTGTTTTCCAGGGGATGAAGTCTGAATATTCACAATTTTAGATGCTTCACCACCCAGTACCACATATTTACCTACTTTAAGCGTTTTAACTTCCACTACCTTAGTTGACATACTCTTTACCTCCATTATTATAGATATAAATCCAGATCCCGTAGGATCCATAACTTTTTAGAAGCTAGAAATAGAATCTATAAGTATTAGATATAACTATTGTTTTTTAATCTTTTTTTATAGCTTACTTATGTATAAAAGTCTCTTACCTGTATAAATATATTTATGAGATACCTCTCTGATATAGGAATGCCTATATTTTTTTCCCTATTTAAATTTTTAAGTAAATAACAAGTGATATGATGAAAGTTTCTATAACATCCGGAAAATCAGAAGGACCCACTAGACTAAATGCATTTGACAATGCCCTCCTTGATGCGGGTATTGGTGATGTGAATCTTATAACAGTATCAAGTATTCTTCCTAGGGGCACGGAAATAGTGGAACTTCCCCCTATTGAGGAAGGTAAAATGGTGAATTGTGTTTTGGCCTGTGCACATTCAGATCAACCCGGAGATTTGATAACTGCAGTTATTGCTGTAGCTACTTCTAATGAATTTGGATGTGTGGTGGAGCATTCAGGAGTAAATCAGGATCCTGAAAAGATAAAGCAAGAAGCGGAAGCTATGGTGAAGTACATGATGCAGGTGAGGGGTCTGGACACTAGGGAAATCATCATAGTGGATGAAAGTCATAAAGTTATAAAAGAGGCAGTTGCATTGGCTGCCGTGGTGTATCTGGAATAATTGCAGGGGATAATCATATTTGTATTAAAACGATTCATGCTCCTGATGCCGGTACAAATTGATTAATTGGAAAATGATACTGATTAATTGAACAATTTAATAATGGTAAAACATTGATTCAGTTAATTGGAAGAGGTATTATCCAGTTTAATGAGGAAGATAAACATGAATGAAGAAGATCAAGAATTTTGGGGTGAGGTCTGTCAGGAATTAATCAAAAAATCCCAAAAGGCAATATCACCACTTATAGGTTCTGAAGATGGGGGTGAAATAGTTAAAATGGGTGCTGATGGCACCCCCACCACATACATTGATGCAGTGGCAGAGAAGAAGGTTGTGGAGGTCCTTGAAGATGTGGAACGGCCTCTAACTTTGATAAGTGAAGAAATTGGGGAGATAGTGGTTGGTGATGGTCCATCTGAGGCCATACTGGTGGTTGATCCCCTGGACGGCACCAGTAATGCTGTAAAGAACATACCTGTATACGGTATATCCGTGGCAGTGGCACCAGTACCTCCAGATCAGAAGAGTCCCTTAACCATTCAGGATATCCAGATGGGTATGGTGAAAAATTACGCAACAAATGAGTTATACACAGCATATAAGGGAAAAGGAGCTAGTGTTAATGGTAAAAAGATTGAACCCTCTTCTAAACAGAATTTAGAACAAATATCTATGGGCGCTTATGTTTACAGGATGAATATGGGGAAAATAGAAACTTTATGTAAAAGTGTTCGGAGAATGAGGATTCTAGGGGCAGTGGCCATAGAGCTAGCTTATGTTGCTAATGGAACATATGATGCATTTGTTGATGTGAAGGATAATCTTCGGATGGTAGATGTTGCTGCAGCCAAACTGATTCTGGAAGAAAGTGGAGGTATAATTACTGACCGTTATGGGAATACTCTTAAGGGGAAATTGAAGGTCCTAGAGAAAACTTCCCTTATAGCTACTTGCAATGATAGAATTCATGGGGAAATTATTAACATATTGGAGGGTATTTGATGATTATGGGACTGGTGGCTCGTAATGATATAAATGAGGCTGTTGAACTTGCTGGAAAACTAGCTGACTTTTTAACGGAAAGAAATGTGGATATTATTCTTGACGCTCCCCTAGCCAGGGAACTGGATAGATATCAGGATAAAGGATGTGAACTGGAAGATATGGATGCTGATCTGGTGGTAGCTGTGGGAGGAGATGGTACCATACTCCGCACTCAGAGTTTCATCAGTCACAAAAAAATCCCACTTATTGGAATTAACATGGGGACTGTGGGATTTTTAACAGAAATTGACCCTGAGAATGCTTTCAGTGCTTTAGAAGAGATTCTTGCTGGTAATTATTCAGTAGAAAGACGAAACCAACTTTTAGTATGGCACAAACATGAGCTACCCCCAGCACTGAACGAAGTGGTGCTCATGACCCGAAAACCTGCTAAAATGCTCCACATCCAGATCAGTGTTGATGATGAGATTGTGGAGGAGTTACGTGCTGACGGACTTATTATCGCCACTCCCAGTGGGTCCACGGCTTATTCCATGTCTGCTGGTGGTCCTATAATAGATCCTAGGGTGGAAGCATTTATCATAGTCCCCATATGTCCCTTTAAATTGGGGGCTCGTCCCACTGTGGTGGCTGATGAAAGCATTATAAAAGTTAAACTCCTCAGGGAAGGTAAAAAGGCCATTGCAGTGATCGATGGTCAGTTTGAGGAGGAAATAAATTACATGGATGAGATAATCTTTCGAAAATCCGAAAATTGTGCCTATTTTGTCCGTTTAACCAAAGATTTCTATCGCAAGGTGAGAGAAAAGTTAACCAAAGGCGGAATAGATTAAATGAAAATTCTTGTAGTGGACATGACCCATGGTGGGGCCAAAATCGCCTCTGAATTTTCTAAAAAAAATAACTGTGAAGTCTTTGCCTGGGATATCTACAACACCTTAAAAGAGAAAGATAAAGCCATACTGGAAGCTCAGGGCATAAAACTGGTGGATGAATCTTTTTATTATAATAATTTAGAGAAAACTTCATCATCATCCGAAAAAGATGATATGATGGTGGTGGCCCCGGTGCACTGCAATTTACCTTATCCTGTGCATATGACTCATCATCAGGCGGTGGGTTTCCTGATGAAAGACAGGATTACGGTTCCCATTATTGAAATCACGGGAGTGAAGGGTAAAACCAGCACTGCAGCAATGTTAAAGGAGATATATCATGATGAAAATCCCCTTATATTAAGCAGTCGGGGTGTGGAACTGGTTGAATGTGGTAAGGAATTTAACCTCCAGAAGGATATAAGTATAACTCCAGCGAGCATCATTACTGCATGGGAACTTGCAGAAAAATTCTACGCCGAACCATCCACAGGGTATTATAAAAATAGAGAACACAAAAAACACCCTGAAGAAAAGTTTAACCAAGTGGGAATCTGCATATTTGAAAGTTCTTTGGGAGGAACAGGGCTGGCTGATGTGGGAATTATCACTAACATAGCTGAAGACTACACCATAGCTCAGGGAAATAGCAGAGCCAGCAAAGCTAAATCACAGATGTTTACAAGTAAAATAGTAGTCTGTGATCATGAATCTTACCAAAAAATATACTCCAAAATCCCAAATTTACCATATTCACCAAACCAAACATCCCCTCCATTAAAACAGGGAATAAACACCTTTTCAATTAAAGAAAAATCAAGTGGAGAAGGATCAAATAGTGATGAGGTTAATGTTGGGGCGTTTAAAATTAATTATGGACTTCACAAGACCACATTCAAGGTTAAAGTGATGGATCTTGAAACAGTAGATGGTAATATTGTTAACACTTTCTTTGAAGTTTCAACATTTGCCCCAGCTCCGTATCACTTGGAAAATGTTCTTTCTGCTATCTGCGCTTCATTATCTATGGGAACTCCTGCAGAGATATTAATCAAAGAACTTGCAAACTTCAAAGGATTACCAGGTAGAACTTCAATCCGCAACTACAAGGGGACCACCATAATTGAAGAAATTAATCCCGGCATAAATGTTACGGCAGTAAAACGGGCAATTACTATGATAAAAGGTTATGATAAACCGGTTCTGGTAATTGGGGGAAGTTATGGGGTGACTTGTGAAGAAATTGATGAAGAATCTCTTGTGGAGGTTTTAGGTGGGTTGAATGAAGACATTCCTGTAATCTTAACTGGAGATTTGGGTAGAAGTATATGGGATAAACTGGAGAAAATTCCAATTTATTGCCCTGAAATAGGCCAAGCCCTGAATTTAGCCGGTGAAAAAGGAGCCAAAAATATATTACTTGTTTATCGTTCCAGTTTTTCAGATTTAAGCAAAAGATAACTTGGAAGATGATAACTTTAATAGTTCTACCATGCTAAACAGGATAGATGGTTAATTTCCATGGCAACATTTATTAAAGATCATACAGAATCAATCAACTAAGGATTCGTATACTATGTTAGCTATGAAAGAGCAACATGCTTATTATCTAATGATAAACTTTTATGACTTAAAATTCAGTAATCCGCCACATTCGGAGATGATTCATTGCAAGTAGGTACTAGGGGCAGCAGTTTGGCAATGGTTCAAACCAAGGACATTATAGCTTCTTTAAAAGATATTACAAATGAAAAAATAGATATAAAAATTATAAAGAGTACTGGGGATAAGATAAAGGATTCTCAACTTTATAATATAGATGTTAAGGGAATATTCACCAAAGAACTGGACCGGGCAGTACTTGAAGAAGAGGTGGATTTCGCAGTACACAGTTTAAAGGATCTTCCCAGTGAATTAGCTGATGATTTAGAGATTGTAGCCGTTCCACCCCGTGAATCACCTTATGATGTGCTGATATCACCTTATTCGTGGGATTCTTTACCTGAAGGGGCAATCATGGGAACTAGCAGTATTAGAAGAGAGGCTTTTTGCCGTTATCATCAAAAAAATCTGGATATGCAGCCTATTCGTGGTAATATTGATACCCGGATAAAAAAAGTAGAATCTGGTGAATACCAAGCCACTTTAATGGCTGAGGCAGGTCTCAGGAGATTGGGCCTCACTAAACATATTCAACAAAGATTTTCATTGGATTACATAACTCCTGCAGCAGGTCAGGGAGCTCTGGCAGTTGTTGCCAGGAGTGATAGTGATAAAAAAAGTATTTTAAATGGTTTAAGCCATACAACATCTTATCAGGAAGTTACGGCTGAAAAGAAAGTTCTGGAAGAACTAGGAGTGGGCTGTCAGTGGCCATTAGGTGTATGTGCCCGAGCAAATGGAGATGAACTCAAACTCTATTCAATTCTTCTCAGTAAAGAGGGTGAATTGCTCTCTCAGCACACTGTAAAAGGTTCTATTAGCCAGGCTGAAGATCTGGGTCTTGAAATTGCCAGACGTATGGGAGATGATTATTAGTGAATAAAGTAAATGTAGGCGTTGTGGGTGTAGGAGCTATGGGCCACAACCATGTCAGAGTGTATACCCGACTGAAAAACGCCAACCTTCTGGCTGTATCTGATCTTATGAAAGGTACCCTGGCAGAAGTTTCCAAGAAATATAATACAGTAGGATTTGTTGATTACGATAATGTGCTTAAAATGCCAGAAATTGACGCAGTAAGCGTCTGTGTTCCCACCACCTACCATTATGAAGTGGTTATGAGCGCCATAGAACAAGGAAAACATGTACTGGTGGAAAAACCCATTGCCTTCACTTTGAAGGAGGCCAAAAAAATGGTCCGAGCCGCCAGGAAAGAAGGAGTAAAACTAGCCACAGGACATGTGGAAAGATTCAATCCTGCAGTTCTAGAGGCTAAAAAACTATTAAGAGAAAATATAATAGGTGAAGTGGTTTCTGTTTCCGCAAAACGAGTAGGACCATTTCCACCACGAATAAAGGATGTAGGGGTAACCATAGATCTGGCTATTCATGAGGTGGATGTGATGGCCTACCTTATGGACAGTCCTGTTTCCAAGGTATACGCCCATGTGGGAAGCAGACTGGAAAAATGTGAATACGAAGATCATGCCGAGATCATGATGGAATTCTATAATGGGGCTGTAGGTATGTTAGAGGTTAACTGGCTCACTCCATATAAGAAAAGACAGTTAGAAGTGACAGGAATTGATGGAATTATCTCTCTGGATTATATAGATCAGAATGTGGAGGTTTTTGGTAAAAACGCCAGGAATGTCCGGGTACCTCACCATGAACCCCTCATGGAAGAGTTGGATTCATTCTTAAATGCCATCATTATGGATGAAAAACCTAAAATAACTGGTGAAGATGGAATACATGCTCTGAAAACTGTTTTAGCCTCTATGAAATCTGCCAAAGAAAAAGTTCCAGTACAGATCGATGTTGATTGAGAGTCGATATTGGTTGAGATTATATTGACTGAACAATTGAAATATTAAATGACTGAACAATTGAATACCAAATATGAGGTTATCTAACGTTGGTTAATCGTAAAAATCGGATTTATAGCCAATACTCTCAGAAAAAAGAATAAAGATCAAATAAAAAGATTTTATGTATAAAATAAGAAGAAAATAATTAACTAAAATTCATGGAGGGGTATAATGGATCAGAAACTTATTGAAAAAGCTTTTGAACTTAGAAACAGAGGTTTTACCACGGGGGAGATAGCTGACGAACTTAACGTTTCAAAAGACACTGCTCGATGGCTCATACTCCAGGGAACAGACCAAACCAAAGAGAAAGCAGAGGAAAAAGCACCCCTTGATTTTGCCATAAACTGGAAGAGTTTGGGTGGTAGTTCAACCAGAATGTCTTATGTTTCTGCAGCTATGGCAGATATGGCCCTACAACATGGTGATGTGGAAGTAATAGTGGGCATCACAGTAAGTGGAATACCCTTTGCCACCATGATGGCTGAGATATTGGATGCAGATATGGCAGTGTTCCATCCCATCAAACACCGCAAAGGAAAAGATGCTAAAGGAGCAGTAAGCAGTAACTTTGCCTCTGTTGAGGGGAAAAGAGTGGTAATTGTGGATGATGTAATAACCAGTGGAGGAACCATTGGGGAAGCAATAAAAGTCTTCCGAAACTTGGGAGCAGAGCCACTGGCCGCTGTAGTGTTAATTGACAAGAAAGGATTATTAGAAGTGGAAAAAGTTCCTGTGGAATCCCTTATACGGGTTAGCAGATTGGGATAACCCTAAATCCATAATTATTCCACATTTATTTCTTATTTTTATCCCATTTTATAAGCAGTTCATAAACTGTATTTTTTCCTTATTTTTTTTGTATTATAAAAAATTCTCATTATAAAAAAATAAAATTTATAATTATTAAAGAAATAAAATCCACAAAAATCGATGTTAAAAATAGAATTAGAGGTACAACCTCATACTCTATACCTTAATATGGCTCCAATTCCTCCAAAAGCCCGGAATAATTGCATACCTTCTTCTGTTTCTGTGGATATGATCTCTACATCTGAACCAACTTCTTCAGCCATCTTAATAAATTCACTAATAATATCCTCGGAAGAAGATGGTTTCATGGTATCGCCACAGTTATCACAGACTTTATCTTCAGCTTCAGCCCCATTTTTAATGGTTTTCATTTCTTCAGCTCCACATGAAGTGCACTGATAAGTGTATCTTTTGGACTTAAGGTCTTCGGAGAGTAATAAAACTTCAACTGCACCGTTTATCAAGTTTTGTCTGACTTCAGCTTCACCATAAGATGCCAGGCCATTTTCATCCACCAGTTCACTCAGGAAACGTTGAACCAATTTCTTTTCACGCATTATATCAATTTCGGTTAAAACATCCATGGATTTGTCAATCACTTCTCGGATACCAAAATCCCCGGTATATGATGTGTCCACAGTGGTGATAACTTTCTGTTTGATTTCATGGTGTAGATAATCCCCATTAATGAAATCTTCTTTAGTATGCCCAGGACCACCTATAATAACTCCTTTAAGGTCTTCGATGGGGAGGAATGCCTCGTTGATATGGTCACCTATCCTTTTAAGGAATTCATGAGCTGCCAGTTCAATTAATCGGTCGAAACGTCGCTGTGATTGTCCTCCTGCTTTGTGCTTTCCTGGAACACCACTGGTGAGATTTTTAACAATTTCCACTCTTTTTCCTCTCATTGTGGCTATGGTTGCTTCTTTCCGGTCTATAACTGCTAATCCATAGACTTCCTTATCTTCAATAATTTCCTCTAAGGGTTCCAGGAAGAACTGAGAGTCACAATGGTAAATATAAGTCTGAACAGGTTCTGGGGGTTCAAAAACATAGGTTTCCATCTTTTCTGTACCTGGACCGCCCTTGGGGATCATTCCCACGAAAAGAACCAGACCCCTCTCTGGTGGCTTGGGGAAAAGCTTCATACGTTGCATTATAACCTCAATAGCAGACTGCACATTCTTTTTTGTCTGTTTACTTTTAATGTTTGCACTCTGACTGAGCTCTTCTCGCATGTGCTTCACCACATCGCTGATCTGCCTGTCTGGAGGTATGTAAACAGATACCAACTCAGTACCTCTCCCTTTTTTATCGGAAAGTTCCTTAAGTGTACGTTTAACCTCATAAAGTTCTGTTGATGATGGTTCGGACATCCAATATCACTCCTAATAAATGGTAAAATTTCATAAATAGTATTTTAATTTGTAAGGGATTTGTAGAGGATTAATTATCCCGTTATCTTGCTATATCTCAATGTTATTCATGCTACAAATTTTCCTACTACAATTTTGGTAAAAATATTAAGACTAGTCTATATTAGGTATCTATCTAAACTTTATATTATATGTAGACTTACATTATTTTTGGTGATGTGAGATGCGCATAGTGATTACAGTTGGTGGATCCATAATAATCAAGGATCACGATTATAAAAAATTTGAGGATTATGCAAAAGTTTTGAGGAGTATGGCAGAAGAACACCAGATCATGGTGGTAGTAGGTGGTGGTAGAACTGCCAGGGACTATATAGGCATAGCAAGGGATTTGGGAGCTTCTGAAGCCCTTTGTGATGATGTGGGTATTGAAGTCACCCGACTCAATGCAAGACTACTTATCACTGCCCTGAAAGATGATGCTTATCCCAGAGTACCTCATAACTTCGGTGAGGCCCTGGAATTCTCCACTTCTGGCAAGATCGTGGTAATGGGTGGCACTGAACCAGCACACAGTACCGATGCAGTGGGAAGTATATTGGCAGAGTTCGTGGGAGCAGACTTACTCTTGAACGCCACATCTGTAGATGGGTTATTTGATAAGGATCCTCATAAGTTCTCTGATGCTCAGATGTTTTCAGAGATTACACCACAAAAAATGATGAAATTATTGTCTGATAAGGAAATGCGGGCAGGTACTTATGAATTTCTGGATAAAACTGCCATACAGATAATCGGCCGCTCCAGGATAAAAACTGTTATCCTTAATGGAGAAAACCCAGAAAACCTAAAAAAGGCCTTAAATGACAAGGTTGGAACTTTGATTGTGCCGAATCAAGAATAAATACTAAAAGAATAGGAAAGATGTAATTTATTCTGGAATTTATTCAGAAGTTTAAGTGTTTAGAAGTTTAAGAAATAAAAAAAAGAGGTAATTATTCATGATTGAACAACACAAACATTGTCCTGTGTGTGGGACACCAATACCTATGAGTGAAAGGTTCTGTTCACCTAATTGTGAGCAAATAGCCATTGCAAACCAACAAAAGATCAAGAAAAGCCGAAGAATGCTTTACATACTCTTTGCTATTTTCGTTCTAGTTTGGTTAGCCTTCATGTTAAGAGATCAAATAGGATTTTAAAAAATAAAAAAAGGTTGATGATCCCCCATTATTATTTTTATTTTTCATTGAATGAGGAGTTTTTTTTAACGTTTAAGACATAATAAAAAACGATTTTAGCAAATAACCGTTTTCAATGTGTTATATTTTCTGGTATAATATTTATTTATTCTCTAATATTCAGTATTCCATATATGAGCAGTCCAATTCCTATTATAAATCCTAAAATGTTAGGATTTATGTTGTAGTAACCCACGATGATAAATAGAAATCCGAATACCAGACCAAATATTCCCGCATACACTTTATAAGTGTTCCTTTCACCAACGAACAGGGCTATAATTCCAGTGAGGAGTAATAATACTCCGGTGAGTACATATGCCCAGAAACCAAGGTTGATTATCCAGGAAGTGTTAAACAAGAAGGTTAAACCTAAAATCACTCCAACTATCCCCACAATAAAAGGAAACAACCACAGGTCATTGCTGATTCGTTCATTGAAACCTAAAATAGCCAACCAAACACCCATTCCCAGTATTAAAAGCCCAGATATAAGGCCTAAGGTAGCTAATCCTACAACTGGTGCAGTTATCATTATAACCGCCACAATTATTGCAATAATCCCAACGATGGTGTTTTTCATATTAATAACCTCATCATGCTCTTATACAATTAAATCATAACCATAGTGCATGTTACGTTATTATTAAGTCATTGTTAGATTTTAAGATAAGAGTATATTTCAGGGTTATCAGTGATTTGTAACAGGATTTGGCAATGAAATAGAATACTATGGTTCTTTTTAAAAATTTGTTTTTTGGTGATAATAAATTTAGTGGTAAAATTAGGTTTTTTAGCCTAAAACTTGCAAACACTGCTTAACTCAAATACTATAAAAGAGAATATAGTATACTAATATTATACAAGGTCAAGAGGTTTTTTTGATGATGGTTTTAACTACTCCAACCATAGAAGGGAAGAAAATTACTGAATATTACGGTTTAGTCACAGGTGAATCTCTCTTAGGTGCTAATGTTTACAAAGACATGTTTTCTGGTGTAAGGGATGTGGTGGGTGGTAGAACATCTGCCTATGAAGAAGAACTGAAAAAAGCCAGAGAAGTTGCATTGGGGAGCATGAAGGAAAAAGCTGAGGATAAAGGTGCTAATGCAGTTATTGGTGCTCGCATAGCTTATCATAATTTGGGGGGAACCATGGGCAATACTATTATGGTCACTGTATTCGGAACCGCAGTTTCCTATGAAGAATAAACTGAATCAAGTGGTTTAATATAATAAAATTTAAATAAAATTGAAATTCATGCTGATTCAACTATTAAATGGATGTATCCAATGTTTAAATCAATAGTAAACTTTTTATTTGAAAAAAGATGGGCTTTTGCCGCTATATTAATTGGAACTGCCACTGGATTTTTATCTGCAGTAATATGTGTAATGGCTAATCTGGTAATTTTTGGATTCAACATAATGTTCATTGTATCCCCCCTTATCGCTGGTTTTGTGGAAACTTTCATAGCCCGCAAGATGTACGGTAAAAGCACTGGAGCCATCAGTGCACTTTTAATATTTATCATCATCAATGCATATGCTTGGCTTTTCCCTAAAGATCCTATTGTGATTAATTTCTTCACTTTAGGTGGTCTTGCCCTGATGGTACAAGCAGCGTTCCCTATACTAATAAATTACATAGTTTTTGTGGTATTTTTGGGAGTGTTGACTTATGCTATAGGATACGTGGGGAATTTACTTTCAAAAGCAACAGATAAGATCCGTAGAAAAACTCCCGAGGTTGAAGAGGTTGAAGAAATCACTGAAGATCCTTTTAAAAAAGTAATTGATGGTTTAGAGGTTCCCATAGTTTCCATACCCTACATGGCTGGAGGTAAGATTACTAAACACATAGGCATCGTAACCGGGGAAGCAATGGTAAGGGAAAACTCGGAAGGTGTTTCCAAGTTATCTAAAAAAGTTCAGTTGGAAAACATGAATTTAGATGAGGCTAAAAATGCAGCTATAGTCCGGATGCTTGATGATGCTCACAAAATGGGAGCAAACACAGTAATTGAAGTTTTAATAGATTATAATTCTATAGGTGGATTAAAAGGCAGTGCCATGATAGTAACAGCTACTGGAACCGCAGTTATATATGAATAACATCTTATTTTAATGACTTACCTGCTTTTCACTTATTATTATCATAAATATTGTCTAAAAGGATGTGAAGTTATCCTTCATATTATTTTTAAACTTTTTTAGTTATTTTTTAGTTATTTTTACGAGATTAATCTTCAAATCCAGGAAAATTGTTCAATTTCATCAATTTCATCATTTTTTTAAGAGTTAAAGAATTTGATATGTATATTGAAAACTATTTTCCCCTAACTCCAACTTTCCATTGACTATTCATTCTAGCCTTCTTATTATTTTAATGAATATGTTAACATCCCATTAAATGATCAAACATTCCTATCAGGAAAAGATACTGTAATTAGTTCAATTTTCTGACAATCAAATTACATCAGATTTACTATCAACTTGTCATCAGGTTATCATTTAATCCTCAAAAATAGACTTTTTTTCGACAATGATTGCTTTTCTTAGTATCCCATCCAAAAATAATATAGTTAACTTCAGAAAAATATTATAAACAATTTTAAACAAGGGGTGAAAAAGTTGAACGAAAAAACCAATGGTCTTTTGATGATAATACTCGC
>JAHKLQ010000174.1 GCA_020854975.1 Methanobacterium sp.
CCGGGAAAAAGGTTACCAGAAGGTGTATCTTCACACACAAAAAAATGTGAAAGGTTCTCTTGATTTCTGGATTTCCAATGGTTACCATATAACAGAAGATACCAATAATCCTCTTAAAACCGTCCATATGGAGAAGGATCTACACGAAATATCTTCACCATGTGATGCCGATGGAATACTCATTTTCTAAGGATAAAATATGGTTCCTGGGGAGAAGTTTCCAGGAATATATGTCCATGTTCAAATTAGATCCTGAATTCTTGGAAGAAAAAACAATATTAGACTGTGCTGCGGGAACAAGCTCATTTACTCCTGTAATGGGAAACCAGGGTTATAATGTAACTGCTCTAGATCCTATCTATGGGTTGGGTTATGGATTAGTGGAGGAAAGGTCCATCGATGATTTTCACACACTGATTAAAGCCCATTCTGGACTTGAACATAAGGTGGATTGGAGTTTTTTTCAAAATTCGAAAAATATGATCGAAGAAAGAATAGAATCCTGCAAAGAATTTATCGATGATTATAAAGTTTTTAAAGGTTTAAGATATGTAGAAGGGAAATTACCTCAACTTCCCTTTACAAATAACCAGTTTTCACTTACTTTATGTTCCCATTTGCTCTTTCTCTATGATGACCGTCTGGATTACCAGTTTCACCTGGAATCTATTCGGGAGATGTTACGGGTGACTGCTGGAGAAGTACGTATTTACCCTTTGGTCAATCTCCAGGGAAATGGGGAAAAATCACATTTCGTTAACCTGATTAAAGAGGACTTGACCCATGAAGTAAATGTGGAACTAGTGGAAGTTGATTACAGGTTCCGTAAAGGTGGCAATGAGATGATGAAAATTAAAAGGGAATAAATTTGCATTACTGGCAGTTTCTGTGGAAATGTGGTTGGCTGGTATCTTTCAACTATATGAAATAGGAGTCATTTTTCAGGGGCATGTAACCAGTAGTGGTTGGCAGTTTTGATGGGATCATCATTACTGTAGGATGTATTCTTCTACTGATCTTAAAATCTAAAACAAAAAAAGAAGGATCAAAAATAGTAAAAACAAATTCAATTAAAGCTAAAAAACTATAACTAATTACGAAAAAATAAAGAAATAAATTACTTTCTAATAAATTAAAGGTTGAAAATATAATTTTTGAACTTAAAAAATAGATTTAAACTCTTAAAAGATTAATCCAATCATTTACACTGATTTTAAATTTGGGTTTTCCAACTAAGTTATTACTTTAAGGCCTTAAAATCAGGACCAAGTAATACTAATGGAAAAGCTTATAATATGCTATTGCTATATACTAATCGAGAATTAAGGCTTTTAAGGAGTATTACCCTTTATATTTACACTATACAGGGTAATATTTCTAAAAAGCTATTCTGTCAAAAAAAAATGGAGGTAAAAAAAATATGCATATACCAGATGGTTTTATTCCGTTGTGGCAGTGCGCTATCTACTATGTTATTCTTATAGTAGCACTGTATTTCTCCCTTAAATGGGCAAGGAAGAATCTCGATGAAAAAGCTGTTCCTTTGATGGCAGTTTTAGCTGCAGGTATTTTTGCCATAATGTCGATGAACATGCCCATACCCTTTGGAACCAGCGGACATATGGTCGGCGGTGCCTTAGTGGCTATTGTATTCTGTGCTCCTGAAGCAGCAGTAATCGTATTCACTTTAGTACTATTAGTACAGGCACTGTTCTTCGGAGACGGAGGAATAACTGCTTTGGGTGCCAATGTACTGAATATGGGAATTGTAGGTGGTTTTGTAGGGCTTTACACATTTAAAGGCCTCAGAAAACCAATCGGAAAATATCCTGCCATATTCATTGCTGCATGGTTAGCTATCTTCCTAGCAGCCGAACTAGCAGCCGTTGAAATGTGGTTAGCCGGAACTTTCCCACTTGTCGCAGGACTAGCATCTATGGGAATATACCACTTCTTCATAGGAATTATTGAAGGTGTGTTAACTGTAGTGGTTATCCTGGCTCTGGAAAAATTACGGCCTGATCTGCTTGCCTGGAATAAAAACAAAAATAAAGACCTAGGCGAACAGAAAGCTGAAGAAAGTGAGGTGACTGCCAAATGAGTACCAATGACAAATACTTCGTAGTTGTAGGGGTAATCATTTGTCTGGTGATTGCTGTTATGTCACCATTTTTAGCCTCACCAGATCCTGATGGTCTAGAAAAATCAGCTGAAAATGTAGGCGTTGGTGAAACGGAACCTGTTATTGGGTCACCTTTCCCAGATTACAGCATTGAAGGCTTGGATCAAATTGGTGAAATAGCGGCTCTGGCTATAGGTATTATTATAACGTTGATAATAGCCTATGTTGTTGCCATGCTACTTAGAAGGAGAAACCCACCAGAAACATCCCCATAATCTCCCTTTTTTTATTTTTTATTAAATCTTTTTTTAAGGTTAAAACTAATATATAATAAAATTTTACAAAAAGGAGAAACTATTTATGAACGGAGTAGGCTCAGTAAGAGAGCTTGAGAGAGAAACTGACAAAGAAAGCCCTCTTCATTTCATGGATGGCAGAGTTAAGCTAGTTTTACTGATATTCATTATTGTATTTACCGTGTTTTCCACTCAAATAATGGTAATGGCAATATTGGAAGTTTACCTTTTACTATTGATGTACATATCAAAACTTTCATTTAAAACCTCTTTAACAAGAGTACTGCTGCTTTTACCCTTTGGTGGCTTTATAATTGCATTCCAACCTTTCATACATCCTGGAAACATCATATGGTCTGGTGCGTTTGGGATACA
>JAHKLQ010000111.1 GCA_020854975.1 Methanobacterium sp.
CAGTTCCCAGGTAACGTTGACTTGGTGCAAGATAAATATTCCAGTGGGCAGTTTCCCAGATGAGTTTACCATATCCTCCGCTAATTTGACAATATTCACAACTGAGATCCATAAAAAATCATATCCATTGTACCATTACTAACCATCAGGTTTTGAAGTTATGTTATTGTAACCATCCTGTTTTTTTAGTCTTATTTAATTCTCATTTACTCTCTTTGGTGTTGTTTATTCATTATTTATTCATTATATTTTCTATGTCTATATTATTTCTATAGTTATTTTTATAGAACCATCATGTAGATGGTTATCAAGTTGTTCATGTACCAAGAGAAAATAAGAAATCTGTTTATATGCTAGTAAAAACCCATTGAATTTATTATATGCACTATTTTTGCACATCCAGATTTTCACACCCATTAAGGGTAACAAAAATTATATAAAACGTTTTTAGGAATGATTATGAATTAGTGGGGGAAATGATTTATAAGTGAGTAGATGTTCTTTAATATAATATATGGTAAACTTCACTTCTCATGAGATCAGAGACATAGCAGTCTCCATGCTGGTTATTGCCGGTGTGTTTGCTTACGTATTCAAAAATATTAATGGTGGCGATTTTGTATCCCTCATCCCCGTTACATTAGTTGCTGTGGGATTTGGTTTTGTGTTCCATGAGCTAGCACATAAATTTGTAGCCATTAGGTATGGTTTCTACGCAGAATACAGACTTTGGGTTGAAGGGCTAGTATTAGCTATAATAACAGCTTTTTTAGGTTTTGTGTTCGCTGCTCCAGGAGCAGTATACATTCATGGACAGTATATATCCCCCGAGGAAAATGGAAAGATATCCATAGCTGGACCCTTAACTAACATAGTTATGGCTATCATATTTTTCGTACTTTTCCAATTTCTGGCCTTTTCACCATTATTGGCATTAGTTTGTAGTCTGGGATTCACTATTAACAGCTTTTTAGCGTTTTTCAATTTGCTCCCAATACTTATGTTAGATGGAGCGAAGGTTTTAAAGTGGAATCCTGCAGTATGGTTAATCACAATCGGGATTGCATTTGTAATGATGGCTTATCCCTATATCATTTCTTATATGGGCTTAATATTTTAATCACACAACCTGCACGTTTAATTCACTGATACTCTAACTAAAAGGCTTGAACATGTTTAAAGAGATTCCAGTAAAATATTTCGGAGGCACTCACCGGTGCCGTGACCCTGCTGAAACCATAAATGCAGTGGAAGGAAAGCTGAAGATTGCAGGTGTTACCAGAATTGCTGAAATCACCCATCTGGATCGTGTGGGCATACCAGTCTATTCAGCCATCCGGCCCGGAGCTGCCGAGGGTGCGGTAAGTATTTATGCAGGGAAAGGAGCTACCAAACCACAGGCCAAAGCATCAGCAATGATGGAGGCTTTTGAAAGATATTCCGCTGAACAACAAGAAATTGATGATGAAAAGGTGGTAACTGGTTCTTTTACACATATGGATGATTGTATTGATCCTAAATCATTAATCTTACCATCACAAATATATGATACAAACGAAACAGACATAGATTGGGTTACAGCTGTAAATGCCCGAACTGATGAAGAATGTTTGATACCAGCTAACGCAGTTTACCATCCTTTCATACCAGGTAAGGGACAACCTCTTTTTAAATCCAATACTAATGGACTGGCCTCAGGTAATGCCCTGGAAGAAGCAGTTTTCCATGGCATAACTGAAGTGGTGGAAAGGGATGCTTGGAGTATTTTTGAAGCCCTGCGCCAGCCTAAAATGGAAGTGGACTGTAATAGCACTGAAAATCCTTTGATAAGGGACATACTCTCTAAATTCCAAAAAGCAGGTGTAGATGTTAAACTGGTAGACCTAACGGCTGATGTGGAAATAACCACCATGGCTGCAGTATCAGATGATACAGTACTTAAAGACCCGGCTCTTTTAACATTGGGTGTGGGAACTCATCTTGACCCTGAGGTTGCAGCTATAAGGGCCTTAACTGAGGTGGCACAGAGCAGAGCCACTCAGATCCACGGGACTCGTGAGGACACCACCCGGGCGGTGTTCATGCGCAAAGCAGGATACCAGCGTATGAAAAGGATCAACAAACACTGGTTCGGAGAATCCAAAGGCATTATAAACCTCTCTGATATTAAAAACAAGGCTAAAAAATCATTTAAAAATGATATCAACACATCACTGAAACTCCTTAAAAAATGTGGGTTTGATCAGGTTTTATACACGGATCTTACCCGATCAGAAATCAATATTCCAGTAGTACGGGTTGTTATCCCTGGAATGGAACTTTATTCAGTTGATACAGAAAGGGTGGGAAACAGACTTTTAAAATTAAAGCAGAATTTAAGGTAGAAAAAACTTTCAAATTAGTGTTTTAATAGGATTTCTGTGTGAATCCATAACATTCTTCAATAATATTTTGAATATTTTCCATAGAGGTTTCAATTAATACAATTTTTCAAAAAGTGCAATTTTTCTATAGTAAAATATCAATTCTAATAATGATAATTCTAAAATAATTCTAATATTCGTATAATCTAATAAATTCTAATATTCATAAAATTCTAATATTCATATAATCTCATAAATCCTAATATTCATATAATTTGATATAATTCTAATAATAGTTTAAGTTGAAAAAGTGATTTGAATTTGTTAATTAGGATTCTTTTTAATCTGGTGGAATAAAATGAAACAAGTAATTGTAGTAAGAGCAGATCTGGGAATGAGTAAAGGTAAATTAGCAGCCCAAGCATGTCATGCAAGTTTAGGAGCTTACAAAAAAGCAAATGAGAGAATTATAAGGGAATGGGAATTGGAAGGTGGGAAAAAAGTAGTAGTGCAGGTTAAAAGTCAGGAAGAACTTTTTGAGATCTATGAACTGGTGAAAGCAGCTGGACTTCCCAGTTTCCTGGTTAAAGATGCAGGACACACAGAATTACCCCCATCCACCATAACCTGTCTGGGAATTGGTCCGGAAAAGGATGAAAAAATTGATAAAATAACCCAGGATCTGAAACTGCTTAAATAATCCAGGATCTGAAACTGCTTAAATAATCCAGGATCTGAAATTGCTAATTAAAAGTTAATTTGTAACTGATGGAAATGATAAAAAAAATGTTTGAATCGTTTTTTTTAGAATGAAAGGTGATTAAATTATGGAATGGGTGGTAAAGATAGGTGGAAGCCTTTTCCCAGAACACTCCCTAAACCTGGCCCGCAAACTGGTAGGTAAAGATGTTTTAATAATCTGTGGAGGGGGTGAAATGGCCAACCAGATCCGGGAATACAATAATCATGTAAATTTTTCTCCCTCAGCCAACCATCAAACTGCCATCCTGTGTATGGATATATTAGGCATGCTTCTGGCAGACCAGGTTAAAAGTGCAGAAACTGTAAAATCATTGGAAGATGCTGAAAAATCTTTAAAACAGGGAAAACTACCGGTTTTACTTCCTTCAATGTTACTGGAGGAAATGGATGCCCTGGAACACTCCTGGAGGGTGACTTCTGATTCTATTTCATTATATATATCACATCTACTTAAGGCGAAACTATTAATAGCAACTGATGTAGATGGTATATACACCCATAGCCCATCAGTAGATGGTGCTAAATTCATCAAGGAAATTAGTGCAAAAAAACTTCTAAATTTTGGTGAAACATCATTAGATGAGAGCTTCGCGGAGCTTTTAATTCAATATAAATCTAGCTCCCATGTTGTAAATGGCAAACACCCGGAGAGGGTTATGGCTATATTAGACGGCAGAAGCTCCAGATACACATTCATCGGAGGAGATTGAATGGAAAAAATACAATGTACATCATGTAAACAAGAAATATCACCTGTAGAAACTTATGTAAAATTTGAATGTCCTGAATGCGAAGAAATAATATACAGATGCCAGAAATGCCGAACATTCGGCCATATTTACCAGTGTAAATGTGGATTTAAAGGCCCATAATCCTTTAAAGTTATTATTTACCTTAAAAACTCTAATTTTACTGTTGCATTTAGATTCAAAATATATAATGGGAATATTCTAATATTAGAGACTAAATATTCTAATATTGGGGACTGATTAGTTAATTGATCATAAATGCAACTCCTGTTAGTAATTTAGTTAATTTGAATTAAGATAAAAAATTGAACTTAGGAGGAATTAGGATGGGAGAAGTAGTAGCAACCATAAAATTAATGCCAGAGAGTCCTGAAGTGGATCTGGCTCAAATGAAGGAAAATGTAGAAAAATCAATACCAGAAGGGACAGAACTTCACAAAATTGATGAAGAACCTATTGCCTTTGGTCTGGTAGCCCTCAATGTTATGGTAATAGTTGACGATGCTGAGGGTGGAACTGAAAAGGCAGAGGAGATATTCTCCCAGCTTGATGATGTTGCCAGTATAGAAGTGGTTGACGTACGCAGATTAATGTAAGAAAGTTAACAGTGTTATCCTTTCTTATTCATTTTTAATTCTATTTTTTTTCATTGATAGGTTATTTTTCATTGATTAAGTTAATGTGGCCATTAATAATGACATATCAATACACTATTTTGATTTTTTAGTTTCCTTTAGGTTTTTTATTTTCCTTTAACTTCTTCCAGACGTGTTTTTTTAAAGTTGTTTTTAGTGGATCTACTAATTTTAGGGTGGCAGAATCAGATAACTATATTAATACTATTTATAAAATAAATATTATTTAAGGGGGGTTATCACCATATTCGATCTAATCTTGGCATGTGT
This sequence comes from Methanobacterium sp., assembly GCA_020854975.1. Classification (GTDB taxonomy): domain Archaea; phylum Methanobacteriota; class Methanobacteria; order Methanobacteriales; family Methanobacteriaceae; genus Methanobacterium; species Methanobacterium ferruginis. Next base: position 4,780 of record JAHKLQ010000111.1, read on the forward strand.
AATTGGGGTCTTCTGTGGGGTGGGAACTGGCTTGATTCCAGGTATTCATGTAAACACAGTGGGAGCTTTCGTGTTTTCAGCATCACCCTTTCTTTTATATTCTTACTCACCAGAAGTTTTGGCAGTGTTTTTACTTTCCATGTCCATTTCCCATGCTTTACTTGAATTCATACCCTCCATGTTCCTGGGTGTTCCTGAAGAGGGAACAGTCCTCTCAGTAATGCCTGGACATCATCTCATCCTCCAGGGACGGGGAAAAGAAGCCATCCGCCTGGTTTCATTAGGAGGGTTTGGAGCCATGATGGTAACCATCATTCTTTTACCTATCTTTGCCATGGGTTTACCATTTTTATATGGTCTCCTAAAGCCATATATCTGGATTATATTATCTGGGGCAGTAATTTACATGCTGATCCGTCTTAGCAGGAATTTAAATTCTTTAGCATGGTCTTCCATATTGTTCATTTTCTCAGGTATCATGGGATGGATTGCCCTAAATTCACCTCTTTCTTCAAATGTGTCGCTTTTATGTTTGTTTTCCGGTCTTTTTGGGGTAAGCACCCTTATGCATAGCCTTTCCCAAAAATCCAGGGTACCTGCTCAGAATAAATATCACCATCTAAAAATTGATGGGGATGTTATTAGGAGTATATTCGCAGGTGGAACTGCAGGCAGTATCCTGGGTTTCCTTCCAGGGATGGGACCTGCCCAGGGTAGTCTTCTTGCCCAGGAACTGAGTGGAGGTAAAGATATGGGTAATAAAAGGGAAGGATTTTTGGTGGCCATGAGTGGAGTTAACGCGTCTGATGCACTATTTTCTCTTATAGCTATTTACTTAATTGGCAACCCTCGCAGTGGAATTGCGGTATATGTAAACCAGATCCTACAAGGACTGGACTTTAATCATCTTTTAATAATAATATTCTCATCTATTACTGCCATATCTATCTCAATGGTGCTTTGTATAAAATTGGGGGATTGGTTAAGCCAATCCATGCAAAAAATAAATTATGAAAAGCTTTCATGGACTGTTATCATTTTCATGAGCTTTTTAGTCCTCCTTTTTGCACTGATGGAACATGCAAACCTGCTTTTTATACTGGTGACTTACATAACCTCTATATCTCTAGGGTTACTGCCCCATTATTTGGATATAAATAAATCTCACCTGATGGGGGTGCTTATTGTACCAGCCATTGTGATATACATGGGAATAGTTTAAAAAATAGGTGTCAACTGAAATTGAGAAACAGGACTTGAATGGGGGTTATGTTCAAATTTAACTCAAGTGTGTATTCCTAAAGTAAAATCATATTCAAATATTTAAAAGGTTATATTATCACTATTTCTGAGCATAAACTGTCAACAGATTCTTTGAATTCCTCAGCATCAACTCTTGGAAAAGTATCTACCAGACAAAGGTCGAATTTCTCTTTTAGGACAGATCCCAGTTCCTGCACATCCAGACAGTAAACAGACCATGATTGGCCTTCAACATCCTTAACTCCGTTAGCTATCAACCCGGATTTAAGACCGGACAAGTCTACAGGAAACCCATTAACTTCCAGGTTAAGTGCAGCGGTGTAAGTGGCAGGGTACCAAATATCATTAAAAACAACTCTTTTAGCTCCTCCTTTAAGAGCAGCAATGCCCAGAGTTCCCGGACCACAGGTACAGTCCAGAATTGTAGGATCTTCATAGTTTTCCATGGCCTTTTTTAAGATGGAGATCTTGGGAGAAATTGGTTTAGGAAATTCAATATGTATCTCACCCTGATGTTTGTAGATAATAATAGGTCCGAATGGGGTTTGCACTAGATCAGAGCGCATATCACAACCAGCCAGAAGTTCATATACATGAGGGTGGGATTTGGAGTCTTTCATCCCTACTGTTTCTTTAATATCCCCTTTAAGAACTCCTTTGACTTCGGGAACTTCTTTTACTATTCTTTCAGCACATTCCTGATTAACATCAGGAGATAATATCACCAAACTGTCTTTTGGAAGGTAGGGTACGTTTTTAAGGGGATATGCTGGGGTTATGAGGGGAATGCAGGCATCTCTCAGTGTTGCTTTTTTAGTTTTCACACCTTCCTCCTGCATGATCTTCAGAATATGGGTTACCACCACATCTAAGTGTCGGCGGTTGCAAATGCATCTTCCCCACTTTGCATCAATTGTTTCTGCAGGGTCCAGTTGATCAACTAATGGTTTGAACTTTTTGAATTTCCATTCTGGGCAGTTTTTACAGGGATAATATTCAAATTCAATTTTCTCTAAGATATCAGCCGGTGATTTTATACATTCCTGGTTGCATCTGCATTTTAGGTCCATATACTTAAATATCTTGATATCCCATATAAATAACATTAAAATAATAATGTTAATAATAATCGGATGATTCATTGATAATAATAATTGATAAATTAATTCATTGATAATTATAAGTGAAACAAATGAAGGACAAACGCAAGGAAATACTGAGGGATCTTCTGGGAGAGTTTGGTTCTGAAGATGAAGGTGAGGCGGAAAGGGAAGTCGAAGAAGAATACCCTTTACCTGAAAAGGAGAAAGTTATTCCAATTCAAGAAGAAGAGGAAGAAAAGTTTACTCTAGATAAAATAATGAAAAAACCTCCTGCTAAGCGGGCTAAAAAGGTTAGGAAAACTTCGAAGGCCTTAAAGGCAGAGATCATAGAAGAAGGGTTGATTCCCAAATATAATGTGAGTGTCCCTCATTTTTCTGATAAAGAACAAACGATTTTCAATGAAGTCCGGGAGAAACTGGTGGAAGTAGCGGTTTCACAGGGTGAAGAATTCAATATTGATGAAGATTCATTCATTGGAGAAGTTAAACAATTCCTCCGAACAAGAGGAGTGCGAGATGTGGAAAGACTCGCCACCCAGATATCCCAGGTGATGTTGGGATATGGAAAACTGGATCCCATGATCAAGGATGATGACTTAGAAGAGATCATGGTTATTGGTACTGCTAGTAATGTATTCGTTTACCATCGTAAAATAGGGATGATGGTTACCAATGTATCATTCGAAAGTGATGATGATATACGGGCTATTATCGATGTTATCGCCCGGCAGGTGAACCGTCGTATTGATCAGCAAACACCCATACTGGATGCTCGTCTGAAAGATGGTTCCAGGGTTAACGCTACCCTGCCACCGGTTTCTGCTGATGGTCCTACACTTACCATCAGGAAATTCCGGAAAGATCCACTCACCGTGGTTGACTTGATAAACTTCAAAACCATGTCCTCCCACCTGGCAGGTTTCCTCTGGTTGTGCACTGATGGAATGGGTGTAAAACCCTGTAACGCCATCATTGCAGGAGGTACTGGTTCTGGTAAAACCACCACCCTAAACACTATTGCTGCTTTTGTACCTCCCAGGGAACGAATTATAACCATCGAGGACACTCTGGAATTGCAACTACCTCACACTCATGTGCTGCGTATGGAAACCCGACCTCCTAACATTGAAGGTAAGGGAGAGCTTACCATGGATACATTGGTGAAAAATTCCCTTCGTCAAAGGCCTGACCGAGTAATTGTAGGTGAAGTTCGTGGATCAGAAGCCATTACATTATTTACAGCCCTGAACACAGGACACTCTGGAATGGGTACCCTTCACTCCAACACTGCCCGAGAAACTATCACCCGTCTAATTAACTCCCCTATGAATGTGCCTAACATTATGATTCCTGCTCTTGATTTCATCATTATGCAGAACCGAATGTATCGTGCGGAAGGAGGATCTATTCGCCGAATAACGGAAGTTGCCGAGGTTGTGGGGATGGAAGAAGGTAATGTGCAGCTTAACCGTGTCTTTGAGTGGAATAATGTTACAGATAAGGTGGAATATGTGGGAATCGCCAGCCAAACTCTGCGAGAAATGGCAGAAATGAGGGGTGTGGGAATAACTGAACTTGAAGAGGAAATAGAGAAAAGAAGGCTGGTTCTGGAATATCTTGCAGATAACAACATCCGTTCCATTGAGGAAGTGGGACGATGTATTAACAATTATTACAGAGATCCTGATGAGGTGCTGGACAGAATTCTTTAGAAAGACATGATTTATTTAGTAAAATAATAATTGTTTATTAATAATCTAAAATTAATTAATTACATAAATGGAATGATTTGAAAATTTAAAAGATATCTGGTGATATAAATGGTCTTTGGTGGTATTAAAAAGATCTTCAACCGTATAGGTGACCTTACAGTTAACTCCAGCCAGAAAGTGGGTGGAGGTGTGCAAAAAGTAAGTGACGGGGTTCAAACACCAGTAAAAAAAATGAGAGAAGTTCGAACACCCAAAATCAACAGACCCACATTCAAAAGAGAACCTAAAGAGGAAACAAGGGCATTTGAACCTACTAAACCTTCTGAAACTAAATCTTCTACCCGGACTATCAAAAAAATGGGGATGGAAAAGGATGAAATAGAAATCTTCAGAGATTTAATTGATCAGAAGTATGAACGTAGAGAAAAAGTTGAAGAAGATGATAAAGCTCAGAAAGAGGCAGTTCGCAAAGCTTCCCTGGAAGAACTCCTGAAAGAAGAAGAAAAACCAGGTTTAGATCCTAAACTCGTCTTAATCATGGGTGTGCTTTCATTTGCAGTGGTTTTCACCATTATAGTGGTGCTTGGGTTTGGTGTTGAAATTGGATTAGTATTCGGTATTCTTATTTTGTTAATGACCATGTTTATTGTTTACCTGCCTAAAATCAAGATGGGTGGTCGTTCTACAGCTGCTTCTCGAGAACTTCCCTTCGCATTGCGACAGATGGCCACGGAATTAAGAGCAGGAATTGGTTTACATGATAGTATGCGTTCTGTAGCCATGTCTGGTTATGGTCCTTTATCTGAAGAGTTTGCCCGAGCTTTAGAGGAAATAAAATACGGTGAAACCACGGAAAAAGCCCTGGTAGATATGAGTGAAAGGATAAATTCAGAAGGTTTAACCCGGGCCATACATCAGATCACAAGAACACTCACCAGTGGGGGGGATCTGGCCAAAACATTGAGTGTAATTGCAGATGATACTGCCTATGAAATGAGAATGAAACTCAAAGATTACGCCCAGAAACTCAATTCTTTTACCATGATTTACATGTTTGTGGCTATTCTGGGTCCAGTTATCTTCATGATCATGATCATTGCTGCCGCCACAGTTATGGGAGGAATTGTACCACCGATACTACTTTTAATAATGTATCTATTTTTATTCCCAGTTATAGTGGCTTTCATGGCTTTTATGATAAAAAGATTGGAGCCCAAAGTTTAAAGTATCATATAAACTTTGCAAGATTGCCCTCTTCAATGAAATATTATTTTTTTATTATTATTTTTGGCAATAATTTCAACTTTTTTTAAATACACCCTATTCGTGTTTTTCAAGGTATTAATTGCAGCAGTATTAATTGCAGCATGTTGAGTTCTGTGATAAATTATTAACTTTTTTATTAAATTGATGAAAAATTGCCCAATTTATACACAAATTATATATATCGTAATCAGTCTAAAAAAAAATATCATTATAAATCATTAATAATTCGGTGATAGTTGTGGCACCTAAACCAAAGTCTGAACCAAAGAAATTTAAAGCTGATTTCTGGAAAACCAAGGATTTCAAAGTATCCATTGGTGAAATAGTAGAAAAAGAGGGAGGAATATCTGAAGAAAAAACTCCCATGGGGCCCACTCCCAAACCTAATGTCACAGATCTAAGATCATGGGACATGAAACTACTGGGTAGGTATGAGCCATTTTATGCACCTTTCTGTGATATGTGTTGTCTATGCACATTTGGAAAATGTGACCTTCTGAACAAGAAAGGAGCTTGTGGGATTGATTCTGAAGCACAACAAGCTCGCATAGTTCTTTTAGCATGTAACATTGGTACTGCAGCACATGCGGGTCATGGTCGACACCTGCTTCACCACCTCATTGAAGAGCTGGGTGAAGATTATCCCCTTGATCTGGGACTTAACATAGACATTGAAGCCCCCATAACCAGAACTATCATTGGTAAAAAACCTCAAAACCTTGCTGACCTGGATAAAACTTTAAGTTATGTGGAAGAACAATTATCCCACCTTTTATCTGCTTGTCATACTGGTCAAGAGGGAAGTAGTCTTGATTTCGAATCTAAAGCTCTTCATTCTGGTGTGATGGATGATCTGGCCCGTGAAGTAGGGGATATAGCTCAGATTGTAGCCCTTAATATGCCAAAAGGAGATGGGGATGCTCCCTTAGTGGAAATGGGTGTGGGTACCATTGACAACACCAAACCCGTGGTGCTGTGCATAGGGCACAATGTTCTACCAGGATCCAGTGTCATGGATTACCTTGATGAAACAGGGCAGGAAGAAGATTTAGAAGTATGCGGTATTTGTTGCGCAGCTATAGATATCTCCAGATATAATGATCGGGCTAAAGTAGTTGGTCCCCTTTCAAGACAGCTTAAATTCATTCGTAGCGGAGTAGCTGATGTAATCATAGTGGATGAGCAATGTATACGGACTGATGTCCTGGAAGAAGCCCAAAAGAAAAACACAGCAGTAATAGCCACTACGGATAAGATGTGTCTGGGGCTGCCAGATATGACTGATAAAGATCCCGATTTAATCGTGTCTAAACTTTTGAACAAAGAGATTGAAGGAGCTTTAATACTGGATCCTGAGAAAGTAGGTGAAGTATCAGTTAAAGTTGCTAAAATTATAGCCCCAGAACGAGAAAAACTCAAATTATTACCGGAACTGGATGAAGTACAGAAAATGGCTGCTGAATGCACAGAATGCGGCTGGTGTACCAGGGTTTGTCCTAACAGCAAACCTATGATGGAAGCAGTGATAGCAGCAAAAGAAGGTGATTTCTCTGGATTCGAAGAATTATACCTCAATGATGTTTGTTACTCCTGTGGAAGGTGTGAACAGGAGTGTGAGAGGGAACTTCCTCTCATGTCTATGTTAGCTAAAGTGGGAGAAAAATTAGCCAAAACTGAGAAATTCAACATCCGCGCCGGCCGAGGCCCGGTCCAGGATGTGGAAATCCGACGTGTAGGGGCCCCACTTGTTTTAGGTGACATTCCGGGTGTAATTGCCATTGTAGGATGCTCAAACTACCCTAACGGTGGAAAAGAAGTTGCAGAGATGGCCAAAGAATTCTTAGAACGTAACTACATTGTGGTGGCTACAGGATGTGGAGCCATGTCCATCGGGGAATACCTGGATGAAGAAGGAAAAACCCTGTATGAACAGTACACTGGAGATTTTGATGCTCGTGGTTTACTCAATATAGGATCATGTGTTTCCAACGCCCATATCTCAGGAGCCTGCATAAAAATTGCCAACATATTCGCTAAAAAACCATTGGAAGGCAACTTTGAGGAAATCGCAGACTACATCCTCAACCGAGTCGGTGCCTGCGGTATAGCATGGGGAGCATACTCTCAAAAAGCAGCTGCAATCGCCACTGGATTTAATCGATGGGGTGTGCCTGCAGTTGTAGGTCCTCATGGTTCAAAATATCGTCGATTATTGCTAGGAAGAACTGATAAGAAGGAAAACTGGAAAATTAAAGATCTAAGGACAGGAAAAGTGATGGATGGTGAACCGGCACCAGAACACCTGATATATGCTGCGGAAAACATGGAGGAAGCCATTGTAATGACAGCTAAACTATGTATCAGACCAACCGATACTGGTAAAGGACGCCAAATTAAACTGAACCATTACATAGACCTTTATAAGAGATATCATGGTAGATTACCTCCAGATATCCATCTGTTCGTACGTAATGAGAAGGATATTCCTATAACCTATAAAAAGGATGTAAAGGAAATACTTGAAGAAGTAGGATGGGAACCCCGTGAAATTCCCCAGGAGCCATCATTGATGGGAATGGGAGGTGATTAAATGGCCAATGAACGAGTAATACCCTGGCAACCCACAGTGATTGCCGGCCCAAAACAGGCTCTGCTGGTAACTCCAGAAACAGCTGAACTAATGATTAAAAAGGCTAAAAGGCCCCTTTTTATTCTAGGGCCACTGGTGAAGGAGGATCCCCTCCTCACATATGCTACTAAAATAGCAGAAAAATGGAACTTACAGGTGGTTACCACAGCAGACGCATACAAACCATTCAATGATAAAGGACTTAACCCAACTGCATATGGAGTTGTGGAGATTGTTAACCTACTAAAAGACCCGGAATGGCAGGGTGTGGATGGTGAAGGACAGCATGACCTGGTTATTTTCATGGGCTGCATATATTACATAGCTTCACAGGGCCTTTCAAGCCTAAAACACTATGCACCTCACTTAAAAACACTTACTATCTGTAAATTCTTCCATTCCAATGCAGATGCATCTTTCCCTAACCTGAAAGATGAAGAGTGGTTTAAATATCTTGAAAAAATGGGTGAAGTAGGTTAAGTAGGATTATGAATTTTTTCAATTAATGAACAGGATTGAGTAATGATTAAGAGCGAATGAAAAAGGCACTTATAATGGAGGAGGAATTGGATGTTTGAAGATATACCTGTTGACGTAAGTCCCATGTATGAGGGAGAGCGTATCAGAGCAGCCAACATGTTTGTGGAACTGGCAGGACCTAAGTCCA
>JAHKLQ010000020.1 GCA_020854975.1 Methanobacterium sp.
GGAAAAAGAATTCGGAGAAATACCAGACACTGTTTTCTCACACCCCCAGATTAATCAAGGGATTATAATTACCAATGAAAAAGGAAAAACATTCAAATTTGAAAGTGAAGGTTATAACATTTGGAGAAGTTCATTTGACCATTGGATGAGTTTAATGGCTGAAAGTGCTGGAGCTGAGCTCAGAACGTTAACTGCAGCATTGAAGTGTGAAGAAAAAAATGACCATGTTCTGGTAGAGTTCAGGGATATGAAAGTAGAGAAGAAGAGTAAAATTTACCAGGAAAAAGCCAGGATAGTAATAGCCTGTGACGGAACAGCCAGTAAGACTGGGAGAAATCTGAGAAATACTCCTCTCAATTACATCACCACCTACCAGACCTTTTCTCAGGGTACCATTGACTTGGATAGTAACTTTTTCCATGCATTCCTGGATCCTGCTCTTTCTGAGTACGATGCCTGGTTTAATGTGAAAAATGATTATCTCATTATAGGAGTGGGAGTGAAAAACCCATCCCTTGTTAAAACTTATCATTCTAGATTTGTTTCCTTCCTTAAATCACGTTACCATGCACAAATTGGGACCTGTGAAAAAGAGGAGATAGGTATGATGCCTGAGATCCAGGCAGGGTTCCATGTGGATCTGGGAAAGGGTAGGGTACTCTTAGCAGGGGATGCTGCCTGTCTTTTAAATCCTATGGGTGAGGGAATATCCAGTGCCCTGGCAAGTGGTTATGCTGCGGCTGAAGCCATTAAATCAAGTGAGAATCCAACTGATATCTTACATAAATATCATGAGAATCTGAAACCCGAAATAGAATATATGGCAAGACAGTGGCAGTTTTTAGGAACCATTTCTCCTAATTTCAATTATTATAAATAATTAACTGAGTTATCACAGTTTAACAGATTTTCATGTTCTTAATTAGCTATCCTTAAGAAGTGGTGAGATTGGTAAAATCCCATTGTATCGTTTAATCCATAATTTTTAGTATTCTGGAATTCAAATAATTAGTTGGGGTGATGAACATGGTCAGTGTCAATAAAGAAGCTCCGGTTCTGGCTCGGGCTAAAATCGAAATTGATGCAGAACCTGATACGGTGTGGGCTATTATGGCTGATATTGAAGCTTGGCCTCGGTGGAATCCTGAGGTGAAGGATGCCTCGCTTCGGGGTGAGTTAAAACCAGGAACACAATTCCAGTGGAAAGCAGGCCCTGGAAAAATAACTTCTCTGTTGCAGAATGTGGAGCCACCTCATCTTTTAGCCTGGACTGGTAAGATTATGGGTATCAATGCAGTCCATGTTTTTAGGATTGATGCTGTGGATTTAAAAACCATTGTGGAAACTGAAGAATCATGGGATGGTTTGCTGAGTCATGCTATGCATGGCAGGATGCAGGAAATGCTGGAATCATCATTGAAATCAGGGTTGGAATATCTTAAAACCGAAGCTGAATCAGTTAAAGATTAGGTGTTAACCTTAAATCCTATTGTAGAAAAAAATAAAGGTTTGTTTAATAATCTGAGAAAGGAAAGGCCATATCATGGGATACTACATTGATTTAAGCAGGATCACCCTAAATGAATTTAAAAAGAAGTTAAAATCCACAGATTTACTTCCCAGCCAACAGATAATCAAAGAAGATATAGATGATAAATTTCAGGTTTTGCAATCCCAAAATATTGAAAACATGCACCAGTTGCAGCAAGCACTGAAAAACAAGGGTAATGTAAATGAATTTTCCAATTTAACTGGTCTATCAGTTGATTATTTAACCATTCTCCGGAGGGAAGTGAACAGTTATCATCCTCGGCCAAGGAAAATTAAGGATTTTACATGTTTATCTTCAGAAACCCGGAACAAACTGGAAAATATGGGTATCAAAACCACACCCCAACTTTATGCGAAGGTATCTGATAAAACAGGCCAGGATGCTTTAAAAAAAGAATTGGATATTGGTAATGAAGAAGTACTGTTTTTAGCTAAACTCTGTGATGTTTCCAGGTTACGTTATGTTAATCCTAATTTTGCATGTTTACTGATTAATTCTGATTATGATACTGTGGAAAAGATAAAAAATGCAGAATTTAATGAATTATACCAAGAACTGATAAGGGCGAATGAAACTAATAAGTATTATAAAGGACGAATTAACTTGAAAGACATGAAATTTCTGGTTAACGAGACAATTAATCATTCATTAGATATAAAGTATTGAATTAACTGATTACATTTTTTGTTTCATCATTTCATCCTCAGATTAAGTTTTCCCGTGCCTCCCCTGTTATTCATATTTTATTCATTTACTTATTCTAGAAGCTGTGATATGAAATAAGAATATTGGTTGGGGTTTGCAGAGGCCCCAAATGCTGAATTCCCATATTTAACTGCAATTTTAACTGGTATTGACTTATTTTCAAGAATATCTTTCATAACTATCTCAGCATCATTTTTATCACCAGCAGATAGGGCGTAAACCCCTGTAGTGATGTTATCTGTATTTTCTAAACTATTTAGGTATGATGTTATGGGTTCGGTAGGTTTAGCCCCATAAGTAGGGCTTCCCACAAATCAGGAAGTTGTATCCTGACAGGTCAGATAGGTTGCCAGACTTTACACTGGCTAATTTAACTTCATAACCCTTTGATTTTAAATCCTCAGCCATATAAGTGGCTGCGGTTTTGGTTCCTCCAGATAAACCAGGATCATAAACAATCAATGCTTTTCCAGTGATGGTACCATCTGGTTTTAGTATTTCAGAATCAGAACTTCCAGAATAACCCACTAACCACACCACCACTGAAACCAGGATTATAACACCAATAACAATACCAAGTATAGTCCAGATATGCAATTTTATCCCCCCATGACAAAATTTTTTAATTAATAATCTCCGATCAGGTTTTAAGTACCTTTACACCCTTCCAAACCTTCTGATCCAATAATATAATTAGTAGGGCGAATATTCCCAGGATCACAAAGGAATATATGCCAGATCCAAAGGCAAATATTGATTCAGATTGGGAAAGGTAGACCATGGCTGCTACTTCAGTGGTATCTGTAATCAAATGCAGGGCAACTGCGATCCAAACACTCCGAGTTACCAGTACTGCGTAACCATAAATCACTGCCAGGATTATGGTGATGAAAATCATGTTCAGGTTACCAAAGAGGGGTTGACCTGGCCAGTTCATTCCCATAACGATGTTACCCGCATGCCATATTCCCCATATCACCCCTAAAATCACAACCCCCATGTAAGGTCCAAATAATGGGAATAACCTGTCCTGCAGGTAGTACCTCCATCCGAATTCTTCTCCAAAGTACTGGGGCCAGATAATAAAGAAACTCAGACCCAACAGGGTAAGGTATAATATGAAGAAATTTACAGGGTCATAACCCATTAGGGGATCTCCAAAACCAAAAATATAGTTCAAATAGAAAAGAACAATGATTATGATGGCAAAAAGGACTGTGAATCCTATGAAAAATTTTTTATTCACTCCAAACCATAATTTAGATAGTTCAAGGCCTTCTCTCCATTTTTTCTTAAGGTTCATTATGATCAGACATATGAAACCGAAAATTGCAATGAGAGAGGACAATAAGGGTATTTCTTTGATAACTGGTAGATTTATTAGAGTTTGAGGTACAAGTGGCCTGTAAAAACTTTCAATCAAGAAGACTATGGTGTATACTATGAATATTCCCAGGAAAAATTTTGTTTCACGGGTGAGGGCATGATCACGGAATATGATCATGCAGATAATGGCTGCAGAGGCTGGTATCAGCATGTGCACCAGGGTGGTGTATACTGGGACGTTATTCCAGGTGCTATAATTAAGATAGAACCATAAAAAATGGATAACTGTCAGTAGAGTTAATATGGATAGGAAAACGATTAGTTCTTTTTTTAACTTTGATCTTAATTTTGAAGTGTTCTTACTTGCATGGGTAGAATTTTCCAATAACATCCCCCCTATTACTATATAATTGTATTCAATATATTCTTTACTTTTTAAGATGGTGTTTAAGTAGTTAATTTATTATTTAAGGACTTAAAGAGTTTTTAGTCTGATAATTCCATAAAAACACCTAACATTGGAAAAATTAATTTTTCAAAGTAAATTTTACATAAAGATATTTTATAATTGTTTTTTAACCATTAAACTAATGTAAATACATTTTAGACTAGAAATTATACTTTAAATATGTTTTTTAGAAAAATATGAAATTTCAGGTGTTATATTTGGAAATGTTTTGGTAGAGAAATAATAAGATTTATTAATAAAAAAGGTAATTTCAGTACTATGTAAGTTATGGGGAGTAATAATGGGATATTTGAAATGCAAATCATGTGGAGGACGTTACGATCTTAAACCCGGAGAATTACCAGGCCAATTCGAAAGTTGCAGTTGCGGGGGAAAACTGGAATTCTATGATGATCGTGGTCATAAAAGAGGTTATGCACCTACATATCCCCATAATAATAGATCAAATAGAAACAGTCCTTTAATTAAGCTTGTATTGTTTTTTGTGGTTGCCTATATAGTATTCCATGCTGGTGGCCGTGTATTAATGGTTTTTATAGGAACCATGGATAGTTCTGGGCATCCTGGAGGAACTTACTTATTTATAATTTTCATGGCCATGGCCATTACAATTATAGGACTGTTATGGTTCTTGTTTAGAAAAAGATGATGGATTTTCTGAATAAATAGAAAACAAGTGGATTAATGTAATTGGGGAATAATGATATGGGTTATTTGTTATGTAAAGAATGTGGTGGGATTTATGAGCTCCAGGAAGGAGAATCACCTGATGACTTTGATGTTTGTTATTGTGGGGGAGAAATTGAATACCATCTTTCTCGTGATGAATTGTATGAGAGACAGACGTATGTTCCCACTGCTGAAGAAACAGTTAAGCAAAAGTCTTCTGACCGGAATTTAATCATCATAATTATTATTGGTGTTGTTTTTATATCTGTAATACCCATAGCCATTGCAGCATTGTTTATTTATAGGGCTTATTTTTCTGGATCAGGTGCACTTATCCTTGAACAGATGGCAATTTCAGCCACAATGATCTTTCTGGGTGGGATTTAAGCAATTGTTTGTTAAATACCATTTTGTGAATTTAGGTGAATGAAAATGGGATATCTACTGTGCAAATCATGTGGAGGACGTTATGATCTTAAACCCGGAGAATTACCCGGTGATTTTGAATGTTGCAGTTGCGGGGGAGAACTGGAATTCTATGATGATCAAGGACGTAAAAGAGGATATAAATCCGTTTATTCTGGAAAAAGAAATGGTAAAAGAATACATCCAGTGATAAAAATTTTGATTATTCTGGTAGGTGGCTACTTAATATTTGCTTTTGGTGGTTGGCTGGTTATAATCCCTATCATATATGGATTAGACTATGTAGGACCAGCAAATGGAACGTATTTATTTGCTATTTTCTTTGTGATCCTTATTGCAATAGTTATTGGTCTTTTATGGTTCATATTTAAAAAAAATAGGGATAACTAACATAGCCCTGTAAAGATTATTAAGGGGAAAAGATATAATTTCCCCCTTTTATCTATAATTTGACAGGATTCTAGATTTTCAAATAAGATAAACTTTATTGAAAGAAATGAAAATGAATTAATATCCCCTTAATGGACTTTAAACTGCTTTTTTTAAGTAAATTCAAACAATTTCATACATATTTATGAAACGTTGCAAGAGCACAATTTTGTTATAAGCCACTATTATTGATAAAATAGATAAATAGGGACTAAAATCCAAATCCAAAGATTTATAGAACTTCTTAATCATATTAGTAACGTATATTTCACGATAAGTTATGCATATCTATGTGGTAGATTATGAAGTTTAACTCTTCAATTTTTGTGGAAACTTAGTGGTAATTCTAAAGAGGGAAATGGTAGATGAGTACTGTAGAATTAGAACTTGTACGTCGAGAGGCTAAAGAGGAGGAAAAGGAAGAGATAGAGAGAATCAGAAGAAAATATAAAGAAAGACAGAATCAGCGCCAAATGCAAGATCAACTCCCTAACACTGCAGAACAAGCAAAACAAGCCCTCATGGAACAAGTACTGAAACAGGAACTACAAGAAAAAGAACAAATCAAACAAAAATACAAACAAAGAAAACAAAACGGCCAACTAACAACACAACCCACCAACAACACAAAAAAACAAAAACTCATACAACAAGCCCAACAACAAGAACAACAAGAAAAAGAACAAATCAAACAGAAACTCAAACAAAGAAGGAAAAATGTAACTACAGAAACTTTAACTACAGAAACTCCTCCTGAAACGGATGATCTTTATAAAAAAGCTTTAGGTATAGATGTAGCTGATGATGAGGACATTTGGGATCGTTATCTTATACAAAAGCATGATCAGGACGTTGAAAGTTTAAATCAAGTCAAA
>JAHKLQ010000207.1 GCA_020854975.1 Methanobacterium sp.
AAGCAGCAATATCCAGAGCTTCATTCCAACTGATCTTTTTCCAATCTCCATCAACCTTCAGAAGAGGATGGAGGATTCGTTTATCACTGTAAAGATAATTTTCAAGGTAATGGGCAGTGGTTTTGCATAAAAAACCAGCTGTTACATCATGATTTGGGTTTCCACGCAATTTAACAACCTTTTCTCCTTCAACCTGGGCAATTATGCTACAGGTGCCAGGACAATCCCGGGTACACGTGGTAAAAACTGTTTTCAAAGAATACCTCTTTAATATTTTTACAATTGTGCATAACTTTTATGATGCTGATTGTTATATGCTATACTTTTGATCTATACTTTTAATTGAGTGTTATGGCCTGAAATTAAATTGAAAACTAAAAGTGGTTAATAAAATAGAAAAATTAATTAAAAAATTAATTAATTTTTATTCAGTCAGTATAATAGCCTCATTGGGACAAACATCAGTGCAAATTTCACATAAACTGCATTCATTAGGATTTTTTATTCCTATTTTTTCTCCTTCAATTATCAGGATCTCCATGGAGCAGACTTCTGTACATTCTCCACATTCAGCTCCATCACATTTCTCATCAACAATTTTTATGGTAACCATTTTACAATCACCTGCAATTTAGGTTTAAATTAAGTTTCATCTAATTTTGTTAGAATCAATTTCATTGAGTCACCTCATTGTCTTTTTATCAAAAATTCAGCAATGATACTCTCCTTTGATTCATTTTTTTTAACTCAACAAATGTTTGGAACATTCATGAATACCTTTTTTAACCTCACAATCCAGTTGTATGGGTTTTATTCCCAGTTTTCTGAGTTCAATTGTGGGTTCTTTTCCAATTTTACTACATAGGACAGCTTTACAATCATTTATAAGATCAATTGAGGCTATCCAGCGTTCAGTGTGTTCTTTTAGGGGTAGGGGTGTTTTTTCTCTCATTTCTTGAAATTTACCTTCACCATCTTCAATTTCAAAAATTAAAAAACGATTTGCATCTCCAAAATGCAAATCAATAACTTTCCCATCGGTTGATGCCACTGCAATTTTCAATTAAATCTCCTCCTGAGCCATGAAATCTTCTTCAAATCCTTCATCACCTTCTTCTCCTATTATTTCTTCTATTTTTTCATCAACAATTTCATATCCTGCTTCGTCGTAGTAGAAGTCCAGCAAAGTATTGGTTATTTTATCAACAAATTCAATACCTCCCCTATATCCTAACATAGATATTCTTTGAGCTCCCAGTCGGTCAAAGATGGGGAAACCTACTCTTAAGAGGGGAATGTTTTCTTCTTTAGCCATGCTGGCACCATATGCATTTCCGATTAAGATATCTGCACCTGCTTCTTTAATGGCATGATGCATATCGAAAAGATCACCACCAGCTAAAATCATTGGATTAATCCCTTTTTCTTTGGAGATGATGTTTATATCTTCCTTGAATCTTTTACTTCCAGTTCCAGTACACACCACTGAAGGTGTCATTCCCAGCTCAGCAGTGAAACGGGTCATTCCAGACACAAAATCAGGATCACCAAAGATGGCCACTTTACGATGGAAGTTGTAGGAATGGGCATCTACCATGGCATCTAAAAGTCTGCCACGATCTCTTTCCACAGATTTAGGAATTTCCAGATCTCCCAGTTCACATACAGATGTCACGAACTGGTCTGTGTTTTCAAAACCAAGGGGTAAAGGTCCTGATATGGATTTCACACCAAATTTCTTTTCAAGGAATAGGGCTGCAGAATCTACATGTTTTGATAGTGAAATTGTCCCTAATGAATTAGCCGTATCCTCTATTTCTTTTATTGATGTTCCTTCATCGTATAAAGACAGGGTTTCTTCAGTTAAAGGTGCATCCAGATTTTGTGAAGTATCAGTCAGAATGATACTATCACAGTTTAGTTGACATAATAGGTCTTTGACTTGTTTACAGTCTGCAGGGGAGAGGTTTCCATTGATTATATTGATTTTTCCATTGGGTACTGAAGGAGTAGCTAAATGTTCTACCAGTGCTTTTATAGTCCTGTTATATCCTTCCACATGGGATTCAACATAACTGGGGGTTGAAACCGGGATGATGACTGGAAGCTCTTTATCCAGGTTGGCATCTTTGAATTTTTCTATGATCCCCGCCATATCATCTCCTATGGTTTCGGTTAGGCAGCTGGATGTCACTACTATCATATCAGGGGATTGTTTTTCAGTTATGTTTTTCAGGGCCTTCATTAAATTGAATTCCCCTCCATAAATCACTGTTTTTTCGTTCATAGAAGTTGAAGCAACTTCTATGGGTTCTCTGAAGTGTCTGATGAGCTGAAATCTCATATAAGTACTGCAGCCTTGAGAGCCATGTATAAGAGGCATGGTGTTTTTAATACCCAAGAGGGCCTGCAAGGCTCCCATGGGCTGGCACATTTTGGAGGGATTAACTATGGCAAATTTTTTATCATGATGCATTCGCATCACCTCCCGAATTACTGGGAGTTTTTGAAGATTTGGATAAAGTTTTGGAAGCTAAATTAAAGACCGGACTTGAAACTGAAGCATCCACCTCTTTGGCAAAACTCACAAAACCTCTGAAACCTGCAAATGCTGATATCCGGTCATGGTTAAAGTCACAGAAGGGAACTCCAAGTTTTAAAGAGGTGTATTTTTCTTTAGCTCCTGATATTAGGAGGTTTGGCCGGTATTTTTTGAGTAATCTGGCTAGTTCTGTTGAATTAGCATCATCCACAATTATAGTACCGTCCCGTACTGTTTCTTTGATTCTTTCATAATCTTCTTTAATTCCGTTCTTGGTTCCGGACATTATCACATCCATACCTACTTCTTCAAAAGCCCGAACCAAAGACCAGGCTTTGTTACCTCCCACATACAGGGAAACAGTTTTTCCTTCTAATCGTTTCCTGTATTCACGAGTTTCGTCTTCAACTCCTTTTAATTCTCTTTCAATTATTTTCTCGGTGCGGTCAATTATTTCCTCATCACCAAAGAAATCAGCGATTTCCCTGAGAGAGTTAGTTGTTTGTTCCAGACCGAAGAAGTTGACCTTGATGAAGGGTATTCCATATTTTTTTTCCATTTTTTCAGCCACATAATTGGATGATTTCTGACACTGGACTATGTTAAGTTTAGCCCGGTGTGCCTGGGCTATTTCATCCACATGGGAATCTCCGCTTATAGTAGAGATTATATTAATACCCATTTCTTCTATTAATGGTTTGATTCCCCATAAATCTCCTGCTACATTAAATTCGCCCACTATGTTAATGTCAAAGGGAGTAGTTTCCTCAGGTTCCTTGGTTCCAATTACATAATCCAAGAGGGCATCACCACCTATCCAGTGGCCTTTAGTTTTATTATGGTCTTGAAAACCTTCAGATTGAACAGGTATGACTCTACATCCAGTTATTTCTTCTGCTTTTTTAGACACGGCTTTTATATCATCACCAATCACACCTGAGACACAAGTGGCGTATACAAATATTGCTCCGGGTTTGTATATTCTGTGAAGTTCCAGTACAGCTTCAAATAGCTTTTTTTCACCTCCAAATACAATATCCTTTTCTTGTAAGTTTGTAGAGCACCCTTTTTTGTAAAGATCCTCTCGAGATGATTTACTTCCCCTTAT
>JAHKLQ010000216.1 GCA_020854975.1 Methanobacterium sp.
ATCCAGATAAACACTGTGGTATAAACCAGCACATTCCTGAGCGCTATTTCATATTTTCCTTTTAGATCTCTACTTTACATAAGAGAAGTTCCATCCCCAGATCCACCACCAGAAAATAGTAGGGTAATGAAGATCATGCAACTTAATGGTAATTAATAACCTTCTTTCACCAGATTCATTACTAGTCCAAGAAACACCAGATTCATTACTAGTCCAAGAAACACCAGATTCATTACTAGTCCAAGAGATCCTAAAGGCACAGCAAAAACGTATATCGAAATTAAATTTAGGATCAGAGGTTAAAACAGCGTAAAACCTAATGGCCACTAAAAAAGTGTAAACACCTAATAATGTAGATTGTTTTTATAAAAATGTACAGAATTTTCTTGGGTAAACTTGTTTTGTTAAAAATAATAATTGAAAGAAAAAGAAATATCCAGAATATGATTAAAATGAGAACCTCATATTTTTATTTTTCTTTAAACTCCTGGTAAACCCGCAATGCTTTAGAAAGGGCAGTGGTTTCTGTAATGGATGCTCCGATAATAATGGCCAGTAAAAGTTGTTCTTCACTTGCTCCAAACTCTCTGGCAACCTCCAAATGAGTGTTGAGACAGTGAGGTGATCCCAAGGCAGCAGCAGCTCCAATGGACACGAATTCCTTAGTAAGTGGGGGCAAAGCATCATCTACCATCATAAACTCTGCTTTGTCAAAAAAAACTTTCAGTGCAGGGGGGTTCTCCGATAAAACCTGGAAGATCTTGGGCACGAAACCAAAGTAACCCTCAATCTTATTCAGTATTTCTTCTACATTTATGTCCTGATTTTCTTTATGGGTATTCACAGAATCACATCTTAAAATGTTTTTTCACCTTAACTCTAATTAAATGCAATTCTACTTCCATAAAATAAATAATTTTACCTTGCTTCACTCATATCATGAAGCAATTATTAAAAATAAGTGAGAGTAAAGTTAAAGTTCAAGATGAGTTGAAAGATAGCAGGCTTGATGATTAATTAGTGACTGATAGCATCCTTCACTTTATCAAAAAATCCTTTATCCTCAGTGTAGATCTCATCCCCACTAATATCAGCGAATTCTTCCAGGAGTTCTTTCTGCTGTGGACTGAGTTTTTTAGGAGTTATCACTTTAACTTCCACGTAAAGATTACCTTTTCCATTCCAGCGTAGGTGTGGCATGCCTTGACCTTTTATCCGGAATGAAGTACCAGTTTGGGTTCCTTCAGGTATTTTAAGCTCTACAGCACCATCGATAGTAGGTACTTCTACTTTATCTCCTAAAGTGGCCTGTACAAAACTTATTGGCTTTTCGTAGTGGAGATTTGCTCCTTCTCGCTGGAAATATTTATGTGGTTTAACTCTTATGAGCACGTAAAGATCTCCAGGTGGTCCACCACGTTTACCCACATCTCCCTCACCAGGAACACGTAAACGGGATCCATCTTCCACTCCCTGTGGAATTTTGACGTGTATGGTACTTTTTTGTCTGACAATACCTTTTCCATGACATTCATGGCAGGGGCTGTCAATTATTTTGCCCTCACCATGGCAGGTGCCACAGGGTCTGATGGTGGCAAACTGACCTAAAGGTGTGTTTTGGACATGGCGCACTTGGCCACTACCTCCACAAGTCTCACAGGTCCTGCTTTCAGTACCGGGTTCTGCTTTTGATCCATTACATCGGGGGCAGGTCTTTTTGTGGGGGACTTCAATATCCCTTTCCAGTCCATGGGCTGCCTCTTCTAGGGTGATTTTCATTTCGTAGAGAACGTCATTTCCCTGTTGTGGTCCGTTACGACGACCTCCTCCAAATCCAAATAAATCGAATATGCTTTCGAATCCACCGGCTCCACCACCCTGGCTTCCTCCAAATCCAAAGCCGCGGAAAATGTCTTCGAAGTTGATGTTGTTGAAAATGTCTTCCTGACTAAATCCACCCATACCTGCATGTCCGAACTGATCATAGGTGCTTCTTTTCTCCTCATCAGAAAGCACAGCGTAAGCTTCGCTGATTTCTTTGAATTTCTCACCTGCTTCAGGGTCTTCGCTTACATCAGGGTGATATTCCATGGCTAACTTCCGGTAAGCCTTTTTAATATCTTTTTTAGTGGCGCCCTTCTCTACTCCCAGGACTTCGTAGTAATCACGCTTCTCTGCCATGCTTAATCTTCCTCATAATGCTGTGAATCTGTTTAAATAAATAAATGAAATTTAAAACCAATTTTTTAAAGTTTTTTTTTAAAATTCTATTATCTTATTATTGTTACTGTTTCTTGAATAATAGGTGTTTTGATTTTAGTAAAATGAATATAAAAAATTGTGGGTGAATTGAAGGGGAGAAAATTATTTCCACCCCTACAAATGTTCCCTGTTTTCAGGAGTTGGTCTTACTTTTTAACCTCATAATCGGCGTCTATGGTGTCATCATCCTTAGACTCTTGACCTGCATCGCCTTGAGCTCCAGCACCTTCTTGTTGTTGTTGTTGCTGGGCCTGTTCTTGTTGGGCTTGCTGGTAAATGGCAGCTCCCACTTCCTGAACGGCCTTGGTTAACTCTTCAGTTTTGTTTTTAATGGCTTCCAGGTCATCTCCACCTACAACTTCCCTTAGTTCCTTGACTAGTCCTTCGATTTTAGTCTTCTGATCAGGTTGTACCTTATCAGCCAGTTCGTCCAGGGTTTTTTCAGCGGTGTAAATCATGGAATCGGCATTGTTCCTGATTTCCACTTCTTCTTGACGTTTTTTGTCTTCTTCAGCGTGTTGTTCAGCTTCATTTATTTTCTGGTCGATTTCATCTTCGGAAAGCTTGTTGGGGGCGGTAATGGTAATGGCTTGTTCTTTACCAGTTCCCATATCTTTGGCTGACACGTTTAAAATACCATTGGCATCTATGTCAAAGGTAACTTCGATCTGGGGCATTCCTCTTGGTGCTGGTGGGATTCCAACCAGTTGGAACCTGCCCAGGGTGGTGTTTCCAGTGGCCACGGATCTTTCACCTTGCAGGACGTGTATATCCACAGAAGTCTGGTTATCAGCGGCAGTAGTGAAAACCTGGCTCTTTTTGGTGGGGATAGTGGTGTTCCTTTCAATTAATTTCGTGAATACTCCGCCTAGGGTTTCAATACCTAAAGATAGTGGGGTTACATCCAGTAAAACCAGGTCTTTAATTTCTCCAGCGAGAACTCCTCCTTGAATTGAAGCTCCAACAGCTACACATTCCATGGGGTCAATTCCACGTTCTACTGATTTTCCAATGTAGTCTTCCACGAATTTCTGGACAATGGGCATCCTGGTGGGTCCACCTACAAGGATAATTTTGTCCACGTCGTTTTTGGCCATTTTAGCATCTTTTAATGCCTGTTCCATTGGTCCGGAACATCTTTTTATGATGGAATCCACTAATTCTTCCAGTTTTGCCCGGGTAAGGGTGTGAGTTAAGTGTTTAGGTCCATCCTGGGTGGCAGTGATGAATGGTAGGTTGATTTCGGTTTTTAGGGTGGTGGATAATTCGATCTTGGCTTTTTCAGCAGCTTCCCGGAGTCTCTGCACGGCCTGATCATCATTGAGAAGATCCACACCAGTTTCTTTTTTGAATTCTGCAGCCAGGTAGTTCATGATAGCAGCATCCATGTCGGTTCCTCCCAGTTTGGTGTCACCACTGGTGGATCGAACCTCGAATACTCCTCCACCGAATTCCATGATGGTCACATCTAGGGTTCCCCCTCCGAAGTCGAATACCATGATTTCCAGTTCCTCTTCATTAGATTTATCGATACCATAAGCCAGACTGGCAGCAGTGGGCTCGTTAACCAATCGTACTACATCAAGACCAGCGATGGTTCCAGCGTCCTTAGTGGCGGTCCTTTGGTTGTCGTCAAAGTAGGCAGGCACGGTGATAACTGCTTTTTTCACTTCTTCTCCCAGAAATGCTTCAGCATCCTTTTTAATCTTCTGCAGGATAAATGCTGAGATCTCCTGAGGAGTGTACTGTTTACCTGCGATATCTACTTTGTAACTGGTACCCATCTGTCTTTTAATGGAGGTAATGGTTTTTTCTGGGTTGGTTACAGCCTGTCTTCGGGCGGGTTCTCCCACCAGGCGTTGACCATCATCAGTGAAGGCCACGTAACTAGGGAATGATTTTCCGTACTGGGTGGCTCCCTCTGCACTGGGTATAATGGTTGGTTTACCACCAATCAACACTGCGGCAGCGGAGTTACTGGTTCCCAAGTCAATTCCAATTATTTTTTCTGTTTTAGCCATATTAATTCACCTCTTGCTTTGCATCATTTTTTTAATCATTTTTTTTACAAACTTTAACTTTAGAATATTTTATAACCTTAGAATTCAATTTATAACCCTTACAAAGTTCTTCAACAATTTCTCCATTTTTAAAATCATCATGGGACTCTGCCATGAGTGCTTCGTGTAGGTAAGGGTCGAATTTTTCACCTTCGGCAGTGATTTCTTCCAATCCTTCTCCTTCCAGGATTTTTTTGAGTTTTTGGTAGATGAGATTTACACCTTCCTGGAGATCATCGGATTTGCCTGATTTAAGTGCCCTTTCCAAGTCCTCGTAGGAGTCTATTATTTTAAGAATGAGTTTTTCATTGGCGTAATGAATTTGATCATTTAATTGTTTTTCTGTGTGTTTTTTAAAGTTCTCAAAATCAGCTTGGAGTCTTAAGAGTTGTTCCTTATATTTTTCTATTTCCTGGTCTTTTTGGATGATTTCCTCTTCTTTTTCCTGAAGTTCGTCATTTTTTTCCTGGATTTTTGATTCCAGTTCCTTCAGATCATCCTTCATCTTTGCCATGTCTTTTTTATCGGTCATTTGTTCACCTTTATGGAGGTAATGAGAGGATTAGTAACTTTACCATTATAGTTACCTTTGGTTATATAAATCTTTCTGAAGATCATGGTTATAGTTACCAAAAGTTATATAAATTATTAGTAACCAAAGGTTATATAAAGCTTTCTAAAAAATTGGGATTATAGTAACTAAGAGTTACCATAATATGTAAGGTAATATTTAAATTTTCAGAGGGCCAATGATTTTTTAGATAAGATATATAAAATAAACCAGAAATTGAATAAATTGATTTCATAAAGAATAAAAAAGTGGATTGAAAATGGATTTAGAGTTATTACTGGATGTTATGGGTTGTAAAACCAGAAGGGACATACTGGACCTTTTACAGGATGAACCTAGGTTCGTCAGCCAGATATCCAGAGAACTGGAAATTGGACAGAAAGCCATCATTGAACACCTGCGAGCCATGGAAGAAGCAGGCTTACTCAGCTCCTCATTCCAGAAGATAGAGCGTGGAAGACCTAGAAAATATTATGGCATATCCAATGATGTAGAGTTTCAGATATTCATCAGCCAGGGCACTATTCGGGTAAAAACACCCGGTCATGAATTCCAGGAACTGCAAATGTTAGAAGAGAGGGCTCGAATGGGAGATGATGTTTCATATGAACTGGAACAACTTATCCAGGACTATGATGAAGCAAAAAAACATGCAGAACTCCTTTTAAGGCAAGTGGATGAAAGAAAAAGAGCCCTGAAAATACGTTCTTTAAACCTGCCCGTTATGTTCGGTGAAGAAGAATCTCAAGATGAAAAACAGTGAATCTATGAGTAACCTCAATTATATACCAGTCATTAATACCAGTAATTATGGTGATATACTAATTTTTTAAATTTTTTATATTCTCTTTAATTTTATTATATTTTTTAATATTTTCTTTATATTATTCGAATATTTCATATTGGGCTCAATGTTGTTTCCCACATTTTAAACCAGCTACTGCGGCCTGTCCCATTGAAACAGAACCATCCCCTGCACAACTGTTTCTATGTTGAATGAAACGGTAACCTGCATCTTCTACAACTTTTTTAATAGTCATACTAATGGCTTCATTGTAGAAAACCCCTCCTGAACCACCAATAGTATCAATACCTTTTTTATGAGCAGCGCTGATGGCCAGTTCAGCCAAACCCTGGGAAACAGCTCTCTGAGCAGAGCATGCCAAGTCTTTGATAGGTGTTCCTTCCAGTTTTTTCTCAACAACTGACATGAGTATGGGGGATGTGTCCAGAACAGTTCTACCTTCATGTTTCACCATCTGGATGGGCAGGTCGAAGAGATCTTCACCAGGATACGCTGCAGATTCAAGTTTCATGGCACATTCTCCTTCATAAGTTCTTTCCCCACATATATGCAGTGACACAGCTAGAGCATCAAGAACTCTCCCGGTACTGGTGGATTCTGTTAAGTTAAAATTTCTTTCCAGTTGATTAGCCACTATTTCAACTTCTTTTACTCCATGGGGAAAATAATCAAGGTAATGGGTCTTCATCAGATCCAGAATTTCTTCTTGATCATAGTAGGGATAAAGCATAGCCATCATCATCCTGACAGGGTAACGGGTGGTTAAATCCCCTCCCGGCATGTTATGGGGCATTAAACTTGCCACTCTCTCATATTCGGCTCCATGAGAATAGAGTATCTCCCCTCCCCAGGCATTACCATCCGCACCATAACCCACACCATCTGCTGCAATACAGATATATTCATCCAGGTCCCAATCCATGGCCAATGCAGCGGCATGGGCATGATGGTGTTGCACCTTCAAAACCGGACAGTTAAACCTTTCACCTAATTCATGGGCCAGTTTAGTGGTGAAAAATTGTGGGTGAAGGTCACAGGTCACCACATCAATCTTGCTGGTTCGAGTAATGCCCATCATATGTTCAATAGCTTCCTGAAGATAGAGAAAGGTCTCGTACTTAGTGGTATTACCTATATGTTGAGATACATAACATTTACCTTCCTTAAGGAGGGAGAAAGTCACATCAATCTCAGGACCCAGAGCTAATACATTCAAATCTGTGTTGATACCTGAAAAATCGTATGGTTCGGGAACATAGCCCCTGGAACGCCGGATAAAAGCCAGGTCACCCCCACGAAAACGCACCACACTATCATCGCAGCGGTTAATAATTTTACGATTATGTAAAAGGTAATAATCCGCCATATTCTCCAGTTTCTTTATTATCTCCTGGTTCTCCGTGAGCATGGGCTCCCCAGGCATGTTGGCTGAGGTCATTATGTAGGCTGGTGCATCGGTGTATGAAAAAAGCAGGTGATGCAGGGCAGAGTAAGGAAGCATCACCCCCAGATTATGAAGTTCAGGTGCAACAAAGGGTGATAGGTAGTAATCATTGTTCTTTTTAAGCACCACAATCGGTCTGTTCCGTGACAGCAAAGCATCCTCCTCAAAATCAGCCACCTCAGCAAAGCTTCGGATGGTGGGAACATCAGGAGACATACATGCGAAGGGTTGGTTCATCCTACCCAGTCTTTCACGCAGTTTCCTTACCGGCACATCATCAATGGTATTTGCCACCAAGTGAGTGCCTCCAATACCCTTCATTGCCAATATATTACCTTCATCCAGGAGATTAGCTGCTTCTTTAATAGGGTTATCTGATTCAATGTTGCCTTTACGGTAAAGAAATACTTCAGGGCCGCATACTGGGCAGCAAGTGGCTTCGGCATGGTAACGACGGTCTTCAGGATCCCTGTATTCTTCCATACAATCTGGACATAGGGGAAATTCCTCCATGGAAGTCCGTTCACGATCATAGGGAATAGAACTGATCACGGTAAAACGTGGCCCACAATCAGTGCAGGCAGTGAAGGGATATAGATATCTTCGGTTTCCCTGTTTTGTAACCTCCTCCAGACAACTATCACAGGTGGCAACATCAGGAGATATTACCGAGGATCCTGCAAAGTCAGATGCACTTTCCAAGATCTGAAAACTGTTAAAATCTGATGAAGAGTCACTTTCCAACCATTCCATCTTCAAAGAGTCGATTTTGGATATGGGTGGTTTTTTAAGTTTCAAGTCATTGATGAAAGTTTTTATATTCCTTTCATCACCTTCAACCACTATTTCAACCACATTACCCAGATTTCGCACGTATCCATTAAGATCCAAGCCTTTGGCTATCCTGTAGACATTAGGGCGAAAGCCAACTCCTTGTACAATTCCCTGAACCAGTATACGTGCTTTTTTCAATTTCAAGGCTCCTTATCATATTGTTTAAAATTTACAATCTTTATAATTTACATTTACATCCAATTTTCCAAAATTAACCATGTGAAAATTTTGTGGATTATGCATAATAATTTGATTCATCTATAAATGGGATTCAGTTTATAGAATTGTTTTTAACACCTCAATTTATAGTGTCAAATATCACAAGTTTGTTATTCTCAATCATTCGATAACTGTAATTAGTTTATTTTGCGTATGTTACACAACGCACACAATTAACTCTAGCAAATATTAGGCATCTGCTTATCATCAAAGTATTTATTTTCTAAATTATATGGAATTTATAATTCTGAATCAAACTCAACTCACTATCTTTCAAAAATGATTCATTTTCCTCTTTATCTATTCCAAAACGCCAAAGCTCATTATCTTTCTTCACACCCTTAATATTTCAGATTCTTCATAATAAAGGTTTTCTACTCTATGATTGATGAAATAAACATAGTCAAGAACAATTTAAGGCATATTCATATCTATTCAATATATACATAACCAAAAATCATCATTAAAAACAAAGCAATTTTTCAGTAAAGGGGGTTAATGTTTTAGTCGTGTTTTTTGGGGATTGATCCTATAGGTTATAGTATTTTAATCAATTTAATGAATTGAAAAAATAACTAAAATAATATTTGATGTAGTTGGGTCATGATTTTTATTAAAATAACACTTAATTTTATCCGTTTTCAAATTAAATTATCGAAATATGGCAGAAATGTCTCTAATTACATATTTGGGAGTTAAATATAAATATTATATTAAATAATCCTGTTTTAGGCATATTTATGTATTTTAGCAGGGTATGATCTATTTAATAAATAAATTTTGCTATTTAAGCTATAATGATGGGGGAATATGAATAGAAAGTAATAAATATAATATTAGTTTGACTATTCATGTTATCGTTTGAGTTGATTTATATATGTCTTATAAGTGGCAATGCATTAACATAGAATGTGACTATAAAGAATATGGGAATAAAGGCGATAAATGTCCTAAATGTGGCAGATCTTTTTATAAAGTAGATAATGAAGAAAGCAAGAAGATTTTTGGAATAAAAGACAAATATAAATCGGATCCTAATTCTATCAGGAAAAATAAATATCATCCGCTGATTGCAATTATAATAGGGTATTTAATATCCGGTATTTTACATTTGTTTCAACGTTTTTTACCGAATGTTCCTTTATCATCGATAATCTTATCAATACTAATAACTATTTTGGGGGGATTCATCGCTACATACTTGTCCAGAACCAATAAAGCAATTATCGGATTTTACGAAGGTTTATTAGTCTCCATACTTACTTTTTTAACGACGATTTTAATCTTTAAAACTGGATTAACCTTGGAAGATGGGTTTGTTTTGGTTTTGGTTTGGCCCATATCTGGACTTGTTGGAGGATATATAGCGAAAATGTTAAGGTCACACTCAGAATAATGGAATAGGAATACAATTTTATTTTTTACATTAAAGATGTTTTTATAAACTTGTGGGGTGGCATTTATTAATACAATTGAAATTGTTCGTTTAGAGGTAGTTAAATGAAAACAGGTTCAATTATAATGATAATAATGGGTTGTATTTGTGTAGTTATAGGATTATTACCATTATTTTTACACAGTAACTTGGTATCGAACAGGTTTCTTGTGTTAGGAGGAATACTCTTGATCATATTCGGGGTATTCTATAACAAAGGTTATTATACTAAAAATTTTAGGGCTATGTTTAGTGTAATTGCGCTATGGGGATTAATTTTACTGTATATTTTTTTATTTAGAACCAATGAATATCTAAAATGGACGAATACATTTTATATTCTAATTGGACTTTTCATATTACTCATTATTACCTTTGCTGGAGTTTATATTCGTAGACTTAAAAAGGGTAATTTATAAAATATACGCTATGAAAAATTGTTTTTTACAAAATCGGAATAAGCTAGAGATAATTATATTAGAAGTTTTAATCAACTTACAATATTAATAGATATTATAATCATAGTAATTTGGAATTTTCTGGAAATTTTTAAGATAGTGAGGGATTATGAATGGTAAAAAAGTATAACTTAGGGTTTCTGGGAATTTTAGTTATTGTATTAATAGGTATTGTAGTTATTAATCATTCAAGCCCCAATAATAATGATAATAAAGTTTTCGAAAATCAATTTATAAAATTCAATTATTCATCCGATTTAAATGTAGTTGATTATTCCAATAATACCACATTGTTAGTGGTAATATATGAAGGGGATGTGGATCCGTCTAATTGGGAAATAAATGCAGTTGGGACAATACGTGTAACAAAAGATAGTCCAAAGAATATTGATTGGAATGCAAACAACATAAAAGAATTTAAAAATGTTACCATATCAGGATATAAAGCCCTAGTTGAATATGATCAACTGAATTCTGGAGCTATCATATTTCTGAACGATAGTGCCGCGATAACTGTAATGCTGAACAGTGGATGTGATCCTTATGTAAATACTATATTAAATTCATTTGAAATTAAAAAAATACCACCTCAATTAACAATTTTAGAAAATATACTTCAACCTCCTGTGTAAATAAACATAATGGCTTGAAGCATCAACTAATTGTAATAACTTTATCCTTCATTTTACAAATAAAATAAACATAATACTATTCTATTAAGTGAATAATCTTAATCCCCATTCTATTTTATGTTTTTGGCCGGATGCGCCTGCAACAACGACCACTCCGCAAGTTTACTCTTAACTAAAACCACAATTGGCACCACTATCCCCCAACTGAAAAACTAGGAACTAATATTTTCTTTTCCATATCAATTGGAACTAACTGTTAAACTAGAATCGCCTCACCGGCAGTCGTTTGACTGCATTATACAACACCAAATCCTATTTAACTAACATTTCAAGCAAATTCAGCCTACAAGCTGGTCAACTTAGTTATATTAAATGTAACCTGCTTCACTACTAATTGACAAAAATTTATTTTTGAAGTTTAGGATATGTAATGGGCTGAAAACTATGTTTTATTATTGATGGAATCAACAAGATTGAAGATATTTCACTAGAAAATAATCAAAACACAAAAATTAATTGTTATATAAATGTGTCACGTACCTAACTCGTTTTTATTATTAATATCCATAGTTCACAAATACTTTATGATTTAATGCCAATTGTTTTTAATACTCCAACTTTATATATAAAATTGATGAGCAAGAATAATATGAAGAAAATACTCCAAGAACTAATTAATGGCAACTTATCAGTGGAAGAAGCTGAAAAAATGCTTAAAACCATGCAAATAGCTGAATTGGAGGATTTTGCCAAGTTAGACACCGCCCGTGATATTCGCACAGGCTTTCCCGAAGCTATTTTCGCAGAAGGTAAGAATGATCAGGAACTGGTGAAGATAATCCAGAACTGTGCAAAAAGAGGTAGAGTACTGGTAACTCGCCTGAATGAAGATAAATACAGTAAAATCAAAAATGAGTTACAATCTATTCAAAATGAAGATTTTAAAATAGAATACAATCCTAAAGCCCGCATATTACTAATTAAAGATCAGGAAATAGAAAAGGAGGGCAAAATTGGCATCATCACTGCCGGTACTTCCGACATACCAGTGGCAGAAGAAGCCCGTATTGTGGCAGAAGAAGCAGGATGTGAAGTTTTAACCTCTTATGATGTGGGAGTAGCTGGAATCCACAGATTATTCTCCCAGATCCGAAGGATCCTAGAAGAAGAAGTAAAGGCCATCATTGTAGTGGCAGGTATGGAAGGAGCATTACCATCAGTAGTGGCTGGACTAGTAGATATTCCAGTAATAGGAGTACCAACTTCTGTGGGTTATGGAGTGGGTACTGGAGGATTTACAGCACTTAATGCCATGTTACAATCTTGTGCTCCTGGAATTGCCGTAGTAAATATTGATAACGGATTTGGAGCCGCAGTATTTGCTGTGACTGTGGTAAAACAAGCATTAAATGATTGATATCTCGGATCCCATTATAACATAGAATAAAAAGGAAAAATCACTTCAACAAAAAAGATCACTTACAAGATCATATTGAACAGCATCAAGGTAACAAACACGAAAGCATACCATTTTTCGTTTTGAAGATTTAATCTTCCTGTTTTCAGTAACCATTCTAGTAAACTGGCTAAGATCACCATTAAAATTATGGCAAATCCTATTCCAACTAAAACGTCTGAAAGGAAATGAACACCTACAAAAATTCGACTAAGTGCCAGGTTTATGGCAAAAAAAAGCAAAAGTGATGCTAAAACTACTTTTTTCCGGCTTCTTTTAAATGTTTCATTGTTGGTTAAAAAACAAAGAATTAAGGGTAAAGTGGCTGCAAACGCCTGAAAAGCATGTCCGGAGGGGAAAGAAAGACCAGTCACATAATATAGGCTGTTAATATCGGCATAAACGGCCCATGGTCGCGGACGAGCGAAAAAATCCTTAAAAATGTCGATCATAGGATTTCCAATGGCAACGGTCATAATAGCTAAAAATATAACCAGGCGATACGGTTTTAACATGTCAATTTGGAATGATGTGAGATATAAGATTAGAAGTATCAGTAAACTAATAGGAAGCATGTAATTGGTATAACAATACCAGAAACCAGCAAAGAAAGGATTAATACGCAGAGAATTGAAACTGGCCACAACCCAGTAATCCAAACCCGGAGTAAAATAGACAATAAGAGCAACTATCCACAAAATAGCGGCGCATGAAAGTAATACTAATTTTTTTCGGGTTCCAAACTCAAATAATTTCAGTTCGGAAGTTTTGTGGATGTTTCCATTCATTTCTATCAACTTGGTTTATCTTAAGTAATTTGAGAGTGTAATATTAAAATGAGTGTATATAAGTTAATCTTTCACTTAAGAATGCTTAATTGGGATGGATTAATTTTCCTATTCTACCTTATCTCCACAGTATTTTTTCCCCCACTCGCATAGGGAATCTAATATAGGGAGTACAGATTCTCCTTTAGGGGTTAGTGAGTATTCAACTTTGGGGGGTACTTCCGGATAAACCTTTCTATTGATTATATGGTCTCTTTCCAACTCTCGCAGGGTTTTTGTCAGCATTCTCTGGCTTATGTCTGGTAATTTCTTGTTTATCTCGTTAAATCTAAGTTTACCATCTTTTAAAGAGCATAATACTAGTGATTTCCATTTACCGCCGATTTCATTAATAGCAGCTTCCACGGAGCAGATATATTCATGGTTTTTCCCGTTACTGGTCATATGATCCCCATCATAATTTACTATATTTAATTTAATTAAGTTCTGCGATAGTTAAATTAAATCATGTTCATTGGATTATGGTTACACTCAACTTATTTTATGAAAGGACTGACTAATTAATGCTCACTCAAGGGGTACTAAGTATACTTTATGTAAGTATATATTATCCATGTCAGTACACACTTTAAATACTATTAGTTACTTTTTTATATTGTTGAACTTATCGAGGTGAAAAAATGCTAGTAAAATTTGATTTACAACATTTCTGCTGTGGACCTAAAGGCTGTGAAATAGAAGTTGAATACGGCGAAATGATGGACGCAGAATAAAACAAAATAAAAAACGCTTTTAAAAAACTTTTTTTATTTTAAATATTTTTCCATTTTTTTTAGATTTTCATATTTTTACAAGATTTTATTTTTACTGGTTTAAAAAATAAGACTTAAGGGGGTTAGTATAAATGGATGTTTTTGAAGCAATTACTGAAAGAAAAAGTATTAGAAAATATAAGAACGTTGCAGTTGAGGCTGAAAAATTAGAAAAAATATTGGAATCAGCTCGTCTCGCACCATCTGCTGCTAACAGGCAGGAATGGAAGTTTTTAGTAGTGAAAGATCAGGAGATCCGTGATAAACTGGTTGAAGCAGCGAACGGGCAGAAATTCGTGGGACAAGCACCAATAACTATTGTGGCATGTTCCACAGAATCTGAAAGAATTATGCCCTGTGGACAGCGCGCTTACCCTGTTGATCTATCCATTGCAGTGTCTTTCATGATACTGGAAGCCACAGAGCTTGGTCTGGGAACCTGCTGGCTAGGAGCATATGATGAAGTAAAAATCAAAGAAATCTTAAGTATTCCTGAGAATATTCGCGTACCTACCATATTTACCTTAGGATATGCCGATGAAAACCCAGCACCACGACCAAGAAAAGGTATAGATAATGTGGTGTGTTATGAAAAGTATCAATAACCTTTAATTTTTTTTTATTTACAGTGTATATGGACATTTATTTATTATTTCTCCCATGAGGGCAGATATAAACACACAATCCACAAACACTCCATTTTTCACCTTCATTAAGATATTTTTCACATTTTCCCGCATCGTAACGTATTTCTCGGGGTTCATCCTCATGGAAAGCTGCACCGGTGAATGCAGAGACCGGACATATGTCCACACATTCACTACAATTACCACACTTTTCATCCAAAGAAGTCCCAGTAACTGGGAGTGGTGCATCAGTTAGTACGGTTATCCACCGCACCCTAGGCCCTGCTTCTGGTGTTATTAACATGCAACTTTTCCCAATCCATCCATGACCTGCTAGATGGGCTGTTAATTTATGGGAAAAAAGAGCACAGATCCTTTCATCATCATATCGTTCAGATGCAGGTAAGGGCAGAACACGATAACCTGCATTCTGAATATAACTGCTTAAACATGACGCCAAAAGATCCAACCGACGGTTTATAACTTCATAACCATGATGATGGTAGTTAACAGCCACCGAACGCTCTTTCCGATGGGGAAGATCATCCACAATACTGTCCATAATCCGTATACCCAGTGAAATGCCCCGGGGATAGGAAGCAACTTCATCACCCCCCTGTTCTCTGATGAAATTTTGGGCTAGTGATAGGTCTGCCACCCCATAAAAATCTACCCCTTTCCTACGAGCAATTATCCTTAAATCCTGATCTAATCGGTTTATATTCTCCTGAAGATCCATTTAAATCATCCTTAATCCTATTTGGTCTGTGAAGCTCTATTTTTTACCGTAAAGCACCACAAAATTGTAATATTTGTAATAAACATCCACATCTTGGTAACCAATTTCATCCAGCCATTTCAAGTTATCTTCCAAAGGGGCAGGATTATCCAGTTTCATACGGTCATATATGATCCTTTTTTCAGATTCAGATAGGGATCCTACCTCTATTTTGTCCATCCAGTTTTGCTGATATTCTTCCTCATTGGCAGGATGAGGTCCCAGAACCTGATCGGCATTAATAAAGATACCACCAGGATTCAGGTGTTCATGCACTTTATGGTACAGGAACTTTTTATCTTGGTGTTCCAGGTGATGGATGGAGAGGGATGAAATTACAATGTCAAAAAATCCTTCAAAATCATATTTCAAATAGTCTGTGGCCACATAACTGAAATTAGGTGCATTTTCGAACCTGGCCCGGGCAATGTCCAGC
The DNA here is from genome assembly GCA_020854975.1 of Methanobacterium sp. Classification (GTDB taxonomy): domain Archaea; phylum Methanobacteriota; class Methanobacteria; order Methanobacteriales; family Methanobacteriaceae; genus Methanobacterium; species Methanobacterium ferruginis. The sequence continues at coordinate 15,617 of JAHKLQ010000216.1, forward strand.
ATTTCTTCAGATAAATCAAGAAGAGTGAAACTGCCTTCAGGGTACCGATCATAGAGATAACTAGTTAGCAACCCAGTACCAGCACCTAAATCAAGTACTTTTGGATAGGGCGTGTCAAATGTAGCTAAATCAGATGTTACTTGATAAAGATCCCCCATACAGGGAATAACATGCTTCCGCTGCTGGTCATATTCATCAGCTCCTCTACTGAACTTTTCCTTTAACAACTGATCAAGGCTTTTCTTCTTCAAAAACAATCAACTCCTAAATATTTCCACACGATTAATCTTAAATTACTTTCTATCAGGTTTAATTATTTGTTTAAGTGTTATGGACCGTGGACGAAATCCGTAACCTTCATAAAATGACAATGCTTCCTGGTTACCCGTAGCCACCACCACTTTTCTAGTCCTGACACCTTTTTCATCCATCCACTTTAAGGAACGTTTCATTAATTCTTTACCAACGCCCAGAGATCTATACCTTTCTTCAACATAGATGGAATCAATTTCTCCCTCATTTTCAGGGGATAGGGTGGTGATACAGTATGCCACCAGAATTCTCGAGTCCTTATCCTCAACCAAAATAATCAGCATCTTTCCACCATGCGACTTCTTCAGGAGCACCTCCTTGCGCTCCTGGAAAGTGAAATTTGCATAATGTTCCTGGAAATCTGATTTTTGATTCAGGTGATGTTCATTGAGTTTTTCCCATAAGGACTGAATTAAATCCAGAGATTCAGATCCAGTTTCAATAAACGTTAAATTTACCATCTAACCCACCCCCAACATCATATTCCATAAATACTGATCATATTCTTCAATCCCCTCTTTTTAACATCATTTGAATACTGATCTGAATAAATAAATAAATAAATAAATAATTGATTACAATTTGATTATTTAGCTTTTTCCTGATTATTTACCTTTCCCTAAGACATTAGGACATACACTTCTACATAAATGACATCTTTTTAAAACAAACCCTCTTTCTGTTACAAAGTTCGATAAGGTTCTGCAATTTTTTTGATTAACTGTTTCACCATCCAAAGCTTTTTGAGGGCACTTATCCATACAAAGACTGCAATTTTCTCTACAAACACTAAAATCTGCTATTGGATCACTTTCCAATTTGATATCAACCAGAATCGCCCCCATCTGGATCATATTACCATATTTTTCATTTACCAGAAGTGTATTTTTTCCCATAACGCCCAAACCCGCTAAATAACCGGCATGCCGCAATGATAAAACACCTCTAGCATACTGAGTTTCAGCTTCCCAGTATTCTGACGGATCATCAGAAGGTATGGGAACTGTTTCTACCCCTGAATCTTCTAAAATCAGGCAAAATTCAACTCCTATTCTATCAACTTCCAGAGTAACCATGTTGCTTGCGTGAGTGTATGGCACACAGCTTTCAGCTGATAAAGAACCTGCTGGAACTCTTTTGGCGAAAACTATCACAGATTCACACTTGGAATAGATGTCTAATGGACTAAATCCAGAGGGAGCATCTTGAAATCTTTCAACACTAGCGATTCCACAAAGGTCAGCACCAAGTTCGTAAGCGATATTTTTGATTGTTTTGGAATTCATGGAATCATCAATCCTACTTTTATTTTAATCAAATATCTATTATTTTCCAATTCATTAACCATATCTATTGAACAATCGACAGATAGCAAGGCAAATCCAATATTTCAAATCCTTATCACTCCCTCGTACAACTTTTAATTTGAAAAGTCCGTCAGGATTCTGTCGATTGCATAAAAAATTCAATCCTTCCCATATATAGGAATTGTCTGCTGTAAATCCCAGTAAGGATAATGAATCCAGAGCACTGATAACATCGGTGAACCAGAAAGGATAAGAAACTCTTTCCCAATATTCTTTATTCTTCCGGTCAGGATATTTATCCGCCTGAAAAAATCTACTGGCCAGTAGCACTCCTGCCTTTTTTGCATCTTCAGCTTTGCGATATTCCGGGTGTGCTGCGAAGGCGCGAAGCACCATACCTGTCACCAGGTGAGAAAATGGTCGGGAATGATCCGGTAATTTTGGATCATTATCCAGCATTGCTTCTTTTAGATTCATACCAGAAGTTCGGAAAGGAATAACCCAACCTCCATCATCTTGTTGTATGCTTAAAAGCCAACGGAAACCTTTTTTGATATGTTTGTCATTCTCGTAACCTGCTTTTATTAAAAGTTCCATAATGGCTGAAGAATAAGTGGGAGCATATTACCATAAATACCTCTAAAATCACCTTCGGAGGTCTGACAACTGAAAAAATATTCTGCTGCATCCTGTATTTGATGATGGTTTCTGTTAAATCCATATTTTTCAATTAATTCTCCTAAAATTCGATAAGTTTCCAACTGGTCATAGTTCTCCCTGGAACGCAGATCTTCTCTGATTTTACCAGGATATTTCCAGGAACCATTTCCCTGTTGTTTTTTAAGAATCTTCAAAACAGAGGGAAACTGCCATAAATCAGTGACAGATCCTACTTCTTCACCTAAAAGATCCCTACGAGTGAAATATTCAACTGCAGGATTATCACAGGATAATAAAATGGGAATAGGGTTTATTTTCAATTTAACGGCTCCTGAGCTCATGAAATTTGCCTCAAATTAGTATCTATTATTTCCAAAAAATTATCCATCATCTCAATTATCCATCATCTTCAAAGAGTTCTGCTGCAGGGCATCCAAGTTCTCTCTGCCTGCAGTGTTTGCAAGTTAAGGATCTGATGAATGCATTACCTCCTGAACCCAGAATTAAAATGATTATCATAAGTAACAGGATGATCCAACTGAATTTGTTTATTAAGATGATAATTCCACCAGCCAGGGGAAATAAAAAGACCAAAAAATCTGGCAGGACAGTGTACCATGAGACATTCTTCTGGGTGAATAGTTCAGGATTGCCTCTTTTGAAAAAATAAGAGGATAAAAGACCTTTACCAAAGGCACAGGTTTTCCCATAATAATAACAGTTGACACAACCTTTCTTCATCAACCGGATTTCCATAACTAGGCAAAAAACCAGGTACAATACTGAGAA
>JAHKLQ010000107.1 GCA_020854975.1 Methanobacterium sp.
TAGATTTGGGAAAAATTCTTTTTATAACCTTTTTTAGAAATGGAAGTATTCCATTCAAAATAATGATATCCCATCTGTGACTATGGAAGATAAGATAATTAACAAATATTTCCATGGAATAGATTGGATGATGGAGTTTCCCATGGATAACATTTCTAATCATAAAAATAAGAATAATAACTTATAAATGAATTTATTAAGTCTTTAATGGAGGTTTTTACATTAAAACCAGCAATTCACATCTTAATATGGGTCATACCCTAAGATTTCTCTACAGAATTGGCGAATTAATTGCTCCCTATCTGAGTTTTATTTTTGTCATAATTTTCATAGTACCCTGGATAAATGGTAAACTTCAATTTCACAACTCTAGTGATGTTTTAGTCTTGGTAGAGGTTTTTGTTTTAAGTTCAGCAACTTTATCCCTTTTAACTTTCACCTATATAGTGGCCCTGACAGATTTACATGAAAAGGTGAAAAAATCCATGGTAATTGCAGGTGAAGCCTACTTTGTAGCCACTGTCCAATTCATTGCAGGATTAGCACTTTTCATGCTGGTAAACCTCACTGTGGACCATTTCATAAATCAGAATACTTTAACTTTAAGTTTCAGTCTGGGTGGAGTGCTATTTATAGTCCTATCTTTAATTCAGTTAATTGGGATCTACGAAGTTGCCTCAGCTTTATCAAAATTCATAAGAGGCGTATTTGAAGTTTACAAATCCTTCCGGGTTCTTAGAAGACCACGACTCTATACTTTTTTAAAGGAAATATTAGGAATGTAAGTGAAAGTTAACCATTTTATCATAAGAAATTTAGATGAGCAGAATATATAGTATATTATAAAAAGAATAGTGTATTATAGATAAAAAAGGTGGATAAACAAGATTAATGGAGAATATCATGCCTCAACTAGCTAAAGGTGGAAAATTCGTTTTTGGATGGTCAATTATTGGAAAAAATGGTTGTGTACAGGTTCCGGATAAAGCCATCCAGGAATACAGTCTACTCGTAGATGATAAGTTAATTCTCATATCCGGAAGTAAAAGTTCTGGTGGATTGGCAGTGTCCAGGCCAGGTTTAATAAATCAATCCATTATGAAAGGTTTGATGCATGATCATCCTGAATTTAAGGATTATACACTTCCAGAGGGTGAACCTGTTAAATGGAAGGGTAGATATTACTGTTGGGTTAATATCAGTAAAGAAGGAATCTTTAAATTACCTCCAAAAACTCGCAGTTGTTTCAAACTTAGGGAAACTGATGAATTATTGTCTATCCGGGGAAGTAATGTGGCCATTACCATGGTGGTTAAAGGCCCCCTGGTGGAATTTGCAAAAAACTATGAAGGAACTATAAAAGAATATCATTGTTAATAAGACTCCTTAATTCTTAAAAGTCATAGACTTAAACTTAAAATATATCAAATAATTTTTTTTAATTTTCCCTAAATTTAACCTTCCCTAAAAACTCCTAATTTTCCAGTAGATTGATCATCACATTCTTTAGGAGTATACATATCATATTCGTTTGTATATAGTTCTTTTATGGAGTTGAACAGCTAAAAAGAAGAACAGGATGGTAAAAAGTATAATTATCAGAAAATCTACTTGAATGGGATAATAATTGGTTCTGTTTATGGAATATCTTGTCAAATCTGTGAAATATGTTAAAGGGGAAAATGAAGCTATTATTTTCCCCCAATAAGGCATTTTTTCCAGGGGAATGAATATTCCACTGAGGAATACCAGTGGAAATCGAACCAGAGATGAGATCATCATGACATTGGAGGGGGGCATTGGATGGTGGTGAAGATAATATCAAACCAAATGATGAAAAACAGGCTGCAGCCAGAAATATCCCTAATAAGAAGATGATGGGCTGGATTATATTCACCCCCATGGCTAAACCTATAACAATAGGTAATATGGGGATTACAATTCCAAATAAAAAAGATGCCAGCATATCACCAAAAATAAGAGTTGTAATGGATATAGGGGCGGATATTAATCTTTCCAGAGTCTGCACCTGAGCTTCCCAGGGCGCAATCACCGGAGAAACAGCAGTGGCAGTGAAAAACACAGTCATACTTATTAAACCAGATATTAGAAAATCCATGGACAGATCTCTACTACCTATGAAGAAAGCCAGAAACAGAAATAAGGGCATTAAAAATCCGAATATGACCACAGGGCCCTTCAAATAATATATGCGGATATCTTTTTTCATTACCCCCAGGGAACGTTTAAACTGATCCAGGAATTGGTTTATTATCATTTAAACTTCACCTGTCAGTACCAGTTAGTTCTATGAAAACTTCTTCCAGAGAAGGATCCCGAGTCTTTAAGGTTACTATCTCCAGACCTCTTGCTTTAGCAAAATCAGTGAGGGAATAAATAAGACTATTAACATTATCAGTGTATACTATGAATTTATCCCCTTTTTTCCTTAGTTCATTGACGTAAGATATTTCTAATAAATTCTGATTATTCACAGTTTTATCAAAACTCACCTCAATGGATTTCAATTTTTTAGCAGTGTTTTTAAGCTTTTCAGGACGATCGATAGCTGCAATTTCACCTTGGTTGATTATGGCAACCCGGTCACAGAGTCGATTCGCCTCATCCATGTTATGAGTGGTTAAAAAAATTGTTTTGCCCTGATCTGGAAATTCTTGAAGAATTTCCCGGATCAATTGTCTGCTTGTAACATCCAAGCCAGAAGTGGGTTCATCCAGAAAAACTAAAATGGGATCATTCACCAGAGCCATACAAAGGATCAGTCTTTGTTTCATGCCCTTGGAAAATCCCTTAACCTTATCATCTCTGCGATGATAAAGGTTTAATCTATTTAAAAGATATTCACTCCTATCTTCAGCATCTTTTTTGGGAATTCCATAAAGTTCGGACATTAACATCATATTCTGCCAGGCAGAAAGGTCAACATAAGCATTAGATGTCTCTGGAACCACTCCTATATTTTGTTTTGCTTTTAAAGGTTCTTTTCGGATGTTAAATCCTAAAATATTTATTATCCCCTCATCAGATTGAATTACACCGGTCAACATCCGTAGAGTGGTGGTTTTACCCGCACCATTAGGGCCTAAAAATCCGAATATCTCCCCTCTCTCAACTTCAAAGTTAATATGGTCAACTGCCTTGAGTTTTCCATATACTTTGGTGAGATTTTGAACCTGAATTACATGTTTCATAATTCATCCAATTCTGCTGTTCTCAAAACATGGAATAGTCAAAATATACTCTATATATATTCACTTTTTTGGGTAAATATTTTATCTGCAGTCCATTTGTAATAGTCATTCATGGATGAGATGAATGGTTATATTCTAAATTTCATCACAGCTAAAAACTAATCCTTAATTGAACTTATAATGATATGATCATGATAGGGGTCAATTAAAAAAAGAATTATGAATCTAGGGTTTTTTAGAGGATTTCATTTGAAAGATATTGAAGGAGAGTCATGAAAAAAGAAGAGAAACTAGAACCTGGAAATATTGAACCAGAATTTGGTAAGAAGTTATACTCGGTTAAGGAATCTTACTGGATTTTTTATAATGGTATTCGAACCATGAAATATATGTCCAGAGCTAGAAAAAACCACAAACTAAGCTCAAAATTCATAGAAAGGATTATGCTTGCGGTTACAGAAGTGAATGAATGTGCCATATGTTCTTATGCCCACTCCAAAAGGGCTCTGGAGACTGGAATGACCACTGAAGAAATCCAGAAAATGCTTAGAGGGATCATAGAGGATGTTCCAGATGATGAAGTAACCGCAGTAATGTTTGCACAACATTACGCAGACACCCGGGGAAACCCCACACTGGAATCATGGCAACGCCTAGTTGAAATCTATGGTATTTCTAGGGCAATGGGCATTCTAGGTGCAATTCGCATCATAATGATTGGAAACACCTATGGTATTCCCTGGAGCTCATTTTTCAACCGACTAAAAGGTAAAGCCGATCCAAGAAGCAGTTTGTTATATGAAATAAACATGATGATTTTAGGAACCCTTCTAATACCAATCTCTTTTATCCATACTGTAATCTCTGGTCTGTTTGGAAAACCCATCATTAAATTTGAAGAATAGTCCAAATAAGAAGAATAATCCAATTAAACATCATAAAAAAATATCTAAATGGATATTCCCTGTTAAATTCGTTCTGGGAAATTAAAAATTATTTTCCCTGAGTTTCCTGGTCAATTTCATGGTACTGGGCAAGTAATTCTTTTTCTTCCTCTTTTTTTGGAAACTTGAAGAATACTAAGGCCGTTCCGATGAAGATGGCCACAATCCCGGCAAGATAGGCCCAGTGATCTCCTGCTAAAAATGAATGTTTTGCCGCAGCTATGATCTGGGTTGAATATTGTGGATGTTGCTGTGCAAGAGCAGCGGCACTGGAGAATGATTTCTGAAGTGTTGCTTCTATACCACTACTTATCTGTTCTTGGGCAGAAGCCGGTAGGCTGCTAATTTCTGAAGCAATGGACCGGGAATAACCAGCTGTAAGCAGTGCTCCAAATATGGAAGTCATTATTGCACCACCAAAATCACGTTGCAGATCTGCAGTTCCTGAAGCCATACCCTCCCGTTCAACCGGCACAGAACCGGTAAGTGAATGGGAAGCTGGAGTACCCGCCAATCCTACTCCAATTCCTACAAAAGCATAAGCCAGTCCCACCTTCCAGTAGGGTATATTATCCTGCCACAAGACTAACATGGTCAGGAACCCTAATAAGCAGAAGATGTAACCTGCTAGAAGTGTGAATCTTGAGCCATGGGATTCAACAAGTTTGGCAGATTGTGGAGCCACTAAAATCATGAGAACTGCTGCTGGTAAAATTGCCAGCCCAGCATCCAAAGTTGAGTAGCTGAGAACATTCTGTAAAAACTGCTGACCAATATACATGGCACCCATAAGAGCCCCGAAAACTATGATACCTGCACAGGCGGCTACCCAGAAGATACTTCGACTGGCAACTTTGAGATCATAAAGAGGATTTTTCACACGGCGTTGGCGCATTATAAACAGAATTCCAGAAATCGCAGCAATAATCAAAAAACCAAGTATCAGAGTTCCAGCATTAGGTACCGGGGCGAAATTAATGGCTAAAATTAAGGTTCCCAGAAAGATAAGAGAAAATAACCCGCCCCTATTATCAACTGGAGCTGTTGTTTCATTAACATGTGATGGAATGAACTTAATGGCCATGATTAGAGCTATTACTGCCAGAGGTAGCGTAACTAGGAACACAGAACCCCAATCAGCGAATGTTAATAAATAACCGGAGATTACGGGTCCAAGAGCAGCAATAGCAGCCCCTATACCTGACCATAATGCAATGGCCTTGGTTCTGGTGGGACCCGACCACAAAGCAGCTATAAGTGCCAGGGTGGTTGGGAAAGCCATTCCTGCAGCTAAACCACCAATAATACGGGCGGCGATTAAGATTTCAACAGAGGGGGCAAAACCGGCAATGATAGATGCAGGTATGGCCAGTACAGTACCTAAAATTAGCATCATCTTTCGACCGTGGTGATCACCCAGAGCACCGAACCATAAAACTGATGCAGCCAGACCCAGAGAGTAACCCACTGCCACCAGGTTGATCTGAACCTGAGAAGCATCAAAAGCAAAACCTATGGAAGGAAGAGCCACATTAGCTACTGACAAATTCAGATTTGCAACCGCAGCAACCAGAATGAGAGTGGCTAGAGCTATCATTCCGGTTTCACTATTCTTATTGGCATTCTGTGTTGTATCCATTTTAATGCACCGTATCATTTATTTATAGTAAATATTATGTTGTAAGATGATGTAATATATTTAGTCATCATTTACTTAGATAATTTAATGAATTAACGAACTTTATTAGTAATCTTAATGATTTCAGATAGGCCCTAATTCATCTACAGATTTACATGGAGTCTTGGTGGATTTTAACCAATGGAAAATTAAGGGAGAATATACGATGCATGATTTTAAAACACCCTCATTTATGCGCTTAATCATTATTATAGCAGTTATTTTGGTGGCAATTATTGGAATGAAGTACAGTTCTGAAATTTTGGGACCTATACTCCTTTCAGTATTCATTAGCATAATCATTTACCCTTTTTTAATGTGGTTAAAGAAGAAAGGCCTCTCTTATAACCAGTCAATCATGGTAACGCTGGTTGCCACATTTGCCCTAGGAGTTGGGATAATATGGTTTTTAGCAGTTTCAATGGCTCAACTAATAAAAGAACTACCTGACCTAACTATAAGTTCTGGAGGTATTCTGGCTCAATACGGAAATGACATAATAAAATTCATTATTACAAACATCCCCCTAAACAACATTACCGGACTTGTTGCCACAGGAATTTTCATGCTGTTTGCCATCATATTCCTGGTTTATGAGCTTCCTCAAATAAAATTAAGACTTATTAAAGGATTAGGTGAAGATAATCCTAATTTACATAAGCTATTTGATCTTGTTGATGACAATATTAAATATTTTATAATCAGAGCAAAGGTAAACCTGATTTATGGTGTGGGTGTTTCGGCTATTCTTTTCATCTTTGACCTAAACTTTGCGGTTCTTTGGGGCTTATTAACCTTTGCCCTGGGATTTATACCGTATTTGGGGATTATGATAGCAGCAATACCACCAGTATTAGTTGCCTGGGCTAAATATGGGACATGGGGGGCTATATCTATGGCTCTTTTCTTTATCATTATTAACACCGTAGCGGAAAGTTACATATTCCCTAAACTAACTGGAAAAGGACTTCAAATGTCTGTATTTGTAGTGTTTGTTTCATTATTTGTGTGGGGATGGATTATCGGACCTACCGGATTTTTAATTGGAGTACCTTTAACACTGATAGTGATAAAATATCTGGAAAATTTCGAGGAAACCCGCTGGCTGGCAGCACTCATGATTACTGAAGATGATAAAGATAAAGAAAAAAAATCTAAAAAATAAATCGGAGAAAAACAATGGATTAAATAATTTAGATCACATAATTGTACTAGTAGGCGACATTCATAAATTGAATTAAAAGGAGGTGAAAGAAATGCAAAACGTACAAATGAGCGGTAGCGCAATGTTAATCCTTGGAATCATCATAGCAATCATAATTCTGTTACTCCCCGCATTCATATACATATACGCATGGTTAGCAGCAATATTCCTAATTATTGGTGGATTAGTAACTATAATGCAAGGAAAATAATTCTAGTTATATGTATAGAGCAATAAAATCTCTTAATTTTTTTATCCCATCTATTTTAACCTTAAAACTTTTTTTAACTATAATCTAATAATAATATAATACTATGAAACTGATTGAGCAACTAAAATCTAACTTTAAATTAGACCTAAATTATGGTGTAATCACCTTAATGAGAACATAATATGAAAACCTATATTATTTTACTACGGGGAGTTATGCCTTTCGGCAAAAACAAAGTACCAATGGCGGATCTCAGGAGGGAACTTGTTCAAGCAGGACTTAAAGATGTTCAAACCTACATCCAGACTGGTAATGTTATTGCAACATCAAACTTGAGTCAGGTGAAACTTGAACAACAGGTACATGACACCATCAAGAACATGATAGATGGAAATATCACAGTCATCGCCAGAACCAGTAAACAATTCAATAATATATTAAAAAGTAATCCTTTTCAGGATATTGACACTTCCAAACTCTATTTTTCACTTTTAGCTTCACATCCAGACCTAGAACAACTAAAAACTTTTTTTTCCATAAATTTCTCCCCAGATAAGGTCTGTGTGATTGAGGATGTAATATACACCCTCTATGCAACTAAACTCAGTGATTCTAAGTTCACCAATAACTATTTTGAGAGTAAACTCAAAGTAAAGGCAACAACCAGAAACTTCAATACCATGAGCAAACTTGTTCAATTAAGCACACAGGCAGAGTAGGCTGGCTTAAAAAAAATCTATCCCTATTTAACATCCTAAAAAATTAGTTTTCCCTGATCTAACCATTTGTAAAACCTCACCTTTAGAAAATCCACTATTACAAATACAATTAGACAATAAATCCACACAAAAATGGCTAAGTTCCAACCCATAGCAGGTAATAAGAATCCGTAGACTGTGATAAGTGTTGCAATAAATTGTGTAATTATAACAGCTAAAAATAGGGGCATTGAAGGTTTTATAGACCAGAAATGTCCTTTAGTTCTGGCTATAAATACCATTAAATGACCGGATACGGAGAGTTTCAGGTAAATAAATGACTGGAGTACTTCACGGCTTAAATGAAATTCATCTATACCTATGTAAAGGATCAAAAATGAGGTTAAAACACCAACCAGACCTAGCATGGTAGCTATGGCTAATATGTTGTGAAGGTTCCATTTTTCAGGTTTATCAGAGTAGATTACATGATCATAGGCTATGGTCATGATGGGAGCATCATTTAATAGAGCTAATAACACAATCATCAAAGCAGTTACTGGATAAAAATTGAATATAATTATAGAGAAACTAATGAAAAAAAGAACTCTTATGGTTTCAGCGATTCTGTATATGGAATAATTGTTCATCCTCTGGAATATCTTACGACTTTCCTTTATGGCATCAATTATAACGGAAAGACCAGGTCGGGTGATGACAATATCCGCAGCGGATTTGGCTGCATCGGTAGAATTAACAACTGCTATGCCAGCATCTGCTTTTTTAAGGGCAGGTGCATCATTAACCCCATCCCCGGTCATCCCTACAATATGTCCACTATTCTGAAGCAGTTTTACAATATTATATTTATGTTCAGGGAACACCTGAGCAAAACCATCAGCATCTTCAATTATACTTTTCACTTCCCGGTCAGGTTTGTCCAGAAAAGAGGAGGGGATGCTGATATTTTTTCCAAGATTCACTTCCTCAGAGATTTCTTTGGCAATGGCTACATGGTCACCGGTTACCATTTTAACTGCCACTCCCATGGATTGAGCTTTTTCTATGGTTATTGCAGAGTCTTCACGGGGAGGATCATATAATGCAATAAGACCCACATAATGCCATTTTTGTTGTCTGTCAGTTTTTGCAATCCCTAAAGACCGATAACCCTTCCTGGCAAATCTATCCACATATTCTTCCATCTCCTTATGAATACCAATATCAGTGAGGGAGAGGATTACCTGAGTTGCACCTTTACTCACCTTAAAACCATAACTATTTTCTATGAATGCTTCAGTACGTTTAGAAACAGGGTCAAAAGGTTTAAATTTAGTTATTCTGTATTTGCTAGTGAGATCTCCCAGTTTTTCATGGGCCTTAACTAAAATGGCATCATCAATAGGATCCTTACTTTCTTCTTGGGAAGCCAAAAAAGCATATAAAAGGACATCCTCTTCTGTGAAGGGAGAAAATGGTTTGATTTTGGCAAGGGTCATCTTATTTTTGGTGATGGTGCCAGTTTTATCGGCGCATAGAACATCCATACCTGCCATTTCTTCGATAGAAACCAGTTTACTGACAATGGCCTCCTTTTTAGCCAGAACTGTTGCCCCCACGGCCATGGTGACTGAAAGCACTGCAGGTAAAGCAACGGGGATGGATGCAACCACCAGAACCAGTATAAATTGAATGGTTTCCAGGAAACTTTCATGACGAAAGAGTGAGGAAACAAAAATTATAGCCACCATTACCATAGCCAGTACAATAAGATAATCCCCAATTTTTATGATGGTCTGTTGCAAATGACTGGGAGTTTCTGCTTTCTCTACCAATCTAGCAGTTTTCCCAAAAAATGTATTTAAACCGGTTGTAGTTACCACCGCGTTCATTTCACCCTGTTGTATGATACTACCAGAATAAGCAACATCAGAAACCTGTTTTTCCACAGGTAATGACTCACCAGTTAATGCAGATTCATCTAATGAAAGATACTCTCCGCTAATGAGTTTTATATCAGCGGGGATAATATCTCCTAAACGTAGATGGATCACATCCCCGGGGACAAGCTCACGGGCCGCTATTTCTAGCCATTTCCCATCACGCAAAACCCGGGCCTTCAATGCTAATTTCTTTTTTAAAAGTTCAATAGCATTACCTGCCTTTCGCTCCTGCCAAAATCCCACCCCTGCATTTAAAAGTAGAAGCGCGCCAATAATATAAACATCTTCCCAGTGTTGAATCACAGCTGCCAGAATAATTGCAATCTCTATCATCCATGGAATAGGACCCCAAAAATAGCTTAAAAAAGTAACAACCGGACTAATTTTCTCCTCAGGAATCTCATTGTAACCATAGTTTTTAATTCTTCTATGAAATGCTTCCTCAGATAATCCATTCCTGGAACTTTCCAGTTTTCTGAAAACTTCATCCACGGAAAGTTTACTAAGATCCTCTGGCATCACTTCACCCACATTCCAATCTTAGGTATATATAAATTAATGCCTTAAATCATTTAATTTTAACCATATATCAACAAGAATTCTGTGAAAATTTAAATCAACACATTAAGCCTGGAAGTTTTATAAAATATCCCTTCAAATTTATCTATGAATTGGGATGTAAGAAAATTTTATGATTCTAAATTTCGATTTTTATTAAATTAGTCAATGGTTATTCTCATAAACAACTTCAAAAAAGACTCTTATTTAATACTGGTATTTATTCCACAAATAAAAAGATTTAATAACTTTTCGTTTTAATAAGTAAGTAATAACATCAGGGGGTGTTATTGTTCATGAATTAAGTAAAGGTATTGCTACTCTAATGCTTGATGGTACTATCTGTTACAGTAATGTTCAATTCGCATCCCTGATTCAAATACCATTAGAAAAGTTAATCGGACACAAATTAAAGGATTTTATTCTGACAGAAGATTTAGAAAGATTTCAAACTATTCTTGATAGAGGGTTTCAGGGAAAATGTAAATGTGAAGTTAGTATTAAATCTGTGGATGGAACCATTATTCCAATAATCATTAAAAACAATACTAAAAATGATTTTAAAGGAGTGTACATTGTTAACACGGATCTAAGTGAAGAAACATATTATGAAAAACTTCAAACCCAACATGATAATCTTTTAAATGTAAATCAGGCTTTAAAGAAAAGTATAAAGGAGCACAGAAAAACAGAAGAACTTCTTTTGAAAAGTGAGGAGATGTTTTCAAAGGTTTTCCATGCTAATCCTGCACCTATAGCTTTAACTGATGAATATAGTAGATTTATTGATGTCAATGATAGTTTTTTGCGCTTGACAGGTTACAGTAAAGATGAGTTAATTGGCCATACTTCCTTAGAACTAAATATCATAATTCCTGAAGAAGGTAAGCAAGATCTAAATAAGCTTCAAGAAAAAGATTCAATTCAATACGAAGAATTAGAAATAACTACTAAATCGGGTGAAAAACGAATTGTAGTTATTAATTATGAATTGATAAAGTTTCAAGATAATAAAATAAACTTTATTTTATTCATTTATGACATTACAGAGCGTAAACAAGCTGAATTAATGGGAGAGCAACTTTTACATGAGTTGCAAGATTCTCAAAGGCTGTTACAAGCCGATCTAGATGTTATGGGAAGGTTACATAAATTAAGTGCCTTGTTCCTGCACGAAGACAACATTGAAACGTTATTTGAGGAGATTGTTGATACTGCCATTGCAATTTGTGGTTCGGATTTTGGCAGCATTCAGCTTTTAGATCCAGAATCATTTAATCTTAAGATCGTTGCTAGTCGAGGGTTACCAAAACCATGGCTGGATTACTGGAACCAAGTTTCTGAGGGTCAAGGATCATGTGGAACGGCATTAAATCTCGGTGAACGTGTCATTGTGGAAGATGTTACAAAAAGTTCTATTTTCGTTGATTCTCCTGCTCTTGATATTCAACTCAATGCTGGGGTGCGGGCAGTTATATCCACACCTATCATAAGCAGGTCTGGAAATCTGCTTGGTATGTTTTCAACCCACTACAAAACACCACATCATGCGGATAGTCGTGAACTTCAATTTTTAGATCTTTTAACCCACCAAACTGCAGATATAATTGATAAAGCACAATATGAAGAGGAACTTACAGATAATATTCAAAATTTGGAGGAGATAGTTGATGAAAGAACACATGAATTGTTTTTAGCTTATCAGTATAACCGAAACATGTTTGAAATCACTCTGGATCCTCTGGTTACCATTGACCCTAATGGTAAGATCATGGATGCGAATAAAGCTACTGAAATCACAACTGGCCTTTCACGGAAAGAACTCACTGGTACTGATTTTTCAGGATATTTCTCAGAACCTGAAAATGCCATAAAAGGTTATAAACAAGTTTTTAGGGATGGCATAGTTAGGGATTATCCTTTGGAGATTCGGCATGTGAATGGGAGTATAACTCCTGTTTTGTATAATGCTTCTGTTTATAAAGATGAGTATGGTGAGGTTATTGGAGTTTTTGCCGCTGCAAGGGATATTACTGAACTTAAAAAAGCAGAAAATCAACTTAAAAAATCAAATATTTACAACCGAAAACTGATCGAAACCAGTTTAGATCCATTAGTCACTATTGGGCCGGATGGTAAGATAACTGATGTAAACGTAGCCACGGAAAAGGTTACAGGTTTTCCACGTGAAAAACTCATTGGAACAGATTTTTCAGAATATTTTTCTGAACCAGTAAAGGCTAAAATTGGTTATAAACAAGTTTTTAGGGATGGTATGGTTAGGGATTATCCTTTGGAGATTAGGCATGTTGATGGGGGTATAA
>JAHKLQ010000192.1 GCA_020854975.1 Methanobacterium sp.
ATGTTTAACAGGATCCTGTGAATAATGATAAAGAGCATAACTTATAGCCCGGGTCTGACTGGAATCAACCAATTGCTCTACCTGAGATAAATCAATAATTTCAGGACCAATCATCAGTGTGGAAACACCTCTACTATCAAGTTTCAATCTTCTCCCTTTATAAGGCTTGATGGATTCAGGAACCAGGTAACGTTGATGATAATGAAATTCACCGGCTGCTTCTTTGATCCGGTTAAGAGGCATTTCCTCGGCAACTCGCTGCGCCTCCTCTGTAACATCATACGGCTGGTAATGGTCCATCATAATCACGGTGTCAGCTACCTGGAAATAATCACCAGACCCACCCATCACCAAAATGGTGGAAACTCCCTGTTCATCATAAAGCTCCTGAACCCTATCAATAAATGGAGTAATGGGTTCCTTATCTTTGGAAACCAGACGCTGCATTCTTTCATCACGAATCATGAAATTAGTTGCTGAAGTATCCTCATCAAACAGGAGTAGTTTCGAACCAGCTTCCAAGGCTTCGATGATGTTGGCAGCTTGAGAAGTGGAACCCGATGCATTTTCAGTGGAAAAGTCATGAGTATCACCAATACCAGGAGGGTGATGTATAAAACTGTTCACATCCACTTTTTCAATGCGACGACCATCTTCAGCCCGGATTTTAACAGCATCATCCCGGGTGACCACCATCTCCCGTCCATCTCCAGGAACATGATTATACACTCCCAGTTCAACCGCCCGTAGTAAAGTTGATTTACCATGATATCCTCCACCAACAATAAGATTCACACCTTCAGGAATTCCCATACCAGTTACCAGTCCATGGTGGAGTGTTTCTAAAGAAATTCTGAGTGAAGGTGGAGATTGAAAGGTTACAGCATTCACCATAGCCCTATCTGAAACTCCACTCTCCCGGGGAAGAACGGAACCATCAGCAATGAAAGCCACTAAACCCTGGTCTCTTAGCTGGTTACGAAGATGTTCAGCATCTTCAAAGCTTTCCACATGGCCAACTAATTCCGATTCTGGGAGGTTACCATATAAACAGGAGCTTTCCACCAACTTAGGTAAAACTTCCACTAAGATCCTTTGAGCTTCATTACCCATTATCCTCCTACCGCGAGCTGGTAACCCTAATTGAAAACGTATTTCAAGACTATGGGGGTTGATATTAACACAGCTACGCTCAAGGATCTCCTGACTGCCCGCATCAATACGCAACACCCCACTTTTCCCACTTCCACGCCTATCACCTAAGAATTTTCTTATAGCATTTCGGAAGGCTCTGGAAATATAATCTTCCAGTGCAATCTTACGGGCAGGGTTTTCATATAACTTTAGGGGAAATGAAACATCAGCAACTTCCACCCGCATCAGAGATGGACTGGCAAAGGGATCCCTCTGCACATGGTCAATATAAAGAGAAAAAAGCCCAAAATCATAGCTACCTTTCAAATCCAGATAGGCTTTATATCCTCTACCATCAATCCGTTTCAGGATGGAAATCAGTTTTTCTTCATTTTCCATGTTAATTTCCCGAGTTTATTAGGTTAGCTCCATGTATGGTGAAAAACTTTGGAGTATTAGTGAAAATATAAAGTAAATATATTAATTAAATTATTTATAAATTAAATTATTTCAATTAAACCATTCTTATCGTGCTAAATTAGTTTTATATGAGTTAATTATCAGTGTTGCATTCTGTTAAAATTAATTTTTTTCTAAACCCCTTTTTTAACAATTCTCTGTTTTTTAACTAATTCTCAGTTTATATAGAAGCCTTTTTTAACATCTAAAAATAATTTATATTGGTAATTACTTTCACACATCACTTAATTAATTAATATAACTCATATAGCTATGAATCTATTTGAAAGGGAGTTTTGGGAAAGTGTCAAAAATCACATTTGCTCAGCGGATTAGGAAGATCAGAGATTACATGACCGGAGATGAAGAAGTTCCTATAATGTATATTCATGCCATTATGGCCATTGTGGGTAGTGTGAGTGTTCTCATGATCCTGGAATTCGGGGAACTGCCCATGTCTAATGTGCAACACAGTCTCCTGGTCCTGATAGAGAAAGCATGTGTAATAGTGGTCATAGCCTATGTGGTCAGTCGTTTAAAAGTATTCAGTGATGTTCTGGATGGAAAATTCACCCTAAAAAATCAGGCTATCCTTATTCTTATTTTTGGAGCCATATCTATCTTCGGAACCTATTCAGGGGTGGATGTTTTCGGAGCCATGGCTAATGTCCGAGACTTAGGCCCCATGGTAGCAGGTCTCATTGGCGGACCTATCATAGGGCTAGGTGCAGGTCTCATTGGTGGACTCTATCGTTTAAGTCTGGGAGGTTTCACTGCAATACCCTGTGCAATATCCACCATCCTGTCTGGCTTATTAGCCGGTTTGATCTTTATTATCAACAAGCGTCGTTTTGTGGGAATATTCTGGGCAGTGGTATTCGCAGTTTTAATGGAATCATTGCATATGCTAATAACTTTGGCAATAGCCAGACCATATTCCCAGGCTTTAGCAGTGGTGGAAGAGCTAACAGTCCCCATGATCGTTTCCAACGCTATTGGGGTTTTTATCTTTGCTTTTATAATATCTAACCTGTTGAGAGAGAAAGAAACTGAAAAAGAACGTGACTTATACTTTGATGAGTTGGAACGGAAAAAACATGAGTTAAAGGTGGCTAGTAAAATTCAGAAAAGTTTCCTACCTGAAAAACTGCCAGTTATACCCGGTTTTGATGTTGCAGCACTTAACATTCCTGCCCATGAAGTAGGTGGTGATTTTTATGATTTCATACCCATATCCCAGGAAAAAGTTGGTGTGGTAATTGCAGATGTGGCTGGTGATAGTTTCCCAGCATCATTGTTAATGGCCCTTTCTCAAACTATTATCCGGGGAGAAGCAAAGCAACAAGATCCACCCAGCCTAATGAAGTATCTTAATAATCTTATCTCAGTGGATATTGGGCCAGATATACTAATCAAAATTTTATACGGTGAATTAAACATTAAAAAAGGATGTTTCACCTATGTGAATGCAGCACACCTCCCTCCACTCCTTTTCAGGGACAGTACAAAAGAATTAGAAGAACTATATAAAGGAACTAAATCACTGGGGCGGATGGGGGAAATTGAACTCGAGGAGCATGAAGTAAAAATGGAAAAGGGTGATGTATTACTATTTTACACAGATGGACTTATTGAAGCTTTAGATAACTCTGATGGTTCTGGTGAAGAATTATTACGTGAAATAATAAGTCAGGACCATGATCTGTCACCTTCCCAGATGATTGAAAATATAAAATCTAAAGCTCTAAAATCTGAAATGAATCCAGACGATTTGATTCTTGCAATTTTAAAGGCAAATATGTCATAATCCACTCTGTTAAACTAAATTTTCCAACAGAATCTTAAGTCCAATTCCTATTAAAATAACACCACCCAGTACTTCGATTTTTCCTTCAAACAGATGTCCAACCCTTTTACCAATGTAGACTCCTATGAATGATAATGCGAAGGTCACCAGACCAATTATTAGGATAGGTAAAAGAATAGGGGTGTTTAAAAAGGCGAAGCTCACTCCCACAGCAAAAGCATCAATACTGGTGGCAATGGAAAGTACTAGAATGTCTTTAATGGAGAAAATCTGGCATATTTCATCTTCTTCAGCATGGGATAATCCTTCATAAACCATTTTTCCCCCAATAATCAGTAAAAGAATGAAGGCAATCCAGGGGGCCCATAGTTTAACCAGCACAGCTAATTGTTCCCCAGCCAACCAACCCGCCACTGGCATTAGAGCCTGAAATACTCCGAAAAATAGGGCAATAATAAAGGCATACTTCAGGTTACATTTGAGAATCATTCCCCGGGTAATGGAAACACTGAAAGAATCCATGGCCAGACCAACAGCCAGGAAAAACATTGAGAAAACATCCATAATCAATTCCTGTTTATCCTTATTTATATGGTTATGGGATAATGATTCTAATATGATGCATATCTTCTTTTAAGATTCTTGTTGAGGCACTGTTTTAAATATCCAATTTAATAAACCTTTATATCATTACGAAGGGAGTAATAGGCATTGAAAGCATTGAGAAAATTTGATAAGCAGCAATTTAAACTATGATATGGATCAAAATAGAATATAAGATCAGATTGTTGATTGGGTAAGTTGAGATTATGGATTAGGTAAGATCAAATTATTGTCTGGTGAGATCAGATTAATTGATAAGCTAAAATTACAGGTGATGTTAATTGAGTGCTGATAATTCCAATCTGGATAGCAAAACAAGTGATGGGAAAAAAAGACAGGATGCATTTCTTCAATTACTAAAAAGGGGTAATGAACTTTTCCAACAGGGAAATTATAAGGCTGCACTCCTATATTTTGATGATGCCCTGGAACTTAACCCGAACAATAGTAAGATATGGGATAGTCGTGGGGTGGCACTTTCACGTGTGGGACTTAAAGATGAAGCTCAGGAGTCTTTTGAGGTGGCTCTTGATCTTGAACCAGATAATGCCCGGGCATGGTCCAACCTGGGAGTATTATACGCAGCCCAGGGCCGGTTTGAGGAGGCCATTAATTCATTTGATCATTCACTGGAACTGGAAAATGAAAATGATGAGACATGGAATAATCGTGGAACAGCCCTGTTCAGTTTAGGAAAATACAAAGAAGCTTTAGAATCATTCCACCATGCCACACACTTAAATCCTGAAAATGCTCCTGCATGGGCTGGTAAAGGATCAGCGCATCGTTTTTTAGGGGAATATAAAGAAGCTATAGAATCATTGGAGAAGTTTATTAAAATTGCTTCACCCACCCTTTCTCCCCAAGTTGAAGAAGCATGGGCTCTAATTTTTGAGTTGAAAATGAAAATTATTGAAGAAAATAATCCAGATGACTCAGATTAACCAGGAAAATGAGTTATAATATATTAGTTATGTAGATATGGGATATTTATGTAGATCTGGGCTTAATTCGAGACTATAAAAATTGATTTTAAATGTAGGATTAAGATGTGGGTTGATTCTGCGTGTAATATCAATAATTAAAAAAATAATATTAATATAAGCTTCCAGAGATAAGAAAGGGGGTTTGTAGGGGGGAAAAATGGCTTCAAATCTCTGGAAGCATGTTTCTAGTTCCAACCGAAAAGTAGAGTTAAATGTAGGTTAGAACCTAGAGGGGGGTTTGATGGGTGTAGTATACTCATAGTAATTGTCAGAGATATCCCTGATTTTTCTATGTTTTGTCTACACTCAAATGGTGTGTATTAACAACACCCTATATAAAGTTTTTGGTGGAGGTGTCTTTTAGATTAATGGGGATGAGTGGTACTAATGGACAAATACACCTACTACTTGAATATTGCCAGTGTTAACTTTAGATTAGCTATCCTTATTTTTATTAGACATGGATTATTCTCATATGATTTTGAGAAATTATTTATATTAGTTTATGAAAGTAATTAGTAACCTAAATTAAGACAATCCTCCTTATGAAAATTAAAATTTATTAAAATTCAAATTAGAGAAACTTCAAGAGAAAAACCAGGAAAAGATGCAAAAAAAATCAACTAACATTAAACAAATGATAGATAGCAAATATAATCCATGTTATTTTTTTTAAAATATGGTAATTCATGAATCAAACATTATCTAAAGTGAGACAATGTTGTTATATTACATGGATGTATCAGAACTTGATTACAATAAACTAAAGAGTTCTTTATCCAAAGAAAGAATAAAAAAGTCCCAAAGATATGTACATCAAAAAGATCGCTATTTATCTATTGGCGTGGAAATTCTTCTAAACCATGCTTTAGGAGAAATCGGCATCTTTGATCCTTCATATGATACAGACCAACATGGTAAACCATTTTTAAAGAACTATTCTAATGTTTTTTTTAACCTGTCACATTCAGAGGAATATGTAGCCTGTGCAGTTTCTGATTCACCGGTAGGTGTGGATATTGAACACATTCAGGATATAGATTTAAATGTAGCAAAAAATTATTTCTACGGCAGTGAATACCAATATATCTTAAATAAAAGGGATAAAAAGAAAGCTTTTTTTAAATTATGGGTCTTAAAGGAAAGTTATATGAAAATGACAGGTTTAGGATTCAGACTTCCCCTTGATGAATTCTGTATAGAAATTAATGACAAAATCAAGTTGATACACCCGGAAAACACTGCCAATTTCGCAGTCTGGAATATTTGTAAGGATGAATATATGCTGGGAGTATGCTCCAAAGGGAAAATTACAGAACCTATTTTAATAAATTTAAAGGATATGGAAAATTAAATATTATAAAAGGGCAGGGGGATAATGGGAAAACTTAAAGGGGATGGACACATGGATGGGTTTGAATTATCAAATGCACAAAAAAGGACCATTATAACTGAAATCAGTAAACCAGGCACTGAAATTTATATTCTTTCATTCAAATCTAAATTTCCACTGGAAGATGAAAAATATGTGAAACAAGCTTTAAACATGCAAATTGATGGAAATCTTCTTTTACGCATCCGAAAAGATGAAGACATGAATTTCATACAGTATTATGCGGATGAAAAGGAGCCATTTTCATATTTAGACATGTCCAATAAAACAGAAAGTGAAATAAATGATTATATAGCTTCATTTTCAGTTGAACCCTTCACAGAAATCTTTGATGTCCCCCTATATCACTTCACACTCCTTAGAACAGCTAATGAGTTTATTGTGTTAGGTTGTGTTCATCATATCCTCATGGATGGAAGTTCAGTGAGCATTTTCGCCAAAAACTTAGAAAATTGTGTTCTTGCCCTAAAAAAAGGAGAAGAATATCAAGTACCCCAACTTTCATACCAGAAATATGTAGAAAAGGAGAAAGAATACCTCTTAAGTGAAGAAGCAAAAGAAGATGAAGAGTTTTGGCTATCTAACCTGGATGGATATTCCAAGGATTGGTATCTTTTAGAAGATATGGCTATTAACCGTAATTATTTTTATTTAAAACCAGAATTAACCGATAAACTAAATAAATTATCCTCAGTTAATGGTGAAAGGGTATCTCCCTTTGTATTAGCCTTGTCAGTTATATCCTTATACTTTGCTAAAAGTACCTGCAGTGAAGACATGGTCTGGAACAGTGTATATCATGGTAGAGATTTTGATGAGGATATACATAACATGTTAGGCATGTTTGTGAATATGATGCCTCTCAGACTCGACTATGATAAAAACAGGTCATTTAAAGAGGTCTTATTATACACCAAATCTGTACTGAAAGATGGTCTAAGACATGGAAAACTATCCTTTAACCGGTACGGTCCTAAATTACAGCAGAAAGGCATGGACCCTGCAATGCTATCCATGTATTCAGTAGTATCCAATTCAACAGATTCCAATGTAGAATATCTATTTAATAATTCAAGGAGTGAATTCCCCTTCCATATCCGTGTAAATCCATCATTACATGATAAAGATGGGTTACAGCTTTTACTGATTGAATATAATAAGGACTGTTTTGCAGATGACCAAATCACAGTTATGGTTGAAAACCTAGAAAAACTGCTACACCTTATTGCAGATAATCCAGATATCCTCTGTGATGAACTTGACATAGAAACCAGTAGTTTCTATAATGCTGAGAAATATTTCAAAGAAATGATAGGTAAAGTTGACGGAGCAACCTCCCTATCAGTAGATCTTAATGGTAAAGAAGAAGAAGGCTCCCTGAAAAAGAGATCTATCCTTCTGGATAAATCAGATATCCTGGAATTTTGTGATGTTAACGGGTTTAACCCTAACCATCTGTTTTTATCAGCCACACTATTTGCATTACTTAAATTTGTGTTTAGTAAAGATATTCTAGTTTCCATAACCTCGGATAATTCTTATAAAGGCCAAAAATTGCCTTTCGCACTAAACATTAATACAGATACAAGTGTGAAAGATTATTTAACCGCTATAAAAGATTATTTCCAGGAAGTAGTTGATTATGATTACTATCCTTTCAGCAGAATATCCAGCAAAAATTTCATTGCACCAGAATTATTATACAACTATGGATCACACAATTATGGACAATCAACCACTAAAAATGGGGAAAATATAGATTACAATCCTTTAAAATCTGATCAAACTAAAATTAACCAGTTTAAACTGGCTATCTTAATTGAAAATAATGATAATGAGTTTAAACTAATCTCACAATATAACGATGCCATTTATTCTGAAGATTTAATAGAAGTCTTCATTGAGAGTATTTACACTCTTTTAAATAAACTGATGGAAAATCCAGAAACTTTACTTAAGGATATTCCTATTTTACCAGAGGATAGGATGGAAGAACACTTCCAGATAAACC
>JAHKLQ010000029.1 GCA_020854975.1 Methanobacterium sp.
AACACTTAGTATTTGCGTTTCTTCATCATTTATTTAATACCTTGTTCTGGGAAAAAAATGGAAAAATTTATAAACTATTTTCCTGTTCCAGGTGGAAACTTCACATCCTCTTACTTAGTTTAAACTGCATTATTCGCCAAAAATCAGACTAAAAAAGTTTTATAAGCTTATTAAATTATAGTTTTGGGTTCCAAGGCCAATTTTTTCCGCATATTTTATCTGCACCCTACCATTAACATTTTCCCATACTCCCCTAAATTTATCATCCCCACAATAGTGTTGATGCTTTATTAGGGAATTCTTGAATTCCATCAGAATGACCAGTGGTGCCTCAGTGACTGCATGTCAAAACCATTTTTATTGGGAGAGATCTATAAGGACATCTCTACTTTTTAAAACATCATCATAATTGTTAAGCTCTATTATTCCCCGATCAACAGCATCGATTAGTTTCAGATCAAGTGTGCCCTGACCTAGAGCCAGGTGCTGATCTTTATCTCCATTGTTATCGCTCAAATGGTAGTAATAAATATTTTCCAGTTTTAAAAAAGATACAGGATCTCCAGTTGTGTTGGCATGTCCCAGATCTATGGTTCCGTGGCAGTTGCATTTATCCAGGAAATATGCATGTTCCTGGGCAGTGTTACAGAAGTAAGCATATCTATTGGGCATGTTTTCCACTGAAAATATTATCCCTACGTCTTCAGCATATTTATTGGCCTCAGTGAGAGTTTCAATGGAATAATACTTTGCCATATTTCTCACCCGATCTTCAAGGCGATGTATTAGTCCAGGATGAGTGGTTATGGCCTTAGCGCCAATTTTAACTGCTAAATCAAGAGTTTCATTAAGTTGACGGAGAGTTTCCTTCCTTATACCTGGATTTAGACTGGCAGGGTTAAGATCAATGGTGGGTGTGTGCAGGAAAACATCTATGTCATAAGATGAAAATATTTCCAAACCTTCCCCTGGGTTAAGCATGTTTCTAGGCCAATAAGGCCCTTCACAAAGTATTTCTATTAGGTTAAACCCGTCTTCAGTCGCTCTATCTAAAAATTCCTCGAATGATCGCATGAATAATGCCAGGGTGGAAAATCCGATTTTCATGTTTCACAATTTTCTATCAGAATTGTGATATATTTTTCGAATTTCCCCAACTTTTCCTCTGGATCCTCAAAACCGAACTCTTTATATAATGATGCTTACCTTAAATTATATCCCAATTTAATATATCATAATTTGATATATAAAAAAATAATATATCGATATTATAATAAACATTTTAAAGTGGAGTTCTAAAATGGTAAGAGAAGATTCAAATGCTGTTGAAGCAGGAGATGATGAAAAAAGACATGATTTTGAATGTGAAATCGAAAACCTGCCCAAATACGATAAAAAAATGATGAAAGGATTCATGAGAGGTTTTGGTAACATTATGATCCTGTGGCTCATCAGCAAAAAAAGACAGCACGGATACGAAATAATGACCCAACTACATGCAGCATCCCCCCTGGATAAAAAAATGCCCAGTGCCAGTGTAATTTACCCTGTTTTACACAAATTAGAAAAGAAAGGACTGATAAGCGGAACATGGGAGCAGCAGGGTAAAAGGAAAGTTAAATATTATGAGATAACTGAACAGGGAGAAGCAAGCCTTAATCGTATTAAACAGATAATTGCCCATGGCAGAGAATTAGGTGCAACAGAATTGTGGAAAGAATTCATGGCGGATATGTTCGCCCTCACAAGAGATTAGGAGATGGATTTATGAAATATGCCATAGAAACGTTTGATCTTACCAAACGCTACGGAGATTTCACAGCCGTGGATGATCTAAAGTTAAAGGTTAAAAATAAAAGTATTTTCGGTTTTTTAGGACCTAACGGGGCAGGTAAAACTACCACCATTAAGATGTTAACTTGCCTAATCCCTCCCACATCAGGAACTGCACAGGTGGCAGGTTATGATATTATAAAAAAGCCCAATGAAGTTCGTCAAAAAATTGGGATGGTTCCACAGTTAGTGAGCCTTTATGCTGATCTTACGGCTCGAGAAAATGCTGAACTGTGTGCAGACTATTATGGAATGCCTGAAGACCTTAAAGAACAGAGAATCGATGAATTAATGGAACTGGTGGACATTAAGTATGCAGAAAATAAAATGATCAAACAAATGTCAGGAGGGCAGAAACAGAAAGTATCTGTGGTTGCCAGCCTGGTACACCAACCAGACATTCTTTTCCTGGACGAACCCACCATTGGACTGGATCCCACCACCAAAAGCGTTTTATGGGACCTTATCGACGAATTAAACCAGAAAGGCCATACTATAATCCTCTGCTCACATGACATGTATGAGGTGGACATGCTCTGTGATCATGTGGGTATAATCAATCTGGGAAAACTGGCAGCTTTTGACACTCCCCAGGGCTTAAAGGACACCATACTCGCACAAGAAGAGACTACTCAAAGTAATATAGGAAAAATTGTACGTGAAATGGAGGACTCCACTACCAATACCAGTGAAGACCCTTCCTTTTGTAAGCTGAAAGAAGTTGTAAATGAATCTGAAATGGATAAAGCACGGGAAATGAGTTTAATGGTTACTGGTTCAGATGATGAACTGGTTAATAGATTGTCTCAAATTCCTTGTGTTCTTGGTATTGAAACCCACCGGTCAGGTAGGCTGTCCTTTAAGTTAGCCAACACTGAAACTGCAGTGACCCAAGTAATAACTGCGATTATGGAAAGTGGTGGTAACATAACCTCAATTTCAACCAAAGACCCTTCATTAGAGGATGTATTCATGAAGGTTACTGTTAAAAAGACTAAAAAAGGAGAAGGTGGAGGTGAATGAAGATGGTGGAAACCAAAAAAGTCATGTGGATGATTAAAAAAGATTTATTAGTTCTTTGGAGACATAAACCCCGTTTATTCTCCATTTTCCTTTTCCCCATACTGATGATCGCCCTTTTCGGTTATGGTATGGGAGGATCAATTGAAAATATTCCCATAGTGGTGGTCAAACAGACAGACGGTCAGGTAACTGATGCCACCCTTAACGCCATTAAAAATAGTTCGCTTTATGATGTGAAAGATATAATTGGCGACCCGCAACGAGGGCGGGAAATGGTTGAATCTGGACAAGTCAAAGCAGCCATTATACTGCCTTCTGATTATGAGGATCTTAGTAGTAGTAACTCCAAGTCCGTAGTAGTTTACGTTGATTCATCAGACCAGATGGCAACAAGTGTTTTGGTTCCGGCAACACAAGCACTTTTCAGCCAGATATCTGCCCAAATTGGAATGGAAAAACTGGAAGCCCTGCAGTCACA
The DNA here is from genome assembly GCA_020854975.1 of Methanobacterium sp. Lineage (GTDB taxonomy): Archaea > Methanobacteriota > Methanobacteria > Methanobacteriales > Methanobacteriaceae > Methanobacterium > Methanobacterium ferruginis. Next base: position 3,335 of record JAHKLQ010000029.1, read on the forward strand.
GTCTTCATCTCTCCAGGTGCAATCCCAGGGAGTTCAAGCTTCTTCTGGACTGTCTGGTATAAACTTCCAGAACATCATGAACTCCATTAACTTCCAGATCAACAAGATCTACGGAGATATCAAATACATTGACTTCTTGGTACCTGCAATTCTGGCTATGACTGTTATGATGGGGGCTATGATGAGTATGGGAGAATCTCTGGCAGGTGAACGAGAACGAGGAGAATTGGCCCGACTATTCATGACCCCGACCAGTGTTGCTACTGTGGTGGGAGGTAAAATAATATCCCGACTGATCATTCAAACTTCAACTGCCATGGTACTGCTTGCTGCAGCCATAATACTGTTTGATATTACCATATCTGGTAGTATGTTACTCACCATACTCCTACTGATACTTACTGCTTTGTGTTTTGTGGGTTTCGGAATAATGGTTTCCGCACGGGTAAGTACCCAGGAAGACTATGTTCAGATGGTGATGCCTTTCAGCATGCCCATGATGTTCATATCTGGAGTATTCTATCCTCTGGAAACCATGCCCTGGATATTCCAGAAATTAGCGTACATAGCACCTTTAACCTATGCTAACAATGCATTAAGGGGAGTTATGTTACAAGGAGCAGGAATTGGAGATATATGGATTGACGTGGCTGTTCTTCTAGGTTTCACATTGCTGTTCTTTGCAATGGGCGTTACCCGGTTTAACAGAGATATTTAGGAGATTAAAGCTAGTTGAGAATGTAATTTGAGTCAGGTGATATATAATGAATATTGGAAAAACACAAATAATCTTAGGATTTATGATAACCTGCCTTTTGGCATCGCCAGCTGCAGTTGCAGGGGCTGATTGGAACATGTTCCATGAAAACGCTCAACACACAGGTTATATTGATCAGGCTGCTGATTTCACACCTACCGTCTGGTATTTCAGCACTCAGGGAGCCATAACATCATCTCCAGCTATATTGAACAAAATAGCATATTTTGGTTCAGAAGATGGACATGTATATGCAGTTAATCTGGAGGATGGTACTAAATTATGGGATTATAAAACTGATGGGGCCATAATATCATCTCCTGCAATATCAGGGGACTATTTATACATAGGATCAACAGATGGGTACCTTTACGCGCAAGATATTAAAAACGGGAATGTTAAGTGGAAATACAAAACTGGTAACTCCATAGAATCATCCCCACTAGTTTACAATGACACCATCTATGTGGGTTCAAATGATGGGAGGATATATGCCATAGATATATCAAATGGTACCAAAAAATGGGAATATAACACTGGAAACGCTGTTAAATCATCTCCTGTTATCTCTGGTGATACTTTACTTGTTGGATCAGATGATAGTAAAATATACGCCCTGGATATTGCCACCGGTAATAAGACCTGGGAATACACCACCGGTGATAAGATAGAATCATCTCCTGCGGTAATGAATGATGTGGTTTATGTTGGATCAGATGACGGCAAAGCATACGCTATTAACATCACTGATGGAACTCTTGTATGGAACTATGATATGGGAAAACCAGTTGCTTCCTCACCCACCATTGACACCAATGATAACAGTTTGTTTATCGGTGCAGATAATGGGAAAGTGCTGTGTTTAGACACACGTAATGGTGAAGAAAAATGGAATTACACCGCTAGTGGCGCTGTAAAATCAACGCCCGCCATTTTTGATAACAAAATAGTCTTTGGATCCAGTGGAGGTGCAGTTTACATAGTTAACAAGTACAATGGTAATGAAGAATGGACTTACAACCCCGGTTATGGTGTTATTAACTACGCAATAGAATCATCACCCGCAGTTTACGGAAACATGATCTACATTGGTGCCGGTGACGGATCCTTCTATGCCCTGAATAATGACAAAATGAACGGCCCAACATCAGTGTATGCCTACTACCTAGGAGGAGCAGCAATAATCATCATCGCTCTTTTAATAGTAGTTAGGGCCATCCGTAACCGAAAGCAGAAAGAGGAATAAAAAACCAGAACTGAGCATTTCTTAAGAGTAATTCATCTTAAGAATTTGAGAAAGACAGAAGTCTTTATTTTTTTTTAATTCTGTCTAAATATTTCTTTTTTATATTCTACGTTAATTTTTATAGGATATAACATGTTATCCAGATTAATACATGTTATACATGTTAAAAACTCAGTTAAGCATGTTTAAATGCAGTTTGAACTGGTTTTATGAATAAAATGAGAATAAAAAAATAAAAATAGGAGGCCTATAAACTATTTACTTAAATCCTTAGCTAATTGTATCTCAATGGCCGAAACATTAGTTGAGGTGCCCTCGTTACTCATAATTTCTTCAGTGCATATGTCGATGCTTTCAACATTCACATCAGTTATAAATCTGTTTCGGACTATCTCTGCAACATCTACTGCTCGAGAAATGGCTCTTCCCCTTGCTTTGAGTATCACTTCAGATGTACCACCGTTCATTTGCGTTACTACAGCTAATACATAGTTCATTACCGGTTTGTTTCCAATGTACACTACATTTTCCTCTGACATCGCTTAACCTCCATTGATATACTATGCTTTTTTAGTGTTACTAATGTTATATATATTTTTTTATACAGGTTTTTAAGGAAATAAAGCTAATTTAAACCTTAAAAATTAAAAATATGTACGTAAATCCAATAATTTATCATATATCCCCCTTATAAGTTGGAAAATATAATGATTTTCGACGATAACACATAATACAATTAATTACAACTTTAATAATCAGGTTTTTCTGAAATTAATCTATGGAAACCTTAAATCAAGAAATTAAAGGAACTTGTTGCGTTGAAAAACTATGGAAGAGGGAGAATAGTGGTCATATATCAAAATTTTCAAAAAAAATATTTCCAAAAAATTCATTTCCAAAAAAAAATAAGTTCTATTCATAATTAACAGAAAACATCACTGTGTATGTGTGCGAAACACCACAACAAAACCTTCTATTGTGTCATTTAAATCTATTATAGGTGTTACATTGCCGTCAACGGTTATTTTACTACCGTCCTTGGCTGTGAGTACGGATTTCTTGAATTTTGATTCTGTTTTCAGAAAGATGTCTTCACCCATGGGAAATTTGTAGTCCAGGGGTTTGAATATATCCCGCACATCATGACCTAAAGCATCTTCCTCCAGCCAGCCAGTTAATTCTTCAGCCATGGAATTCATGAAGCGTACCTGCCCATGTGAATCCGTGGCAATTACTCCATCACTGATGCTTTTCAGCATTGCCCCTAACCATTGATCATGCTTCCTGAGCCTTTTCTCTAATCGATCCCGGTATAAAGTTATTTCAATAGCCGTGTTGAGTTCACTCTCTTCGAAGGGTTTGCGTAGAAATCCATAGGGTTGTTTGAGTATAAAACCAGAAGGTTCGGTTACTTTTGCTCTTTGAACAGTTTTTTCATCAGAATATGCAGTTAAATAGATGATGGGAATACCCATCTTGGATCTTATCTTCTCAGCAGCTTGAATTCCATCCATTTCACCCTCTAACCTGATATCCATGAGCACCAGGTCTGGCTGCAGTTCTTCAGATGCCTTAATAGCATCTTCACCCGAAGAAACTATGGCAGGAACATCAAAACCCACACTGTTTAAGGCTTTTTTAATATCTTCAGCAGTTATCCGCTCATCTTCAACTATTAAGATCTTCACATCAGCCATATGCATTTCCTCCCTAATTTCCCCACTTATTTATCATATCACATGAAATATACAGTAAAAATATTATTAATCATCATCTTGAACCTTGAAAACAACAACCAATCCATTTACTCGCTGTTTATGATCCTTTATGGGAGTTACCGTGCCCTGAACCATGAACCTTGTACCCTGACGAGATAACAATTCTGGGTCTCCATTCATAGTCAGAACATCTTCTAGGGAAGATTCATTTTTTAATTCACTTACTTCACTTATGGGTAGAAAAACTTCCCCTAAATCCTTACCCAAAGCTGCATCTTTAGTCCAACCAGTTAAAGTCTCTGCAAGGGCATTAATAAACCGGATCTGGCCAGTTGAATTGGTTGCAATTACTGCTTCAGTGGTGTTTTGAAGCATGGCCATGGAAAGTTGATCATGTTCCTTTTCCATCTGATGTCTGTAAAGGGTTATTTCAATGGCAGCATGGAGTTCGCTCTCTTCAAAGGGCTTAGTCAGCATTCCCTGCCCTTTAACTAGAAATCCTGATGGTTCAGTTAGTTTAGCCCTTTCTACAGTTTTTTCATCAGAGTAAGCAGTGAGATAAATTACCGGGATGTCATAATCCTTTCTTATCTGAGCAGCTGCTTCAATACCGTCCATTTCACCTTCTAACTTGATATCCATCAGTACCAAATCTGGTTCTAGTCTTCCAGCCTGCCGAACGGCATCTTCCCCTGTAGAACAGATTGCTGGTACTTTGTATCCTGCAAACTCCAGTCCTGCCCTTATATCTTCCGCTGTGATTCTTTCATCTTCCACCACCAGAATAGTTGCACTGGTCATGGTCATCTGCACTCCTGAGATTTATAGCAATCAATATTACTATTAATTAATTAGTTATCAGTTAAATATAATTGTCCCACAAAAGGATTCTTAAGGCGGATAATCACCACCTTGTCCCTATTTTTCCATGAGTATTTTGTTTATGGCATCTAAAACGGCTTCTACACTGGCCATAACCACATCTTCAACTGTTGACCGACCAGTTGCACTATTCCCTTCCGTATCAGCCATTATTACAAACACTTCAGCCAGAGCATTTGTACCACCAGTTATGGCCTCTATATGGTATTCTTTAAGCTCTATATCTGCAGTTTCTCCCACCAGACTCTGAATAGCATTAATAGCAGCATCAACCGGACCCACCCCTGTTTTGGCAGCAGTTTTTATGGCACCATCCATATTTAATTTAACTGTGGCTGTGGGGAGTACATTATCCCCGGTCATCACCGTGAATCCTTCCAGTTTGACTTTTTCTACTTTGGGTTTTCCTAAAACAGTTTCAGCCATTGCCTGGAGATCAGCATCAGTTACCATCTTTCCCTTGTCTCCCAGCTTTTTCACCTGGTCATATAAAGTGCAGAACTGGTCTTCATCCATTTCTATATCATAATCATCCAGTTTTGACCGTATGGCACGGGCTCCAGTGTGTTTTCCCAGTACTATCTTACGGGTGTGCCCCACCATCTCTGGTTTCATAGGTTCATAGGTTTCAGCCTTCTGAAGCACTCCATGGACATGTATTCCTGCCTCATGGGCAAAGGCATTTTCACCTACAATAGCCTTGTTAGGGGGCATTTTTACCCCTGTAATTCTGGAAACCAATTCGGATGTGCCCACTAAAAGTTCTGTGGTGATATTGGTTTTAACACCATAATTGGCTATAAGAGCCATTACCACTTCTTCTAATGAGGCATTTCCTGCTCTTTCTCCCAGACCATTGATGGTGGCATGTACCTGTTCTGCTCCAGCTTCCACTGCTGCCAGGCTGTTGGCCACAGCCAGTCCAAAATCATCGTGACAGTGCACACTAATGGGGATTTTCACCACACCCCTAAGATCATCTATTAAGGCATGCATGGATGCAGGAACCATAACTCCCACTGTATCTGGAACATTTATTACATCAGCTCCAGCATCCTCCACAGCAGAGTAAATATTTTTTAGGAATTCTAACTCTGTCCTGGTGGCATCTTCTGCCGAAAATTCAGCGATAATACCATGGTCTTTAATGTACTCTACCGCTTCAGTTGACTTGTTAAGTATTTCTTCCTGGCTCATGTGAAGTTTGTATTCTCGGTGCAGAGGAGAAGTTCCAATGAAAGTGTGAATGTAATCCACATCAGAATCTAGGGCTGCATCTAAGTCTTCCTGCAGTACTCGTGCCAAACCACATACCTGTGCATTCAGTCCTAGATCCTTAATTTCCTGGGCAGCTTTCCGTTCACCCAGAGATGCGGCTGGGAAACCCACTTCTATAACATCCACTCCTAAGCGGTCCAGCCTTTTGGCTATTCTAATCTTTTCGTCCGGCGTTATAGCCACCCCCGGTGTTTGTTCACCATCACGGAGGGTGGTGTCGAATATTCGCACCTTTTCAGGTATTTTCATTTCTTTTCTTACCTTGTCCATGTACATTGGGAAGACTCCTATGGTTTGACATTATTATTAACTAGTTTGATTTGATTTCATAAAAATTTATGTTAAAAAAGTGAGTTTTCAAATTATTCTGAAGAGAATTATAAAAACCCTAATCAACTCATGTGCCCATACTCAGGCTTAGGAAATTCCTTAATCCAGGTGCCAGCCCTAGAATGAATATAGCTAGTTTCAACATGTTTTTGATGGTTTTATCCTCTACATATGTGTCAATAATGTAAAGGGCGGGTAGTATAACTGCTATTTTTAAGGGATACATTACTATGGCACTGTCCACCAGCTGGGTAAGGGCATTGGGTAGCACATGCTGTTCACCGTAACCATAGTAATCCACTGCTATAAAGGTGGTGCTGGCATCAAAAAGGTGGGCTAAAAGGATACTGAGATTAAATTTATCCTTTAAAAGACTCCATTTTCTGCTGAGTAATATGAATGGGGAGGATACCAGAGCCCAGGATCCCAACACCTGGAATAATGCAATGGGGTTGAGATGTTGGGTGTAATATATGTTGGGAATGCACATGACCGCCCCCACGGTGAATATAATATAACGGTAGTCCCAGCCAGTCTTGCGTTCAATTAAAACTGATGCTAAAAGGGTGAAAATGGCTGAAAATCCTGTTAAAAGGTAAATCCCTGGAGTTACCAGGATGTAAGTTAAGGGGTAGATACCATTATCCACCAGGGCACGTGCACTGGATCCGAAGAATATGAAGGGGATGAGGGGGATGAAAAGGTCTTTAGGATCTTTATCTATCCAGCGAAACATCCTGATGATTAAGAGAATAACTAAACCCAGGATTATGCCAAATACAATAGTATTAAAGAGTGTATAACCCGGGTGTAAGTAAACGAAGTTCTCATGAATGTACTGTATGATAGAATCAAGAACCATGGCACTAAATAGGGTGTTAGAATATTTAAACTTATCTTAATTTATCCAATGAGTGGAAAAAGGAGAAATAATAGTTAAATGCGTCGGATCTTCTTATTTATAACCTCTTTCAGGATGAGAGGTAGGGGTGTGCGATCACCATAAACACTGGTCTTACCAGCAAGAATTCCTTTAAGGATGCTATCTACCGAAAAATCTGCTTCCAGTTCAGTGACACAGCTCCCAATAGCTCCCAGAAAGTGAGCATCACTGGAACCGATTTGGGGGATGTTTTTCTCCTCAGCCATCTTTTTAGCCCTCCAGTTGGAGTATCCGAAAATATAACGAGAGTTGAGGGTTTCCATGGCATCCACCTCAACATATTTCACCTGGGTGAAAATACCTTCCCGGTAGGCTACAAAGGGATGGGCAGCGACTGCAATCCCCCCTTGAGCCCTAATTAGTTCAATTGTCTCTTCTGGCGATATTCCCTTCGGTATTTCCTCACTTATGCCCAGAGCCACTATGTGTCCCTTGCTGGTGGAAACTTCCATGGCAGGTATGATCACCAGGTCATCCATTCTACCAAACTCTTTTAAAGCAACTTCAGAGCCTTTTAAAGTGTTATGATCAGCGATGGCAATGGCATCCAATCCAATTTTACGAGAATGTTTAACTATATCCTTTACCTCGGCTGTGGAGTCTCCAGAGTAGGTGCTATGAATATGCGGATCAATGATCATCAATAAACTCCTTTTCCAGCCATTATTGCTTTGATCAATCCTGCAGGTCCAGTCATCATCACATCTCCTCCGGGTGCGGCGTTATGAACATTTAGATCGGTTTCTGTCATAATGGCACGTTTTGGTCCGGTGGCCACCACACATTCAAAGGTTCCTATTGCATCAATGGCCCATGCCCCATGGCCCCCATCCTCATGAACCTCTTCATGTGTGATAATTCCTTCAGAAAGTTTCTTAACAAGTTTTTCTATCTTTCGTGGGGTGAGGAGGCCGGTGTGGTGTTCGAAAACTCCGTGTATTTTTCCATCCATAAAGGCTGCTGCCAGGGTGTGTCCGTTACCCACATCTATAGCCACATAATTATCCATTTCAGCAACCACTGGATCCATGGTAGCTCCACATATGGAAGCAAATTTGGAGTCCATGATCATGGGATTGTATCCTTTAAGCATTCTGAGCACTCCCTGCATACGGGTGAAATATTCAGGAGCTTCACCATAATAGGCGAATTCTTCAGGTGCCCGGGGAATATCCAGTTTCTCTTTTATCTTCTGGAAACGGAAGTTCCTATCTCCTGTCCCTTCCTGATAGCCATGATCCTGTACTGCCACACCAATATGGTCAAAATCTAATTCCACATCAAAATTTGATAATGAATCCCCAATAGCCCTTAAATCAACATCTTTAAGTTCTAATTCTGCAAGTTCAGGATGTTTTTCCAGGGCAGGCACTATCTCCACCCCTAATGATCTTACCCTTTCCAGGTCATCTCGGACTGTTCTAGCAGAGTTTTCAGTCATTAACACCCGGTAACCTTTCTTGAGATGATTTTTTATGGCCCGATTAACAGGGCCACCACCCATGGTTTCTCCATTCAGAAACAGGTCATTATGATGTTTTGTTATCCTGTTTGCCATTATTTTAGTCGGAGAAGGGAGAACCAGCTTCACCGCGTTTTCCATGGACTCATAAGAATCATATAACATTATATCCTGGGTTCCAGTACCCACATCTATGGCCAATATTTTCATGTTTTACTGTTATGTTCCTGATTATAATTAAGCAATTCACTCCTGAATGTACAAATATATACAACAAAGGTTTAAATAGTACGTTACTTATAGGGGTTAATTAAAATCCAATATAATTAATAAAACCTCAACGAAAATAAAGTCAAGTTTGCATTAGATTTACAGTGGAAATTGATGTTTGCAAAAATGCGTTTAATTTTTGTAAATATAATTATCTCATGGAATATTAGGTTTTTTTAAGATCAATTAAATTTTGAAATTGATTATGAGGTGAAACAGCCATGTACAGTGTAAAACTAACTGAAAAAGAAATTCCCAAAAAATGGTACAACATAGCTGCTGATCTTCCTGTGGAATTCCCACCTTACGATCAGACAGAAGAAGGACATCAACTGGAAAATCTACCTAAAATATTTTCCAAAGGTGTATTAGAACAAGAATTATCCACGGAAAGATACATCAAGATCCCCAAAGAAGTCCGGAATATTTACAAACAGATGGGGCGTCCCAGCCCACTAGTGAGAGCTAAGGCTCTAGAAGCTCATCTAGACACCCCTGCCAAGATATTCTACAAAAGGGAAGACACCTCCCCCACCGGAAGCCACAAACTAAACACCGCCATTGCACAAGCATACTACGCCAAAAAAGACGGAATAGAACGTTTGACCACAGAAACCGGTGCTGGCCAATGGGGAACCGCCCTTTCACTGGCCTGTAAACTGATGGATATTGATTGCACAGTTTACATGGTTAAAGTATCTTTCAACCAGAAACCTTACCGTAAAACCATTATGGAACTTTATGATGGGGAAATTTTAGCATCACCAAGTGATAAAACAGAATTTGGTAGAAAAATACTCAAAGAAAACCCAGACCACCCAGGAACTCTGGGTGTGGCCATTTCAGAAGCTATTGAAGATGCCTTAAACGATGAAAAAGTTTACTACTCCCTGGGAAGTGTTTTAAACCATGTTATGCTGCACCAGACCATCATAGGCCAGGAAACCCAGAAACAACTGGAAATCTTCGATGAATCCCCTGATGTTATGATTGGTTGCGTGGGTGGAGGTAGTAACTTCGCTGGAGCCATCTTCCCATTCATCAAGGACCAGTTAGACGAAAAAATCGACTGTAAATTCATAGCTGTGGAACCATCCCACTGCCCTACCTTAACCAAGGGGGAGTACTGTTATGACTTCGGAGACACTGCAGGACTCACTCCACTAATCAAAATGTACACCCTGGGCCATAACTTTATTCCTCCATCAGACCATGCCGGTGGCCTCAGATACCATGGAGTGTCACCATTAGTGGCTTTACTGGTCCATGAAGGCATTGTAGAATCAAGAACCGTTGAACAGACCGATATCTTCAAGAGTGGAGTGCTGTTCGCCCGAACTGAAGGAATCGTACCTGCTCCAGAAACATGCCATGCCATAAAAACTGGAATAGATGAGGCCCTTGAATGTAAAAAGACTGGTGAAGAGAAAAACATTATTATTAACTTCTCTGGCCACGGTCTCCTTGATCTAGCAGGTTACGAGGATTATCTAGAAGGTAAAATAAAAGATTAATCATCTTTTATTTTTTTATTTATTTTTTTATGAAATATCTTATTTTTACTGCTTAATTAAACCAATCTAACCAATTGAACCTGTAACTTTGCTTATTTCTTTAAAGTTTTAGTAATCACCCATGTACCATTTCATCGCACTCTATTTATACCAGTTTGCCATATAGATCAATTGAGACTTATAAAAGGAGGATCATGTTTATGTATCTAATAGGGGAAGCCCTAATTGGAAATGGTAATGAAATAGCTCACATTGATTTGGTAATTGGAGATAAAAACGGCCCTGCAGGCACAGCCTTCATAAATAACATGGCTAACCTATCACTGGGCCACACCCCCCTGCTTTCCGTGGTCAGACCCAACCTGATGACCAAACCAGCAACACTTATAGTACCCAAAGTAAGTGTACGCTGTTTGGATGATGCTAACAAAATATTCGGACCAGCTCAAACTGCTGTAGGTCGGGCAGTTGCCGATGCGGTGGAAGAGGGAATTCTACCCAAGGAAAACGCAGAAGATATGGTTCTGATCATCAGTGTGTTCATCCACCCTGAAGCATCAGATTATCGTAAAATATACCAGTACAACTATGGAGCAACTAAATTAGCCATAAAAAGAGCTATGGATGGATACCCATCTATTGATAAAGTTTTAGCAGAAAAAGACCGTGGAGCACACCCTATAATGGGATTCAAAGTTACCAGACTGTGGAAACCCCCATACCTACAGGTGGCCCTTGACCTGGATAACCTACAGGAAATGGAACGCATCGTTGACAGCCTTCCTGACCGGGAAAGAATACTCATAGAAGCAGGAACACCCCTGGTTAAGAAGTTTGGAGTGGGAATTGTCAGTAAAATACGGGAACTCAGGAAAGATGCCTTTATCATTGCCGACCTCAAAACCTTGGATGTGGGTCGAATTGAAGTTAAAATGGCTGCCGATGAAACTGCAGATGCCGTGGCCATCTCTGGCCTGGGCACACTGGAATCAATTGAAAAAGCAGTACACGAAGCCCAGAAACAGGGAATTTACTCAATTCTAGACATGATGAATGTGGACAACTTCACTGAAAAACTGGAATCTCTCACCTACAAACCTGATATTGTCCTTTTACACCGTAACGTGGACCTGGAAACCCTGAAAGCCGAACGGGGTGAGGTACAGGAAGAAATGACCGAATGGGGTAACATATCCAAGATTAAAGAGATCCTAGGTGATAAAGGACTGGTAGCTGTGGCCGGTGGAATAGTGCCTAAAAAGATGGACCAGGCCCTGGACAGTGGTGCGGACATCATCGTAGTAGGTCGTTACATCATCGGTTCCAGAGATGTGCGACACGCAGCCGAGGACTTCCTGGAAAAAATGCCCCAGGACCCCGACACCATGCGGTTAGCTCTGGATGAAGATGAATCTATTTAAAAAGAGCATATAACAAAAATATATGCTCCAAATCTACTTTTTTATTCTTAATTAACTCCATTTCTATTTTTTTAATTGATTTAGCTCACTATCCCTGTAGATAAAAATTTATTATCTTAAAACAAAACTTCTATTTAAGACAAGTGAGGGGATGATGGATTAATGATTTTGGGAATATGTGGAAGCCCCAGGAAACAGGCCACAGAGTACGTTTTAGCAGAAGCTCTGAGCATGATGGAAGAGAAAGGTTATGAAACCGAATTATTCACTGTTCGGGGAAAAGAAATTGGACCCTGTAGGAACTGCGATTACTGCCTTCGCAAGAAGGTGTGCTTTTTACGGGATGATATGCATGAACTTTACCCGCTTTTGATGGATGCTAAAGGAATTATAATGGCCACACCCATTTATAACGGAGGAATCAGCGCCCAGACAAAAGCAGTTATGGATCGTACCCGTGCCGTGGCTGCCGTGGACATTGATTTTTTAAAACATAAGGTAGGGATGGCCATATCTGTGGGGGGTGATCGTGCTGGTGGTCAGGAACTGGCCATACAGCAGATAATGACTTTCTACATTCTAAATGGAGCCATACCTGCAAGTGGAGGGCCTTTCGGAGCTAACTTGGGGGCTAACTTCTGGTCTCAGGATACTTTAAAGGGTGTAAAAAAAGATGAAGAAGGTTTCAGAAGTCTCAAGAAAACCATTAAAAGATTTGATGAATTTCTGGAAAAATATCAGAGTGAATGATATCAAATTATATTTCTCTGTCAACAAAACCATTGAGTTATAAGGTATAAGTTATAACTAAATACATGTATAATATCTTCTAAACGCGTTAAAAAAGATTTAAATTAAGTTTACAAATCATGGAATTCATAATGAAATATGGATTATAAGTTAGAAGTTATAAGTTATAAGGACAGGGATCATGGTGCTCAGAATAAAAGTAGATGAGGAAAAATGCACTGGTTGTGGGATCTGTAAGGAAGAATGTCCTAAAGGTGCCAAGATCTGGAATGTGGATAAGAAGGCCATGGCCACCAATCTACGTTACTGTCACCTGTGCACGATCTGTGCTTCCAAGTGTCCGGAAGGAGCCATATTAATAGAGAGGGATGCTGAAAATGAAACGGAAAAGCAAGATAATGAGGAAGACCTCGGAAACTGAGATAAATCTTGAACTGGATGTGGATGGTTCAGGAATTTACCAGGTGGAAACTGGGATCCAGTTTTTAAACCATATGCTGGAATCATTCACCAGGCACAGTCTTTTCGACCTTAAAGTTGAAGCCCGTGGTGATATTGAAATAGATGACCACCACACAGTGGAAGATGTGGGAATAGTTCTGGGAGAAGCCCTGCAAGAAGCCCTAGGAGATAAAAGAGGCATAAGACGAATGGCCCATGCTTTAATTCCCATGGATGAATCATTAGCCATGGTAGCTGTGGATCTTTCGGGTCGAAGTTACACTGTTTTGGATTTGAACTTCCACCAGGCTAAGGTGGGTGATCTCAGTACAGAGAATGTGGGACATTTCTTGGAATCCCTAGCCCAGACTGGGAAGATAAATCTCCATGCCAGGTGTGAGGGTGAAAATGACCATCATCAGGTGGAAGCCATCTTCAAGGCCCTGGCCCGTGCCCTTTATGATGCTACCCGTGTGGTTCATGACCGGGTGCCCAGTACTAAGGGTGTTATATAGGAGAATAACCCCCTAATATCCTGAAATACCATAAAATATGACATTATACTGACTTATAGGGGTTATGCTGACTTATTTCCCTGAATGATAATGTAATAATTAATTTAAAAGAGTGAAAATATAATAATGGAGGTTTAAAAAATGAAAACCCTAATTGCATGTTACTCCTATTCTGGGAACACTCTGACTGTGGCCCAGAAATTACAGGAGATGATAAATGCCGATTTCACCCGTGTTGAACCTGTTAAAGATAGATGGTATGTTATCAAAGCCGTCCATGCTTATATGGAGAAAAAATGGCCCATAAAACCATGCACAACCGATATTGATGACTATGATTGTTTAATTGTTTGCTGCCCTGTCTGGGCCAGCCGCACACCTTCTGGGGTTAACCAGTACCTGGAAGAGTTAGAAAATGTTTCCGGGAAAAAATGTGCAGCCCTGGTTACCATGGGGGGAGATGGATCCCAGATAGCCACCACCCAGATCATGAATGCCCTGGAGGCTGAGGGAATGGAATTCATGGAAAGTTTAATCATTGGAGGCAGTGCTCAGAAAAGTGGGGAATGGGAAAATATGGTGCAGGATTTTGCTGGAAAATTCATGGATGAGTAAAGGTTTTAAAGGTTGGAATAATTGTAGAATAAAATTCAACCTCCATTTCCATTTAATCTATTTTTTTATAACTAACTCAACAAGCTCCTGATTTTCTACCCATAAACCAATTACTTCACATTTCGGCTTTATTTTTTTCATACGCTGCACTGACCTCTTTATATGTACTTTATGAGTTTTTAAATCTACTGGATTGGCAGCACAATCATAATGACCTACAATAAAAATTTTATTGGTTTTATGGGCTTCTAATGATACATTAACCTTTCTTAGAATTTCATCCAGGTTGGAGTTTTCATCAGCTAGAACTCCATCCATCCCTGGTTCTGTGATCATATCTATAAAATCCACCAAATAATTACTTTTAATCCATTGAATAACTGGTAACTGGGCCCGGCCATCAATACAGTTTAGACAGGTTACATATTTAGGTTTAGGTTCCATTTCGAGTTCTCTCCTATTGAGTCCCAACATCTTTGCAAATATATTTTTTCTACTATTGTTGAAACTCAAATATAAATA
>JAHKLQ010000136.1 GCA_020854975.1 Methanobacterium sp.
AGGTGCAGGTGAAGGCTCCTCTTTAATGGTTCCCATAAGGGCAAAGGTACTGAAATGATCAGTGGTGCCTGTTACCATGTTGTTTGCAGTGTCAACCGTGCTGGGAAGTGCTTTCCAACTGGATGTAACATTGTCCCAGTATAATATTACCAGACTGTTCTCATCAACTCCGATGACATCAGAATCCATGTAATTAATAGATATTGTAACGGCTTGATTCATCTGACTGGTTTTGATTCCATTTTCCAGGTTTTCTGCTAAAACATCGAAGGCCTGCCCTGTAAATATGAAATTAGATGGAATGTTTGATATTCCAGAGAGTTGAGTGATGGTGACTGCGGTGTCATTGTTAACTGCTCCGTTTGGGAAGTTAAGATTGCTTGATCCGGAAGTAACAGTTCCACCAGCATCAGTAATTATCACCCCTCCGTCGGGGATTACAATGAACCATATTTCTCTTGTAGCATGGTTACCAGCTTTATCCACAGCATCCACAATTAAATGGTGGCGCAGGGTGTTTAAGATTACACTATCCTTGTTGTAAATGTTTCCATCCAGGGTAAGATTAGATAAGAGTAAGTTAAGGTCGTTGATACTGATGGTGGGTGATACTCCACCCTGATAAACAGTGCCATTCACCAGACCAAAGATATCAATGGTGGGATTGGTGTGGTCAATGATGAAACTGCCGCTGGCTGAGGATTGGTGGCCTGCATCATCAGTAGCTACTGCGGTAAATGTGTGCTGGCCTTCAGTTCTAACTGGATCCTCAATATAATCAATTCCATCTAATTTTAAGTTAATGCTGGCCAGGTTGTCATCTATCACTTTCACGTAGGGGAGTACCATCTGGGAATAATCCCCATCATTAAATCCTAGAATATTTATCTGGGGTGGTGTGAGATCTATGGAAAATTGGATGGTTTTATAAACCACATTAATCCCATCTGTGGCTCTTATAAACAATGAATAAACACCCTCAGCACTCACAGACCCCCCGGTATAATTAACTCCATTTAAAGTAGCGTACCAGCTTTCCAAGTTATCATCTGTGATGATAATTTCTGGTGTAACAGGGGATGTGTATGAGGTTCCTTCGGTTATTCCGTTAACTGTTATTTCAGGGGGGTGTGCATCCACTGGGAAAACATCTCCCAATCCATCCACTGCCAGGGTGAATATCTGGGTAACTCCCGGAACAGCAGTACCAGTCCAGGTACTGCCACTTATTAGGAGACAGTTTTCATCATAAGTTTCCAGATCTATAGTGTAGGTACCTGTACCCGTTCCGAAGGCCTGTATAGTGAGTTGACCTGCCATGGCGGGGATGCTGATGAGTTGTGGTTCAGTGTAAGGGCCGGTGTAACCACCATCTGGTGCGAAATCATTTACATTCTGACCAGTTACTGGATCATAACCTATACGTCTACCCAGTTCATCGGTCACCAGTAATGCTATGGGTGAATAGGCACCTATCTGGATGTAAGCAGGTTTTCCTGTGGTCCCTGACTTTATAAGTGAAAACAAAGAGTTTATGTCGTTGGTTGAACCAGATAGTTCTGGTATCATATTAGAGGCATGTGAATGATAATTTGAAGCTGCGGTATTGTAAGATGCAATGGCTTGATTAAGACTAGTTTCATCAGCTCCACTAAGAAGTGAAGGCCAGTTTTTGACTATGTTAACCATTGCACTCATGGTATCATAGAAATCACCGGCAGTAGAATACCACATACGAGAAGCAGTTGAAACTAAACTCAGATCATCCGGTGTGATATAAGAGGTGGGCAATGAGTAAACTGCCATATTACGAGAATGGTAAAAGTTTGCATCGGCTCCTGCTAAATCAACAGCAGTATGGGCTTGAGAATGAGCATCAAAGACTCCTAAATAGTTAACAATTGCTATAAGAACTTTTTTAATTATAATGGCTGGTGCTGCAGGGGTGGCCATTAGTTCATCTTCTATTGCTTCTCTGGTAAATGCTATGGTTTGATCTCTAATATGATCCACTATTTTTTCAGAAATTCTAAGTTCCACGTTTTCTTTATCCCAATTTAAAAGCTGATTAATGGCAGTTCTGGTATCACTTGTGGAATGATCTCTTATATACTCCAGTTGCGGACGGTAATAATCTGCAACCTCTAATTCCCATAAGAGCTCGAAAGTATATTCTGCTAGCTCCATACTGAACGAAATCTCTCCATCAACAAGTTGATATATACTGATAGTTTTTCCGATTGCTTTTTGTGTAGGAACATAACTGGTCTCTCCTTGCATTTTTTGCAGTTTTCCGATGGCAGTATTTATTTTATCTGCACCGGTAAGTCCAGTTTTAAACCAGGATAACATTTCATTTATATATCCGGGCACATGG
Source organism: Methanobacterium sp. (assembly GCA_020854975.1). GTDB lineage: Archaea > Methanobacteriota > Methanobacteria > Methanobacteriales > Methanobacteriaceae > Methanobacterium > Methanobacterium ferruginis. The sequence goes on from JAHKLQ010000136.1 coordinate 2,378, forward strand.
GTCTGATCAAAACCATCTGCCAATGCTCGAGCAATGGAACTGCGGATTGTATCCTCTGAATCAGGAGGTACTGGTATTTCACCATAAAAAAGTGTCAAATAAGTATAATATGCAATATCTGCGAGAATTGAATTGGCAGCGTCATCGGCATAATCAATCTGTGCTTGATCAATTAGGGAATCCATTGTTCCTAATGATTCATAGAAGGCTTTTCTCTCTGCAGCCAGGAAAATAGTCTTTTTAAGATCCATATCTGCTATTTCATAACCATCCTTGGTGATATAGATTCCCAGTAGAGGAGCCCCTGCCTGGGATGCAATGGTGGAAGGGGAGATGTACCCTGGTTTATATCCATTGTAACCTGGACCGAAGGTTAGATAAATATCGTATTGTTCACCATTATACCAGATAGTTTGCCATCGGGCTGATTCTCCTTCCCTGGTGGTGAATGTCCAGCTGTAAGGTGAAGGTTCTGGTAGAATCCTTCCATAAATTGTTCTGATTTCAGAACTAATGTAAGCAGTGTATGTGGTTTTACCATCCAACTGTACGTTTGGCACCATGTTACCCCATCCAGTAGCAGAGTTGAAGCTATTAGTGGTGAAGGCAGTGTTGCCTTTAGAATCTTTAAGATAAAAATAATCACTGGTGAACATTTCGGGATCCATGGGTATTCTGAAGTGTGCTGAAACTGTGGGG
>JAHKLQ010000097.1 GCA_020854975.1 Methanobacterium sp.
CCTTACCATAAAACCTGGTGAAGTTGTTGGATTTTTGGGAGCAACTGGTTCTGGAAAATCAACACTGGTTAATCTCATACCTCGTTTTTATGATGTTAAAAGTGGTAAAATAACTATTGGTGGGGTAGATATCCGTGAAATGCCCTTAAAAACCCTGCATCAAATGGTAGGTGTTTGTTTACAGGAAAGCTACCTATTTTCAGGCACTATCCAGGATAATCTGGTTATGGGTGCGCAGGATACTAGTTATGATGCTATGGTGCAGGCTGCTCAGGCTGCAGATGCCCATGAATTTGTAAGTGCTATCCCTGAAAAATATGAGGGCCATGTAGCCCGTAAAGGAGCTGATTTTTCAGGAGGGCAGCGTCAAAGGTTGTCCATAGCCCGGACACTCATGTTAAAACCGAAAATTCTGATTTTAGATGACAGTACCAGTGCCTGTGATGTGGCTACCGAGGCCCGAATTCAAGATGCAGTACGTGATTTAATGAAGGATGTTACTCAGTTAATAGTGGCTCAGCGTATAAGTTCAGTAATCACCGCTGATAAAATAGTATTGATGGAAAAAGGGGAAATAATAGATATAGGGACTCATGAAGATTTACTGGAATCTAGCAAGCTTTATCAGGAGATATATGTTTCTCAGCTTGGCGGTGAAGTTCCAGAATATGAGGTGGTAGAATGAGCACCAATGGGGATGATACCAATGATATGGTTAATCATGATAAAGAGAATCACTCCAGAGGCCGCCTGTCTACTTTGAGAAGACTTTTAGGTTACCTCACTCGATATAAACTTCGTTTCACATTAATAGTTCTGACCATGTTCGGCTACTCTTTGATGCTGACTATCATCCCAGCTTTCCTAGGGGAAGCCACCAATATTATTACCAAGGGCCCCGGGCCATTAAGTCCATTGCAAAACACCATCTACATGTTAATCATTGCCATAATCTTTTTATGGGTTTTTGGATACACTTCTCAAAGATTATTGGCTGATATAGCACAAAAAGCTCTTTATAACCTAAGAACAGAACTTTTCAGTCAAATACAAAAATTTTCCCTTAGCTTTTTTGATCAACGACCCATAGGCCAGTTAATGAGCAGGGTAACTAATGATCTAGATGTGGTAGACCAGTTCTTCAGTGTGGGGGTGATGCAATTAATTCAATCTATCTTCACCGTGGTTCTGGCCACTATTATCATGTTATACTTAAATGTGGGTCTTACTATTCTAACTTATCTCACTATCCTGGGGATGATGGCCCTTTCAGGAATTCTTTCCAGAATATCCGGGCCTGCCTTTGAGCATTTGCAGGAGCAAATGGCTGAACTCAATGGATTTGCTGAAGAACATATTTCCGGCCAGAAAACAGTGATTGCCTATCGTCAACAGGAATCAACAGCATCCCTATTTGACAAACTCAGTCAAAAAGTCAATTTAACCGGTCAGAAAGCACAATTTGCTGCTCTGGTTAATCAGCCAGCTGCACTGGTTTTTGCAAATCTACAGATAATTGTACTTCTATTGGTGGGAGGATACTTGATAATTGAAGGCCAGGTAGTTCTAGGAGAGTTAATAGCATTTATAGGATTTGCTTCAGAGTTATCTGCTCCTCTAACTCAGATATTCTCCACCTATTCTCAGATCATCTCAGCAACAGTGGGTGCAAACCGGGTATTCCAGATAATGGATGGAAAACCAGAAATAGTTGACAGGGAAGCTGCTCCTCCCATGCCCATAATAGAAGGTGAAGTTGACTTTTTAAATGTTGATTTTAGTTATGTGCCTGGCCGTAAGATACTTAAAAACAACACATTCAGTGCCCAGCCTGGAGAGACCATTGGCCTTTGTGGACCCACTGGTGCAGGTAAAAGTACCATTATCAACATTCTAACCCGCTACTATGACTTGGATTCTGGAGAAATTAGAGTAGATGAAGAGCGAATCGATGAAATTCAACAGGACACTCTCAGGATCCAGATAGCACAGGTACTCCAGGAACCATTCCTTTTCTCGGACACTATCATGAACAACCTCAGATATGCCCGGGAAGGAGCCAGTGATGAAGACTGTATTCGGGCTGCAAAACAGGCTAATGCCCATAACTTTATAATAATGCAACCTCAGGGCTATGATACTATATTACAGGACGGGGGAGCAGATTTAAGTCAGGGGCAGCGGCAGATGTTGACCATTGCCCGGGCCATGGTAGCTGAACCCCGCATGCTAATCTTAGATGAGGCTACAAGTAATGTGGATACCAGAACTGAGAAACTTATTCAGGAAGGTCTTCTGAAACTACAGGAAGGTAAAACATCCTTCATTATTGCCCATAGGCTTTCAACCATACAAGATGCCGACCAGATCCTGGTAATTGATAAAGGGGAAATAATAGAAAGAGGTAGTCATGAAGAATTAATGAAGATGAATGGATTCTATCATGAACTATTTATGAGTCAGTTCAGAGGTAAAATAAGTGAGGGGAATGTTTAGTAGATAAATAATTCAGTAAATAAATAAATTTTCAGCTTTTATAGCTAATCCATTCTTTTTTTTTTGACTAATTCCTTTTTTTATTTGGAAATTCAATGATAAAAGCTTATAATCTAAGCATAAACAAATTTACCATGATTTTCCAGAATTTCCCCTTCATCCATGACTTTTTGACCACGAACCAGAGTCATAGTAGGCATCCCCTTAACCTTAAATCCTTCAAAAGGAGAATATTTAGCTTTAGAATGGAAATTAGCTGAATCAATCACACCATCCTTCTCCAGGTCCACCACCACCAGATCAGCATCCATACCTTCTAATATGAAACCCTTGTGCGGGATATGGAACATTTTTGCAGGATTTTCGCACAACAACCTTTTTATATCTTTAAGCTTTAGTTTTCCCTGATTGACCTGGGTTAAAAGTAGGGGGAGGATGGTTTCCAGTCCGGGGACACCAGGCGGGGCATCCCAAACACTTTTCTTCTTCTCCTCAAGGGTGTGGGGGGCATGATCTGTTCCTATAATATCAATTTCAGGCAGATACTTGAGTCCTAGTTGATTTTCTTTATCACGCAGAGGAGGATTAGTTTTAGCCATATTCCCGAATCGATTGAGGTAACTGGAATCCAGGAAGAGGTGGTGTGGGGTTATTTCTGAAGTAACTGGGCAACCTCTGGCCTGTGCATTATTAATGAGTTGGAGTGATTTTTGAGTGCTCACATGACAGAAATGTACCTTCTGATTATATTTCCAGGCTAAAGAAATGGCTGCTTCAACGGCCTTGATTTCAGCTTGAGGAGGGCGTGCCTGGGCATATAATTCAGGATCATTTCCTTCTTTTTTCATAATTCGAGTGCACTGTTGAACCAATTGACTATCTTCAGCATGCAGGGATATAACGTGATCAGCAGCAACCCCCTTTATCTTGTCGAAAGCTTTCAGTAAAAAGTCACCATCCACCAGATCCATAAAGATTTTGAAGGATGCTGGCTTTAATTCGGCAAGTTCTTTAATATGTGACAGATCAGAAACTCCAGCATGTATTCCAAAGTCAACCAAACTCTTCTTTTGACCGATCTTCAGTTTTTCTCTAAAAGCTGGTGGTGTGTTAGTGGGAGGTAGAGTATTAGGCATATCCAGTACAGTGGTAAAACCCCCTGCAGCGGCAGCAGCACTCCCAGTATGGAAATCTTCCTTGAAGGTAAGTCCCGGATCCCTGAAATGAACATGAACATCAATCAAACCTGGAAGAACAATTTGTCCATTTAAATCAATGGTTTCATCTGCATGGGCGGGTAATTTTTTAATGGAAACTATTTTCCCACCTTTAATTCCCAAACAAACTTCTTCAGCATTGCTATCCAGTTTACAGTTAACAAGACACAAATCTAACATGTTACACCCAAATTAGAATAACTAATCTTATTTATTATATTTAAGTTACATTTTAACTTTTTATCCTTTTTTATCCTTTTTTTAATCTTCTTTTAATCTTCTTTTAATTATATGTATTGTTATTAGCGAATTTCTATAAAACATGATCTGTATAAAAAGATCTGTAAAAATAATCATATAACTGTAATGATGATATAATAAATAAAAACAGGAAACTGTTTACATAATCAATTGCAGGAACACCATGTCTACTACCATGTCTACTGAAGAATTTGTGAAAGCAATCATTGCCCGGGATAAAAAAACATTTCTGGAAGATTTGGGGGTGAGAACTCCCTTCAAAGACCCTGATTCAGAAGTTAATATAATTGCAGACTTCACAGAATACAACCCCCTTCATAAAGGCCACTTACATTGTCTTTTAGAAGCTAAAAATAGAGTTCCAAACGGATTGTTTGTGGCAGTGGTTCCCGGACCATTTGAACGTAGTGGCAGGGGAATTCCATACATCATGACCCGTCAGGCCCGTGCAAAGGCAGCTATAGCTGTGGGTGCAGATGTGGTGGTGGAAGGACCACCCATGGGAATTATGGGATCTGGACAGTACTCTCTATGTCTGGCACGCATGTTCCAGGCCCTGGATGCGGATTATATTCCTCGAGGATACAAACCCCATCCTGAATTTCAAGTTCTACTGGATAAAATAGGTAAGGGGGTGGGTGTAGCTCCTAAACCCTATCGTATGGTGGATATGGGAACTGGCGAGGTTCTTTTAAAGGGAAAACTTCATGAGGACAACTATGTTATAGTATCCCTCTCCAAGTCTTTAACCAAAATTAACTTCAATTTCCAGGATAAATTCATCTTCATACCCCGTCTGGAAGGTGTTAGTGGAACTAAAATCAGGGAAGCTATTGTTACAGGAGTTTTAGAATCTGCAGAAGACATGTTGCCTCCAGAAACTATTGAATTATTAAAAAGGGAGATTGATAATGGGCGAGCACCACTACACCATGTTCGAGATGTGGAAGGGATTATCTACACAGCTAATAATGCATCAGTGCCTGATCTTAAATCTTTCAGTATCATGGATGAACGCACCATAGAAAATTTGATCCAGAAAAGGCCCTTTAAAAGTATAACAGAAATTGAGGGATGTATTGCCAGAGGATTCAGCAGGCACCATCGTCAAAGGGTTTTATCATCATTAGAAGTAAGGGTTGATAGGGATGATCTTACCAGATACATTGATAATTACCCTTCAACCATACGCATATTAAACTATAAAAATAAAGAAGTGCTAAGAGAATTTAAAAAGAGAATAGTACATAGGAGGCAAGAGATATGCCAGTGAAGAATGGAGATTTTATAAAGCTTGAATACACCGGAAAGATTATAGAAACCGGTGATATCTTTGACACAACTGATGAAGAAATAGCAGAGGAAAAAGGAATACACTCAGATAAGAAAACTTACGGACCCATCTCTATAATTGTAGGTGGAGGCCATGTACTCAAAGGCATGGAAACTGCACTGGAAGGCATGGAAAAAGGTGACGAAAAAACCATAGAATTACCTCCTGAAGAAGCATTCGGTGAACGTGACCCCAATTTAATCCAACTGGTGCCCATGTCTGAATTCAAAAAACAGGGCATAAAACCACAGGTAGGTATGGCTATAACCTCAGAAGGAAACACGGGTATCATCCGCAGTGTCAGTGGAGGCCGAGTCCGACTGGACTTCAACCACGAACTTGCCGGTAAAAATCTGGAATACCAAGTTAAAGTGGATGAAATCATTGAAGATGACACAGAAAAGATCAAAAGCCTGATTGACCTGCATTACCCTAACCCTAACCTGGATGCTGGAAAACACGAAATAGAAATTGAAGATGATAAAGTAGTTATTACCATGGATGAAATGGCCAAATTCGACCAACGCCCTTACATGGACGTGACCATGGCCCGCTTCCGCATAGCCCGAGACATCCAGGAAAACATGGACGTTACTACAGTAGAATTCGTGGACTCCTTCACCAAAAAAGAAGAAGTAGAAGAATCTGCTGAAGAAATCTCTGCAGAGGAAGTTTCCACGGAAGAAGTTCCAGAGAAACTACCAGAAGAAGAAAACAAAGAAGAATAAATTTAATTTTCTTCTTTTTTACTATTTTTTAAAATCATTAAATCATTCTTAAATCACCATAATAAATATTGAATTAATTAATAACTTCCTCAAATCATTTTTTTAAATTAACAACTTTTTTCATCAGTAGAATAAATAATGATTTTAGACTACTTTTTTAAAGTTAAAGCAGTACTTAAGGCCAGGTTAGAACATGGGGTGCACGAACACTGCTCACTCTTTCCCGCACCATACTTGGCCAATTGGCTTTATCAAAACCTTTCTGGGCCAGGAAACCAAATAGCCATCGAGTTATTCCAACACCTGTACAACCAGTCCATAGGGTATGATTATGGGTTTCTTTAATGGAAAAACCTTCAGTGAAATGAGTACCATGCACGTTAGCGGAAACTGCAGCCACACCTTTATCAGCACCAGGTACAACCAGTCTCATTTCATATTTAGGAATATCTGGGAATTCTATGCCTCGTTCTTCCACTTTACGGCCTTCCAGGTAGAATGGATCATCACCTATTTCCGTGTACCACTCCAGTTCCATGGTATTGGCCAGCCCCTGAGATATATCTACAGTAGAATCACGAATCTTCTCCACCTGTTCTGGCATTCCCAGCCAGACCAGTTCAATCCTCTGAAACTCATGCACCCGATCTAATCCTTTGGCCCCACCAGCTTCCCAACGATAAGTCCAACCACTCTTATCAAAAAGTTTTATAGGCAAATCTTTCTCATCCAGAACTTCATGACTGAAAAACTCATAGAAAGGCTCGCACTGAGCCGGTGCTAGAACATAGGAAGGATCCTTCAAACCATCTTTCAAACGATCTATCGGCACCTCTTTTTTTATCAAAAGCTCATTTTTGAACTTTTCAAACGCTTCAGGGTCACGACGTGGGGCACTGCAATAATACATTCCCTCTGGAAGGCCTTCCAGGTAACGCATCTTATTCATCACAGGTAGGGGTATGAGCTTGGGCCACATACATTCATAGAAATCCAGTTTTTCCACAAGAATCTCCAGAAATATATCTTCTATGGCACGTTGCAAGGCAATGAATTGGGGTCCATAAAACCACTGACCCTTACCAGGGAATTTTTTCACCCAACCCTGTCGTGCAGCCTCTTCAGTAGGATCTCCTTCAAAAAAGAAGGGAACTTTAGGGCTGCGACTAATGATAGTTCCCGGTTCAATTTTGGTAACCTTACGGGTTAAAATATCACCAGCATCCCTAACTGATTCTTCTGTAGAAACCATTCTTTCAGTTTCACCCAACACATGTTTAACCACCCGATCCACCACATGCTTGCGAAGATCTCCTTCCTGTAATTTTTGAAATTTGATGAACACTTTCCCATCCAGGAATACTGCATCCTCCACATAAGGCATCTGAGCAACATCAACCATCTCTGGAGAGGGGATCTCAATCTGATAATCTTTAACACTCATTTTACGAATACCAATATGGTATTTGGGCCCTAAAATCTGGGTGAGTGGTTTTTTAGTCCGAAGAAGTGCATCATGAGCTCTCCCTCTTCTACCGGAGACTATTTTAAGCTGAAGACTGTTACCTGAAAGCTTCCACTCCACTACATGGGAAGCATCATCCTTCTGACCCTGAGCTATTCCCTTAAGAAACAGTTCCTGATTTGCTTCTTCAATAAAATTTGCAATATCATCTAAAGCTTCATCAGCCTCTCTACTGAATAAAACTTCTCCTTCTAATGTGAATTTCATTTTTTTTAAACATCCTTCTAATTATAAATGGAATTTGAATATTTTCTAAAACTTCACAGCTTTTCATAAAACTTCACAGTCATCAGAGTTCTAATACTTTTTCAACTAACATCTCTGAAAATATAAGATCATCAACAGTGGATAAAATGGTTTTAAGTGATTCTCCTTCTAGTTTACAAATAAGGGAATCATGATCCTGGTATGATTCTAAGAAACCAAGATTATCAGGGTGCAATGATTTGAAAGCAACCCTAGCCTGGGTTTCATCATAATAATGAAAGTTGATGATAGCTTTAATCTTCATTCTGTAACCTACCTACAATTTCAAGTTAAATTATTTCATAAATTAAGAAACATTCTCTTTTAAAATAATATTTCCTGCAATTTTTTCAATGGACTGCAGGGCAACTGAATCAGGGTAATCAGTCAGTGGAAGGCCCTCCATATCTGCTCTGACAACCAGATCATCCCTAGAGATGCTGCCTAAAACCTCAACTCCCATTTCTCCCAACTTTTCCTGGACAAATTTTTCTTCTGTCTTGCTGGAAACCTTGTTAATTACCGCTACCACATTCCGGATACCTATATCTGTAGCTAACTTCTTAATACGACTGGCAGTCTCCAAAGATTTAAGTCCAGGTTCGACTACAATAATCATAACATCAACTGCTTCTGCTGTGCGCCTTCCCAAATGTTCTATGCCAGCTTCCATGTCTAAAATAACTATTTCATCTTTTTTAATGATAAGATTCCGTAAAATAGCTTTTAACATAACAGAGGCAGGACACACACATCCTTCACCACCCTTGTCAACTGTGCCCATCACCAGGATCTTAAGGTTACCCTCTGCATCATAGTCAGTTGAAAGAGAATCTGGAAGGTCAGATATAGTGGGATTAATCTTGAAAACCTCTCCAAACGATGATCCTGGTTCTGCACCAGTTCTCTCTTTGATCAGGTCTTTCATCTTAGATATGGGGCTTATTGGTTTATGTATACCGAGACTTCCTGCCAGATTCATATCTGGATCTGCGTCAATGGCATATACCTTATATTTTTGGGATAAAATAACGGCCAAAGTACCAGCTAAGGTGGTTTTACCCACTCCGCCCTTTCCAGTTACTGCAATCTTCATGACTCTCACCCATCTTATTTTCAAAAGGGAAATACAATGTTACAAATACTTAAAAAACTATTTCTCATTAAAAAACTATTTCCAAAAAATATCTGTGAGAATAACTATGTCAAAATAATATTAATAAATTCATTGGAATTTCAATGAAAAGACACCAATTTTTAAGTAACTCAAGAAAATAAAAAAAGAAAAAAGGGGAAGTTTTTATTTTAAAAGGGCAACGTTGCGTATCTATTATAGATAGTCGCTGTTGCAGTATTCCAACTGTTAATAACGCCGAACGTATTACGTGAACTACTAGCATCCGCTGAATACCATTGTCCGTTGACATAAACTTCTGCCCAGACATGACCATACCAACTGCCACTTGAGAAGTTACAGTAACCATGTACATATCGTGCAGGGATAGAAGCCGCTCTTAACAGAGCTATCAACAGGTGACTGGTGTCTACACAGTTCCCTGAACCAGCACTTAACGTTCCAACTGCTCCATATTTGGTGTTGTAATAGAAGGAGTAACCAATGTTATCCCTCACCCAGTTGAATATAGCAACAGCTTTCTCGTAAGCCGTACTAGCACTGGAAGTGATACTATTAGCCAGAGCTATTATTTGTGAGTTGTCAGATTGGCAATTAGTAGTAGCCACCATGTACTTACTATACTCTGCTGGTATACCATAGATAACCGTTACCCACGGTTGTAAACTGATGGAACTTGGAAGTGCTCCGTTGGTGTTATACTGGTCCAGTACTCGACTGAACAGATAAATCTGTGTATGGTAACTGAGATCTCCGAGACTCACAACACCATAACTTGGAGTCTCCTTATTTTCTGCCATGTATTGTGCTATTCTACTGGCGAAGTCAAGATATTCAGCTAAACTCAGATTCCCACTGCTCATATTTTCGTAACTTGAAGAAGACACATTATAATTATCCAAGGATATTGGATCGTCATTGTTACTTTTAATTTGTACTGTGGCAACTGTAGCCAAATATAAGAACTGAGCTATGTTGATTCGCACTCCAGCTACATTCGCTGTCGTAGGCAGTTCGCTGTAAAGTTCCACATTGTTTTTAACCCCAGTTGCTGTATCTGCAATGTCATCTATAGAGAAACTGACATTAATCCCTGTGGTTGGAATGTTACTGGTTGACCAAGTTTTAACAACTATATTGGAAGGTAACACCTTGTTTGTTTTGTAATAATCAAGTATTCGACTGAACAAATAGATTTGAGACTTATAACCTATTTTTCCAATACTTGACAAACCATAAGTAGGTGCCACTTGGTTGTTGCTGATAAACTCAGAAATTCGACTAGCTAAATCCACATAATCAGCCGAAAATAACAATTCAGTGTCCAATTCTTCAATGCTGCTGGTAGGTAGTGTGTAGCTTTCAGTGGTTACAGTGGTGGTGGTTGATTTCCCGTTATTGAGTGCTACGGTTGCTTGTGTGGCCAGATATAGGAATTGTGCCATGTTTATACTGGTAGTTCCTATAGTGATGGTAGTGGGCAGTGTCTTGTTGGTTTCAATGTAATTTTTAACTGTTTGCGCGGCAGTAAGAACTTCAGCAATGGTAAACGACATTGGTTCCGTTATAGGTATGTTACTAGTACTCCACGATTTAAGGGTTATACTGCTTGGTAGTTGTCCGTTGTTTTTGTAGCTGCTTAGTACACGGCTGTAGAGATAGATTTGTGATTGGTAACTGATTTGTCCTAGGCCGATTAGTCCGTAGGGTGGTGCTTGGTAGTTTTCTGCCATGTATTGTGCTATTCTGTTGGCAAAGTCCACATAGTTGCTGGTAGTTAATGTTCCAGTTTTCAGGCTTTCACTGCTACTAGATGGTAGCTGGTAGTTGCTGCTCACAGTTACAGTGGTGGTGGTTGGATTTCCTTTGTTAAGGTCGTTTGTTGCTGCTGCTGCCAGGAATAGGAATTGTGCCATGTTTATACTGGTAGTTCCTATGGTTACGGTGGTTGGTAGTTTTTTGTTGGTTTCGATGTATGTTTTGACGGTTTGTGCTGCGGTGAGTATTTGGTCGATGGTGAAGGTGTAGGATGTGGGTTCTGTTATTGGTATATTGCTGGTGGTCCAGGTTTTAACGGTCATGGTGTTGGGTAGTTGTCCGTTGTTTTTGTAACTGGTTAACACACGACTGTAAAGATATACCTGAGATTGATAACTGATCTCTCCTA
>JAHKLQ010000122.1:0-15000 GCA_020854975.1 Methanobacterium sp.
ATTACCTCATAGAACGTAAAATATTCGCTAGAGAAGGATCTTACACCAGTAAAGAATTCGGGCACCGTTACCTCAGAGTGAGTTTCTCCATACCCACCAACCAGGTGGAATACTTCGCTGAATGTTTCCTAGAAGGAATAGGAGCCTTGAAGGCTTCTAAATAATTTTATTTTTTTGATCTATTTTTTTAGTGTCCTTTTTTTAATCTGATTAATCATTATTTTGACTATTTAAATAGAAAATAAATTTCACGATTTATATTATTCTGTTTTTTTAATAGTTATATTCAGGGAAGTACTGTCTTTTCCGGGTTTAGTAGCTTCTAAGGTGATTTTAATAACGTTAACATTTTCAGGTATGTTTATTTCATAATTAAATGAATATATTCCACCTTCAAATAATGGATCATTTAAATCTAGAGGTAAGGTCTGGTTATATAAATTAAGTTCGTTTGAAGTTATTTTAACTGTTGCATTGGCTTCTGAGTAACCATTTAAGGTGAATTGGGTGGTGTTGTTGGGAATGATAATAATGAAACCTTCGGCATTATCAGTATAATTCATGCTTATAACTTCATTTACAGAAGAACTACCTAAACCAAGATTAACCGTACTTTCAACAGAATTTTTAACCGGGTTAAAAAGATAAGCAGTACCAATAAGCAGGATAAGACATAATAAACAGGAAACTAAAACAATTATTGCTTGAGTTTTTGGACTTTGTTTATTCCGCCATTTTTCCTTGATTTTTGAATAGTTCTTGGGAGGTGATTCCTGTAAATCTTTCATTTTATTTGCATTGGATAACTTTTTCAGGCCTACCGCAATGAAACCACCTATCATGATTGAAATGAGAATAAATAAGGTTTTTTGAATTACTTCCAAATTATATGACATTGAATTAAATGTCCTGTTGTTGCTTAAAATGGCTAATAAACTAATAACAAACCCAATTATAATACTTGCACGTAGTGTGTCTTTATATTCATTACTCCTGATTAAATGATATATGAAACCCACTGAAACCAGGAAGATAGCTGTGAAAATTAGGAAAATCAGGATGAGGGTTGGGGAAGTGCTGTAAGTTGCTGTGGTTGTATATGTGGTAATGGTACTATTCATCAGTTCCCTCTATTAAAAAAAATCACATATAATAATTCCTATCCTGTTTTTGTTATTGATTGACAACAGTTAAAATCATAAATATTATAGATCATAGTTTGATAGGATAAAATTATACAAGTTGGGGAGTGGAGTGTTGGAAAAAAGTACTGTGGCTATTACAGTCATTGCAGTTGTGATTATATCCATAATGGGATTTTTATTTGCTTTAGAAATACTTCCATCTGATAACACAACTAATAACACCAACGGCACTGTTAATTTGAGTACCAATAATACTACTACTGTAAATAACAGTACAGTTTCCAATCAGTCAAAAGATAATAATCCCCCACCTCCACATCCCAATATATCAGCAGACAAGGCCAGAGAATTAGCAAAAAAGTATGTGGGGCCTGGTGTTATCCTTGAAAAACCGGTACTCACCACTTACAAATCAGTTAAAGCATGGCAAGTTCCAGTTTACACCAAGAACCATAAATTCCTAAATAACATTTACATCGATGCCAGGACTGGCAAAAAAGTGGATTAAAAATTTGAGTAGATAAAAAAAATGAATAGATTAAAGAGTTTTTAGATTATTTTAGATTAGTTTAAATTAATTTAGGTTAGTTAGGTTAATTTTAAAAAATTATAAAAAAATAAGGGGATATTGAGTATAATTCAACTTTTCAGATAGTAGTATTCCCCTTTTTCCTTCTGCTCCCGGTCAAGGTAACTGTCCTGCTTGTTCACCCTGGGTCTCCTGGTTTCCTTATCCCGACGGAAGGTAATTCCCACCTCAGCAAGGAACTTGTTCATGGCTGAACGCAGATCCATGGGACTGGTAGCATGACCCTCCACACCAGGCTGGCCAGTGAAAACCATAGCCCGACTGGAAATATAATCAATGAACACAATATCGTGATCCACAATGAGGGCAGCAGCATCACGGCTTTCAATCACACGACGAATGGCTCTAGCTGCCCGTAGTCGCTGTTCCACATCCAGGTATGCGGTGGGCTCGTCAAATAGATAAATATCTGCTTCTTGTGAGAGTGAAATAGCCACACTTAATCGTTGCAGTTCACCACCACTCAACTCATCCATCTTTTTCTCTAAGAGTTCTTCCAGGAGGAAAGGCTTCATAATCTCGGTTTTGAAAAGGTTAGTGCCGAAGTTAGGGGCAGTGGTATACAGAAACTCCTGCACTGTTCCACTATAATCCGATACCAGGTACTGGGGTTTGTAACTGATTTTAACCTTCTTTTGGATCTTTCCTTCATCGGGTTTCTCCACTCCAGCTAGCATCTTGGCAAAAGTGGTTTTACCAATACCATTTGGTCCGAAGGCGGTGAGTATTTCATCATGCTGCACTTTTCCGTCCTCCACTTCCAGGTGAAAACCATCATAGGACTTTTCCAGGCTGCTGTAACTGGACAGGGCTTCAGTCTTAATTTCTGCAGTGGGAGGTCGCACATGGAATTCAATGGGCTGTTTACGGAAGCGAACATTTTCTTCCCGCAGATAACCGCCGATATATGTGTTTATACCCACCCTGACACCACGCATGTGAGAGACAACCCCATAACCGCCAGGTTGCCCATAAAGAATATGAACATAATCGGAAATAGCATCCAGTGCTGCCAGGTCGTGCTCAATAACCAGGATAGACTTACCCTCATCAGCCAGTTCTCGGATAACCTGGACTGCGTTTAAACGTTGCTTGACGTCCAGCCAACTGGTGGGTTCATCAAAGTAATAGAAATCTGCTTTCCTTAATACAGCTGCAGCAATAGCAACCCTCTGAAGCTCACCACCACTCAGATTGGCTATTTCCCTTTTCATTATGGGATCCAGTTGCAGTGCTTCCTGTACAAAATCCAGTCGTTTTCTTTGATCCACACTAGTTAGGAGATCATCCACATTTCCCTTAACAAATTTAGGTAGAAGATCCACCATCTGGGGCTTGTGCACCACTTTCAACTCGCCAGCGGAAAGTTTTTGGAAGTAACTTTGAAGTTGGCTACCTTTAAAAAAGTTTATTACATCCTCCCATGGTACTTCTTCATCATATTTTCCAAGGTTAGGGTGCAGTTCTCCGGATAAGATGCGAATGATGGTTGATTTCCCTATACCATTAGGCCCCAGAAGTCCCACCACAGACCCTTCTCTAATGGTAGGTAAACCGAATAATTCAAACTGGTTCTGCCCATAACGGTGTATGGGGTCTTCTAAAGCTTCTGGGAGGTTTATAATACTAACAGCGTTAAAGGGGCAGCGATTAGTGCATATACCACAACCCGAGCACAACTCCTCGGATATAATTGGTTTGTTGGTCTTGGGATCAATGGTGATGGTATCTTCTTCCATGCGCACTCCAGGACAGTATTCGATACATACATAATTACATTTTTTGGGCTGGCAGCGGTCATGGTCTAATATGGATATTCTACTCAAAATTATCAAAACCTTAAATAGCTTTACTGGGATTTAAAAGTGTTTAAGTTGGTATTCAAATAACTAGTATATACTATCTAGTTATTATTAATTTAAAATTTCTAGTCACATTTTGTATATTAAATAAATTTAGATTTTATTGCCTAAATAAGGTTAATATTCCCTAATTTAGAGCTATTAAAAACCATTTATTAGAATTTAAAAAAGAATTAGAAGAAAAAAAGAAAAGATTAGGCTGCTTTAACAGCCATTTCGATGTCTGATGCTTTAACAGTTTTTCGTCCTGCGTGTTTAGCCAGTTTAACGGCTTCTACAGCAATCTCTTCACCCATCTCTTCCAATACTTTGGCTAATGCGTCTCTTGCATCATCACTTACTCTTGGAGCACCAGCATTTTTAATGATCCTTCCTACTGGAGCAATTGGCAATTCAGCCATGTTAATCACCTCAATCATCTTTAGAGACCACATTATATTTAAATTTGTCGATCTTTTGCGTATGAATAACCCTTAACCCTAAAGATGTTCACCTTGAAAACCATAATTAACTATGGGTAAGTTCAACATTCATTTACCAGTGTATATAGGCATAAGTTCTCTATACCAAAAACTAGCATTCAACTGGGTGTTGTACAACCACTTCAATTATAAGTAGTTTGATACCATAAATTATAGTAGCCTATCTTAACTGAATAAAGATTTAAAAAGGTGATTTTATGAATATAAACATTACTTGTGCTGCGTTTAAAGAGGGGGAACCTATCCCTCCCAAACATTGTTGTGTGGATGCTGATATTTCCCCTGCTCTCCACTGGGATCTGTCAGAATTATCAATACCTGATAAGGGTAGTATAGCTTTAATCTTTGATGATCCTGATGCCCCAGGAGGAACCTGGGTGCACTGGCTGATTTTTAACTTACCACCTGAAACCAGTAACCTACCCGAGATGGTAATGCCCCGGGAGGAATTGGAAAATGGTGCACGGCAGGGATCCAATAGTTGGGGAACCATAGGATACCGGGGACCCTGCCCACCCAGCGGAACCCATAGATATTTCTTCAAAATTTATGCACTGGACACCAAATTAGATCTCCTTCCTGGAGCTACTAAAGAAGAACTTTTAGAAGCCATGGAAGAGCACATAATTGGTGAAGGGAAAATTATGGGCTTTTTCACCAGGAAATAATTTAATTTATTTCCTGTTTATAGATGCAAATTCTATTTAAAACTTAAATCTGGAGAAATAATATTGAACATTGAAAAAACAGATTTAATATCTTTAATTACTAAAATCAGGGAAGAAATAGGTCATAAGCCTGTTGAAATAAACATACAGGACATATTTTTTGATGAAAATTCTGGAAATCTTCTGATCATAACACCAGACCGTCCTGAGAAATCAGTGGTAATTGGTAAAGGCGGTTGGGTGGTAGGACGACTCCGTGAAGAATTAAAAATTAACTCAATCCATGTTGAGGCTTATTCTGATTTTCTTGTACCTCAATACAGAATGGAACTGGCCCTGGCTAAACTGGAAAAAATTATCCCTGAATATAAACTCCCTGAGAAGAGAGCCCTGATTAATCTGTCCCATTTTCTTCAGGCCCGTATAAATAATCCCTATGATATAGATTTCCTTTTGAATAAATTAAACCATATTCCTCCTGAGGAAGATCAATTCAAAACAGTAGTGGCCCTCTCTGGAGGTGTTGACAGTAGTGCTTCTCTAATTATTGCCAAGATGCTTGGTTTCAATCCAGTGGCAGTAACTGTGAATCCTGGTAACATCATCCTTCCATCTTATTTTCGTGAAACTGCAGAAAACCTCACCAGAAAACTGGGCGTGGAACACCAATACCTTAAGGTGGATATGGAAGAAGTTATTGAAGGCTCCCTGAAAGGACGCTTCCATCCCTGTGGAAGGTGTTCGAAGATAATTGAAGATGCTGTTTTTGCTTTCGCCAAAGATAACAATATTCCTTTCATGGTATATGGAGATCTTCTCTCCACAGGAACCCAATCATTACAACTTGAGATAGGTTCACATGAAGCTGTTTCCAATATTACTAAGGAGGATGTGTTAAATGCAGAAGAAGGTGTGTTAAGAATTAATTTACCTGCATTGTTATCTCTTAAAAAAGGGGAAGTTAAAAATATAGCGGCTAGATTAGGGGTGGGGAAAAAAGGTGGATATGGATGTCCTCTATTAGTAGAGGTGCATAAAAAACATCCTCATATGAGGCGTTTTTCTATCCAGAGAATTCTAAGAGAAACTAGGGCAGGAATGTTAGAGCCTGGTGAGGCTCTGGATCAGATTACGGGATTTTTTTAGTTCACTTAATTAGTTCAAGTATACCGTATATGATCAGGAATAATCCGGCCAAGTATCCTACTAGCTGGGGATAAATAAGCATCAAAACCCCTAATATAATAGCAATTATAGCGATTATTTCACGTGTGGTGTCTTCTTTCATGATATTATTTTTTGTAGGAGAATGTATATAAATATTGTGAAAAACTTTAATAGTCGAGGCTAATTATGAAAAAATCAGTTAAGTTCTGCCCAAATTGTGGTTCCCTAAATATAAAATGGGTTAACCCTCAGATGTGGTCTATTTGGAAGTGCTGGGACTGCGGATACCAGGGAGCAGTGGTTTTAGAAGATGGTGAGATGGCAGATAAGATAAGAGAAAAGTTTTTAGAAAAAATTAAAAATGAATTTGCTGATCATGAAGATAAACCTGGAGAGGAAAATAAAGAAGATGAAGATAAACCTGGAGAATGAAAATCTATGACCAAAACAAGATCATGTCCTCGTTGTGGATCAAAGAAATATAAAATTCATATCCCTCAGACAGGCATTTGGAAATGTGAAAACTGTGGATATCAGGGTTCTGTAGTTATTGAAGATGGTAATCTTGAAAAACAGGTTAAAGAGTCTAAAAAGATGGAAAAATTGCAGAAAAAGTTATTAAGAGGGAAATTTTAAAATTTATAAGAATTATTTTTTTGTTAAACAGGTTTTTTGGTAAATCTCTAATAAGTAAACCTAATAATTTAGAAAACCTTAGTTTAGGAATGGTTTTCCTGAATAAATTTCTTTAAATTAACAATAACTTCCTTAACTTGGGATGGTGCAGGACCACCAATCACATTCCTACTTCGAATGATTTCATGGGGATCAAGTGCTTTTTTTACAATAGACTCATCTATCCCCAGTGTTTCACCAGTTAATTCCTTTGATATTTCATCCAAAAATTGAGCATCAATATCCTCAGCTTTCATACCCTTATCTAGGGCAATACTCACGGATCTACCCACAATTTGGTGGGCAGTTCTAAAAGGTAAGTTTCCCTCACGAACCATAAGATCTGCAAGTTCAGTGGCTGCAGAAAAGTTCGCCCTGGCTAATTCTGCCCCTCGCTCACTTTTAAACTCTGCCGATGCTAACATCTCCCGAGTAATCTTCAAAGCTGCACTTAAAGTGTCAGTGGCTTTCCACAAGTGTGGGGTGACTTCCTGCAAGTCCCGGTTGTAACTCTGAGGTAATGATTTGATAATGGTAAGAATGGTAACCAGTTCACCGTTTAAAACAGCAGTTTTTCCCCGAACAATCTCTGCAACATCAGGATTCTTTTTCTGAGGCATTATAGATGACGTTGATGAGAATTCATCAGCCAGTTCCACCATACGGAACTCATAAGTACTCCAGATAATGAGCTCCTCTGAAATCTTGGATAAAGTGGTTCCCAGAAGAGTCAGGGCGAAAACAGTTTCAGCTATAAAGTCTCGACTACTCACCCCGTCAATGGAATTTTCCATGGGTCCGGAAAATCCCAATAACTCAGCAGTTCTATTCCTGTTAATGGGAAAACTGGTAGTGGTGAGGGCTGCTGATCCTAAGGGGCATAGATCCATCCTTTGATAAGCATCTTTGAGTCTTCCATAATCCCTTTTAAGTGCCTGGGCATATGAAAGAAGGTGATGGGCAAAGGTGGTGGGCTGGGCATGCTGCAAATGGGTATAACCCACCATCAGGGTATCCAAATGTTCCTGGGCCATCTCCACTATAATATCAATAAAAATGAGTAATTCTCTTTGTATTTCCTGAATCTCCTCTTTTAATGCAATTTTAAGGTCAGTTGCCACCTGATCATTACGTGACTTAGCAGTGTGCATGAAACCTGCATCAGATCCGATTTTACTGGTTACGTAGTTCTCCACTGCCATATGAATATCTTCAACAGCAGGGTTAAGATCCAGAGCAGCAATACCTTCCTTTTCCAGTTCAGCAAGGGCACTGAGGATTCGTTCACCTATTTGTCTGGAAATAATCCCTTGCTCCATGAGCATGGTGGTATGTGCCTGGTTGCACTGGACATCTGCCTGGAATATACGGACATCAAATTGGAGTGAAGAAGTGAAATCAGCGACTTCACCACTCATCTGCCCTTTGAGTCTTCCTGAACGAAGATTCAAAAAAATACACCTTTAATCTTTTATCTTATCCTTATTTCACTTTAAAGAGTGTGTACGATTATTTCTTGTCGTCTTTACTCTTCCACTGGGTGTAACCGCATTTTCCACAGGCATAGCGATCGCCATGGTCTGCCATGAAAATACCGTGGGAGCAACGTACACATTCCGGGTTTTTCCGGATGATTTTATTATCTTTGACTTCGTATAATTCAAATTTCCTCATGATCCATCCTCCTCTAATTTAAGTTGTTCAGATAAATCTAATTATTCTTCTTCAGATTCTTCTTTTGCAGATTCTTTATTCTTTTCCACAACATGCTGCTTTTCGATCTGAACCAGTTTTTCCTCAGACTCATAAAGCTTAGCATAACCATCTGCTCGGCCTTCACCAAAACTAGGTTTCACTTTATCAACCACTAACAGGTTTTTGTCCACATTTAACTGTGCAACCAGTCTGTTCTTCACATCAAGTACCTTTGGAGTGGATTCTCCCTGGTAAATGCAGTCAAAATGTATTTCGGTTCGGTTTAAAACGGGATTTTCAACCTGTTCTTTAATATCGATCTCCATAATATATCTCTCCTTATCGTTCCTCTAATTTATCTTTCAACTTTTTAACTTTATTTATAACTTGATCAACTTCACAAACCACTAAACCCTCACCAGGTTGTCCATAAAGAATCAGAGAACCCGATGGTGCCATTAAAATGCAGGGAATAACTGCCAGGTCTTCTTCACCATCTACCATAATTATAACGCTATAACCAGTTTTCACCAGCTGAAAAGCCTTTTTTATAGTTTCCTGCAATTCATCGGTTATAAATCCAGGAGGATTTACGGTATTTAATGTTACATTGTCATAGACCACGTTATAGGCTGCGGGTTTTCTTTCTACAACATTATCAACAATTCCCAGGTGGGGAATTATTCCTGCTTTTTGCAATTTCCGGGTAGTTACATCACCCACAGAAATTAACAGTTCATCAGGATATTTAGAATTTAAAAAATCCTTTGCATCCTCCAGAGAAGGATAAAGCTTTCCTATTGGTTTTTTAAATTCGGATCTTAATTTTTTGTTAAGTACTAGCACTAGCGAACCCTCAGAGCATATTCTCCAGGTAAAGTTATGTGGAGTTCCTGGGCTATGTCTGAGTTTTCAGGGTCCACAATAATCAGAAACCCACTCCAGTTCTTGGATGTGGCTGCATTACACACGGCACATCTTTCCTCTTCCATGAGGCGATGACACTTAGTACATGCTTTTATAACCATTTATTTTTTCTCCTTTTTCCCTTTCTTTCCTTTCTTACTTTTTTTCTCTTTTTCTTTTTCGATCCATTCTACCCGTCCCAGGTTAGGTTGTCTCATGGTGAGACCGATTTTGGTTTCCTTGGAAGACTTACCCTTGAGACTGAGTGCCACGATTCTGGCACGAACCCGGTTACCCTCTTCCAGGGTTTTCTTGGATTCTTTTCCTATTAAAGCCCCTCTTTTACCATCATAATTTATGTAGTCATCGGTTACCTGTGACACGTGCACCAGGCCATCCATAGGTCCGATGCGTATAAAAGCTCCGAATTCAGTCACCTCGATAACTTCTCCTTCAACGATTTCGTGTAATTCTGGTTTAAAGAACAGGGCAGTAAACACTACCTCATGATAGGCGGCGCCATCACCCATTATGACTTTGCCCACACCGATTTCTTCTATATCTTTAACAGTGACCATTAATCCCATTTTTTTGTCAATTTTACCAACGTAACTTTCATTTATGATCTCGCTGGCCACCTCATTCAAGGGTTCTTCAAAGCGGTTGGGTGGGATTCTCACTGTGTCCTCTATTTTGGATATTAAATACAAACAAATCCCTCAATTATTTTTTTTAAATTATTTCCAGTTAATCAAATTATCAGTAAAATTTGGACATTCTCACAATCATATCCAAATAAATTAGAGTTTAATTATTTTTAAAGTTCCTGATATAGTTTCACAGAATGTTCTATAGCCTCTTTAGCTTTATGGGCGTTTTCCCATCCTAAAATTTCGGTTTCTTTCCCTTCCAGTGTTTTGTACTCTGCAAAGAAGTGAGCTACCTCATCCAGGAAAGCCTGAGGTATGTGGTTAATGTCCTGCACATCTTTATAGTGTGGATCTTCTACTGGCACAGCCAGTATTTTATCATCCTGATCTCCACCATCTATCATACGCATCATACCTATGGGACGGGCTTCTATTACACATCCTGGGAAGGTGGGCTGGTCCATGATAACCATGATATCCATAGGATCACCATCATCATAAAGAGTCTGAGGTATAATACCATACTCAGCAGGGTAATGGAATGGGGAATAAAGTACCCGGTCTAAGGCGAATGCTTCCATATCTTTATCGTATTCATACTTGTTTCGGGAGCCCTTAGGTATTTCAATAACTGCATATACTACATCAGGTGTTGATGGTCCAGTTGCAATGTCCTTCCAGAGATTCATACATATCTTAACTCCTCCCCATTAACCAGCCTTTCATAAAGGTTGATAGTTCTATGGGATTCAATGATTATTTTTATGATTTTTATGAGATTTAATGATTTATTCACATCAATTTTTTCATAAAATAATTATTTTTATGAAAATTTTAAAAGATTCATTTTATTAATCCATTTGAGGTTAATATTACCTTCAGGTTAACCAAACAATGATATCAGATCTTAAGATGCCCATCCACAGCTAAATAACGTTTCTGGCGAAGATAAACCACAGTAATTCCATTTTTTCTGGCTCGAGTTCTTAACTCCCGGTCATTGGTGCATAAAACCCTGGAAATCTGGAGTAAAGCATCATCCACCATTTCTCCTTTGGAAAGTTCTATCTCTTTGAGTTTAAAAGGAGGTGACTTTGCTATTTTGAGTGCTATAGAAGCTGCTATTTTATTTTTTCCTTTACTTCGTTTTTTTATCTTTTCCAACTCAAAGATAACTGGTGAAGGAACCAAAAATTGGTAAGAGGGTAGGGTGTGCTCCAGTTCTTCCACTAGATCCAGTGGGAACTGGGCCGCCATCATAAAAAATTTGCGTCTATAACTGCCTCTTTAGCGTATGATTCCATAACCAATCAACCTCCACCTGGCACCCACTCTCCTGGAAAGAGCAACTCTCTGACCAGATTCAGCGCACACAGGTAGTTTAAGTTTAACTTCAGCTTCCTTTTTACGGGCGCTGGTAACCACTCCAATAGTGGTGGCAGTACCAATGTTAATCATAAGTGGTTCAGAAGATTTGATTGGATCTACCTTTCTTTCTTCCTTGGTACCAACTACTCTATCTAGTAGGTGAGTTTTCATGGTGAACTGGTGCATTATATCAGGTAGAGTTCCTGGTTTCCCAGCTACAGATCCAGAAAGTGAATCTGCCTTGGTTAGTGCAGGGTCCAGTTTGGTGGCAACTCCAATAAGTCCTCCAGGACCCACTTCATCCACAACTTCCCCTCCACCATTCAAACCAGTGACTTCTGAATGAAGACTCATCCACTCTACTTTACCCTTATTTTTTAGTTGTAATCCTGGTTTGATTTCGATTTCATCTCCCAAGTGTAATTTGCCCTGGGTAAGGGATCCACCAATAACTCCTCCCTGAATTTTATTAGGACTGCAACCTGGTCGGTTAATATCGAAGGATCTGGCCACATGCATACGGGCTGCTTTTCTCAGGGAGCGTCGGGGTGTTCTTATTACATGCTGAATATTTTCAATGAGAATATCAATATTAGCTCCCTGCTGGGCGGATACGGGTATTATGGGAGCGTCTTCAGCACAAGTGCCCTTAACAAATTCTTTTATTTCCTTAAAACTTTCCAGAGCTCTTTCTTTGGATACAATATCGATCTTGTTTTGGACCACGATAACTTCTTTCACACCTATAACATCCAGTGCCATGAGGTGTTCTTTAGTTTGTGGCTGGGGACAGGGTTCATTAGCTGCTATCACCAGCACTGCACCATCCATGATGGCTGCTCCTGAGAGCATGGTTGCCATGAGGGTTTCGTGTCCTGGTGAATCAACAAAGGAAACTTTACGAAGGGTCTGGGTTTCACTGCCACAGTGTTCACAGACCAGGGCAGTGGTGTAACACTGGGGTTCAGGGCACTCCATACATCTCCTGAAGGTTATATCCGCATAACCTAAACGGATAGAAATACCTCTCTTGGTTTCCTCACTATGAGTATCGGTCCATATACCAGACAAGGCTTTGGTGAGGGTGGTTTTTCCATGATCAACATGCCCCACTAGCCCAATGTTAACTTCAGACTGTACTTTCACTGAACACACCTATTACCTTACTCTTCACTTGCTAAGAGATCTTCTATTGATTTAGAGCCTTTCTTCACCACTATGGTGTTGATTTGGACTATATCATCGGATATTGTATTTCCACGAACAGTTTTCCTTCTTCTCTGACCTTTTCGTCGTGGTTTGAATCCAATTCCTCCAGAAAGGAGGCTTTTTATCCTTCTAGGTCCTTCAACATCCTTTTTCATGGGGAACCCGTTTTTGTCACTTCCTCCAGTTATGCGGAGAGTGTAACCTGCAAGACCCATTGGTGCAGCGTCGAATTCCTCGCCGATTTTCAGTCCAACGAATTTTTTGGACTCAGCTCGTTCTACTTCCATTTGATGACTGTTTTCACCTTGGGAAATAATTAATTTAAATGCCAATTTATCTCCTCCATCTTATTTTTGGTGTTTTTTGTTCATATTATTTATCGTTTTCCATCTATTAATGATGATTCCATATATTATAGCTATATTGTAGATTTATTAGTAAATTCCCCAGTTTGGATCATCCTTTCTCTTAATATCCACAGTTTTCTGCAGTATTCCGATTTCATCTTCACTGAGATCTGATTTAATTTCTGATTCCAGGATTTTATAATGGTTTTCAGGAATGTCCACATATAAAACATCACCTTCATCAAGGTTACGTCCGAAAACCCCGTCTTTTATGGCCATGGCAACTTTTTGACCCTTGGAAATTGAGGGTAAATTATCACCCTTGTCCTGCATACTTTCCACAGTTCCCACTCGCAGGCCATCTTCATTTACCAGCCCATAACCTTTTTTAACACTGCCTCCCAGAACTTCAATACCAGCTATGGCTGGTTTACTCTGTCTGAAAACGAGTTTAGGTATAATACGTATTTGACCGGGTTTTATAATGGCATCAAACCATTCTTTTTTCCGTCGCTCTTCAGCCGCCTGGATCCATTCCTGATAATCTTCGGTTAGCTGGTAGATTACCTTGGCGGAGAATATCTTTAAATCAGTATTTTTAATCTCTTCAGCAGCTGAGGGTAGTACTTTAACGTTGAAGGCGATGATCACGCCATACAAGTCATTTTCCTGCCTTACAATGGATGCATCCACCACATCTCTCCGGGACACATCACCTAT
The DNA here is from genome assembly GCA_020854975.1 of Methanobacterium sp. GTDB lineage: Archaea > Methanobacteriota > Methanobacteria > Methanobacteriales > Methanobacteriaceae > Methanobacterium > Methanobacterium ferruginis. Next base: position 13,484 of record JAHKLQ010000122.1, read on the forward strand.
ATCTGCAGCACGGATAGGTACTTCCATTTCCTGGAGCATGTTCACCAGTGCCTCCAGGGAACCCAGGGTGTCAGCTTTAATTATAACTCCCATTTCATCAGTATCAACTTTGATGTCCTCAATTTCATGTAAAATCTCTTCTTTAACCTGGGCCAGGTCATCACGTACTACCCTTAAGGGAGAGCCAGACATGACCTTGTCAATATTAGGGGCCACGATCTTGATACCAGCAGCTGCCACCACTTCATCCACCTTTTCAAAACGTTTTTTAGCCTCCCTGATCTCTTCCAGAGCTTTGGGCTTTAAAAGTGAGCGTATTTTGGTGGTGATAACATCATCGGGAGTGGTGAGGACAATGGTATCTTTATGTTGGAGTATACCATCATATATAACTGCATCAATGGTGGTTCCCAATCCTACTTCTTCCTTAACTTCCAGGATAGTGCCTTTGGCTGGGGCATCAGTTTCTATCTGTAACTGTTCTTTCAGGTACTGTTGAGCCAGTCCCAGGAGCATGGTTAAGAGTTCAGCTATTCCTTCTCCGCTTTTGGCACTGATAGGAATAATACTAACCTGTCGGGCGAAGTTTTCCACCCGGTCAAACCGTTCTGACTCAAAACCTTCCTGGTGCAGTATTCCCACCAACTCGTAGACCTGGTTGTCCAGGACACTCTGCACATTGGGGGCTTGTTTTGCATAAGTTTGGGAGAAAGGTTCACCTTCATGTGTTTGCCAGCCATATATTTTATCCATTTTATTGGCAGCCACTACAAAGGGAGTTTTGTACATTTTAAGGATACTGAGAGCTTCGTAAGTTTGGGGTTTGAATCCTTCGTTTACATCCACCATCAAAATAGCCAGATCAGCCAGAGCACCACCTCGTTTTCGCAGGGTAGTGAAAGCCTCATGTCCAGGGGTATCTATGAAAAAGAGACCGGGAAGGGTTTCTTTAATATCTAGTTTATCCAGGAAAGCCCCGCAGATGTTTTCAATGACTTCCATGGGGATTTCTGTGGCTCCTATGTGTTGAGTTATTCCTCCGGCTTCTTTCTGGGCTATGGCACTTCCTCTGATGAAATCTAGGAGTGTGGTTTTTCCATGGTCTACATGACCCAGAACAGATACAATGGGTGATCTAATTTTCAAGGTTATCCTCCGGATGTAAAAAGTGTAAAGGGAACAAAAAAATTAAGGTACCCTTATATGCTTAATTGATGGGTGTTCTATTATTCCCTGAATATTCCAGAATATGTTTTTCAGTTATTATTTCCTTATTAAGGTTCTTCCAGCTTGGTTAGGGTTCTTCGTAAATTAGTTCCCTGTCTGGAAGTTGGTACTGGCAAATTTCATCATCCTGGAAAAACAGTGCAATTTCCCTTTCTGCAGAGGCAGGTGAATCTGAAGCATGAACAATGTTTCGACCTGTTTGCAGGGCGAAATCGCCACGAATAGTGCCCAGATCTGCTTCTTGGGGGTTAGTAGCTCCCACCATTTTTCTGATGAGGCTGATGCATTCA
>JAHKLQ010000122.1:17500-23127 GCA_020854975.1 Methanobacterium sp.
AGCCGGTAAGGGTTAATGGAGTTTAATAGATAAAGCTGACCTTGCAGAGCCAGGGAGGTGATTGCTTCCAGTGCCTGGTCGAAGTTCCCCCTTACTGATAGAACCTGAGCTCCATGGAACATGGCCTGAGCCAGTTTACCAAGGGCTACTTTACCTGCAGGAAGTAAGACCACACATTTTAAACCTGCCCGGGCAGCATATGCAGCCAGAGAAGCTGAAGTGTTACCGGTGGAAGCACAACCCACAGTATCCACACCCAACTCCATAGCCTTAGTGATTCCTACACTCATACCCCTATCTTTGAAGCTTCCAGTGGGGTTGGAGCCTTCCACTTTAACGTAGAGTTCAACTCCTAGTTCTTTACCTAGTTTATCACACTTACAGAAGGGTGTTCCACCTTCTTCCAGACTAACTATTCTGGATGGATCCACAGGCATGAATTCCTTATACTTCCACATGGTGGATTTACGGCAATTGAAAACATCTTTTGACACGTTTGGTTCACATACAACTTCCAGTATGGAACCACACTGACTGCAAGTGTAAATAATTTCATCATCAGCGTATTCCGCTCCACAGGATATGCATTTCATCATAAAATCACCTATATTCCCTTTTAAAACTTTTATTTTTAATATTATCTTAAACATTTTATTTCAAATAAACCTACCTTTCAATAAATCTACCCTTTAATAATTTGATTATTACAGGGAATAAACATAGAAGCTAAAAACTTATTGAACCCAGATTTCATAGATAACTTCAGTTTTTAAATGGTTTTCATTTTACAGTTATAAAATTTATTCCCTGGATTTGAACTTTTTAGCTTTACACCAAATCTCAAAAACTAATCTGGATCAAATAAATTATTATATGGCTGAATCATTAAACCAATTGTTATATGCCCTGTTATTTCAATAAATAGCTGCTTATACAACTCCTTTCATGTACTGAACCCAGGCAAGGGTTAAGTTAGCTTCAATAAAGGCAGCTATTATAATCAGAATGATGGCAATACCTAACAGGGTTAATGAATCTTTTAACTCATCCTGGTTAGCTTCAAACAGGTATTTTAACTGATTAGTAACAGAAAAGTCGGATTGTAATTTTAGAACGCCTCTTAAAAAGTTCAAAATAACATGAGCCAATCTGAAACCAGCAGCACCGGCAATAATAATTCCAATGATCTCAAACACTCCATGAGGGAGGGTGTATACAATGAAATCCCCTATGTCAAATTGTGCTGCGGTGTAACCAATGAATATTCCATTAGAAATCAAATAATAGGCAGTAACCACACCTAAAAATATACCACCACCATAGATCATCAGGGCAACCTTGAGATTATTGGCAAATAGAGAGAGAGTGGTAAGTTGTAACTCACCCTGCACCAGACGCCTTTTAAAATTCCCTAGCACACTTTTCAAAATAGGATCCAGAAGTCCTGCAAAGGCATATCCTACAAAAAGAGAAACTAAAAATATCACCGTGGATAGGATGAGAAAAGTTTCGTTACGACGGTATAATCCACCTAACAATCCTTCATATCTTTCTTTAGCCATTGGTTTTGCTCCTGATGTTTCTGTGTGACTATAATTATGATTTTATTATTAATGATTTTTTTAACTATTTCTAATTTAATATACTTTCAGCTTTATCCCTGGCTTTTTCCCTTTTCTTTTCCAGGTCTTTGAAGAAATCTTTCATCAATTCCGCAGCTCTGGCCTTGCACTCCCCACACATAATACTACCATTTTTACATTGCTGGTAAACTTCTTTTAATTCAGCATCCGATTGCAAAAGGTGGTAAAGTAACATTTCATACACCACACAGTCCTCAGGAATGCCTCCCATTTCACGCTGCTCCTCCAGACTCTCTCTTCCACCAGTTTTAGCTGATTTCAATTTTTTCTCAGCCACCTCTGGAGGGTCACTGAGGAATATGGCAGTTTTAGGTTTGCTACTGGACATCTTTCCCCCTGTCAATCCAGTGATGAAACGATGATAAGTGGAAGAGGGAGTTATGAAATGGAACTGGGATCCGAAGCGTTCTGCCACATCCCTAGTTAGACGGATATGTGGATCCTGATCAGGGCCCACTGGAACCACCGTGGGTTTGGGACCTCCCAGTTCTTCCAGTTGAGGGTGAAGTATGTCTGCAACCTGTATCATTGGTGTGTAAAGATGTGCTATGTTAGTTGATCCATTAAAGCCGTATATGGCTTTCATTTCATTCATATTCACCCTTTTTGCCAGTTTATATGCTAAATCTTCCACAGTTTTGTTTTCTGATTGAAGGTAGATGTGTAGGTTTTTATCAGGGTCCAGACCTAGGGCAATATAGTTGGTGATATATTCATCAATAGCAATCTGTTTGGCTTCGGGGAAATCTATTCCTCGGGCTGAGTAAGATTCCATGTCAGCAATGGGTATGTAGATCTCAGCACCATGCTCCTGGTACCAGATTAACTGGTCCACAATCATTTTGTGACCAATGTGCATTTTACCACTGGGCATCATACCTGTAACCACGGCAAAATCGTCTTTTTCTCGGATAGCTTTAACTATCCTACCGTAATCGCGATGTCCAAATATAATCCCCCTACGCATGAGAATATGGGGGTCTTCCAGGTCACCTATAAGGTCATGGAAGGGTTTTATTCCAAATTCTTCTATGAGTTTTTCATAGTTTACTATAGCTGAACTCCATGGATCTATCAATAAATCACCTTTAATGATAATAATCGGTATTTAAATCGAATTAATAAAGTTTTGCTCTCCTCTTTCAGCATTATGGTCGGGTCCACTCAACATTGTAGTAGGTGATGTCCTGTTCATCATCCACCACTGCCAGTAAGAGTTTCTTGTTAACCCCATGAGCCACACGAACATAACTTGAAAAGTTAAGTACAGATATGTCCTCGTCTTCAGTTACCACTTTCACCACATAGTCAGAATGACCATCACCAGGGGATTTTCCTCGTTCATATAGTCTGAACTCGGAACCATATTTGAAACCGGTTTTAACAATATATCCCCGGTTGCGAAGGTCCCTAAAAACCAAATATTTATATAATAACCCTTTATTCTGGATGAGTTCCCACATTTCATCTAAGGATAAAACTTTTTCCTGCTTTTTATCCTGGATCTTTATTTTTCCCTTTTCCTGGAGAAAAAACGCCTCCATAATGGAAAGTTGCAGTTCCTCCTGGTTAAATTTACCGTAATGACTTTTTTCATGAAGGGCAACAGCCTTTTTATCTTTGATGATTACTAGTTCTCCTTTTAACTCTGCATTCATGTTTTCACCTTGCGAGTTGTTTGCTGTAGTTATTAAGGCCCCTCCTATTAAGACCCATAATAAATTCTTTTAGATTATTGAGATGAATTATCAGTCTCTGGCATGTAACCTTTGAAGATCATCCTCTTTTTTACCAAGTCTGATCATAAATGCAGCTATAAGACCATCCAGGAACAAATGAGTACTATCCTCAAAAAGAGTTCCCATGGGGGTTAAATCATCATAGTTACCCTTTAGAACGTGTGAGGTATAATATTTCCATGGTATTTTACTCTTACTTTCAATGTTAACCACCACATTTGCATTTTTTCCAAGGGTGGAATCTGGGTCGGTGGTGATTCCCACTACATTGGTCCCCACTTCTTTGGCAGTTTGAGCAGCCAGGGTCACGGTTTTGGTTTCTCCTGATCCAGAAATAGCGATCAGGCAGTCCTTATCAGTGAGGGCAGGGGTGGTTACATCTCCAACCACATATACTCTGAATCCTAAATGCATCAGACGCATGGCAAAGGATTTACCAACCAGTTCAGACCTTCCACTTCCCACAATAAAGGTGGACTCTGAATCGGTGATACATTGAATCATCAACTCAACCTGTTCCTCATTAATACGACCAATAACTTCCAGGGCGTGTTTGGCTATTCCTTCTGCAGTTTTTTTTATATATTCCATATTCTATGAACCTTTAATTTTTTTTGGGATTATTTGTTAAATTTATAGTAAATCTATCTTTTATAATCCAGTTATTCGTATGCCTGCCAGTTTTATTTTATTACGGATGTTAAGGTTTATCAGGAGGGGAGTTATTTTTTCCACAATCCTAGCATTTTCAAGGGAACCACAGTCAATAGCCCTTACTCCTGGAATTTTCTCAGCAAGTTCCATAACCACTTTCTTGGATTCTGCATCATCTCCCGAGACGAGACAATCACAATCAATATCTTGTTCTATGTTAGTTAGACTGGCGGCACTGATATTGTTGAAAGCAGATACCACTTTCACATTTTTATCTTTAAGGAAATTAGCGGTTCTTTCTGCAGCAGAACCATCCCACATATTCACATATTTAACTGGACTACCACCTAAACAGCTTTCCATGGGAACGGTGGCATCAATAAAGATTTTACCTTCCACATGATCTTTGATACTTTTCAGAGTTACCATCTGAGCCTGTAAGGGTACAGTTAAAATCAGCAGGTCTGCTTCTCTAGCAGCTTCTGCATTGGTCATCCCCTTTACATTGGGACATTCATCTAATTTTAACACGTTTTCAATGAGATTAACAGCATTTTCGGCCTTTTTAACGTCTCTTGAGCCTACTATTACCTGTTCTCCTACTTTTGCGAATCGCAAGGCCAATCCAAGTCCTTGATCACCAGTTCCACCTATTACTCCAATTTTCAAAGAGAACATCCCCTTCAATTATTTTCTAAATTATACTTATCCTTTCATTTTTCTCTATTCTTTTTCTATGATAACTTTGTTCATTAGAAAATTTGATTAAATGATCTATATATTAATTTCACATAGAATGTAAGCGGAGGTTAAAAGACAATCTCCATAAGAGATAATCCCTAATCATGTAAAAACTAGGAATCTTATAAAAATCTTTATAATGAGATGATTAAACCATTTTTTCAAGATAATTCAAACTTTTAACTACATCTTGAGGGTTTTTGACCTCCACCACCAGAACACCATCATATTTAACATTATTCAAACCTTTGAAGAGTGAACTGAAGTCTATATTCCCAGTACCCAGTGCATTATGGTGGTCCCAGGCCCCATCATTATCACTAAGGTGTATGTGTCTTATTAGGGGGTATTGAACCATTTCCTCTGGTGAAAACCCAGAATTATGGGCATGACCCACATCTAAAGTCATGTATGCATTTATTTTTTCTAATAATGAATGTAATTCCTTTAAATCCTGGAATAAGAGACTTTCTATCACTGGCATGTTCTCCACACACATGTAAACTCCACAATCTTCTGCATAACTAGCCAGTTCCTGCAGGGATTCTAAATTGTGTTGGAAGATTTTCTCTCGAATTTTCTTACCTAAAACAGGCATACTTCCAGGATGAACAACTACCAAGTCTGAATCCCATTTTACAGCTCGATCCATGGATTTTTTAACTTCCTTAATGGAAGATGTGCGTATGGACTGGTTATGGGATGCTAGGTTAATATCAGAAAGAGGGGCATGCACTGTTAGTTTAACTTTATATGATTCCAACAGATCCTCATCAATTTCATTATAGGGATATTCATTGATAATTTCACAAAAATCAACATCCTGGGCTTCAAGATACTCCAATATTTC
>JAHKLQ010000006.1 GCA_020854975.1 Methanobacterium sp.
AGTTATAAAAGTAATTTACGGAGGATAAGTCGGATAAATCTATCCGTGATGTTTATCAGTCAGGACGTGTATCTGTGGATGATTTTAATTTAATAGAACAATCAATTTCACATCATTTTCCTTTAATCGGATTTTTCAATGATGAAAAGGGTAAAGAATCTTATTTTATTGTGGGAGACTATAATCCCCAGAGTTTCCAGGCCTTAGCAAGTGAATTAGGTGAACAAGGTCTTGTTCCCTATATAAATCATGAGGGTAATTATTACAAAATAAATATAGGTAAAAAGCAGGAAAAAGGCAAATCTAAAATTCATTTAAATATTATTCTGCTTCTGGCCACTATAGGTACCACGTTATTTGCAGGATATTTTTATATTGCATCTGGAAATATTTGGGAAGCTCTGGAATTTGCAGTTGCCTTATTAGTGATACTAGGTGCTCATGAATTAGCCCACTATTTTGCAGCGCGTAAACATGGTGTTCATGCTACCTTACCCTATTTTATACCAGCACCTACATTTCTTGGAACATTTGGAGCTCTAATCAATATCAAATCTCCAATTCCCAATCGGAATGCCTTATTTGACCTGGGATACAGTGGTCCTTTAGCTGGATTTGTGGTGGCAATCCCGGTGCTTTTCATAGGATTATATTATTCAACTGTTTTAACCACTCAAAATGTGAATGTGGCGCTTCCAGATCCTTTAATTATAAAAATAATCAGTCAAATTGTAATTCCAAACTACACCTTTGATAATGATATAATTGCTCACCCCATAGTTTTCGCAGGATGGGCGGGGATGCTGGTTACCATGCTTAACTTGATGCCTGTTGCTTTTTTAGATGGAGGGCACATATCCCGGTCTCTTTTCGGGCAAAATTTACACAAATTCATTTCAGTCATAGGAATAATGATAACTACTATGTTGGGATGGTATGTGATGGCCGTACTGATGGCCCTCATATTCTTCATGGGGAAAAGCCATCCAGGTGCTATGGATAATATTGTCACTATTAACCGTAATAGAAAGATAATAGCTGTGTTGATGTTGATAATTTTAATTTTCTGCCTTTCACCAGCTCCTGCTAGCACTATATAATAGATACAATAGAATTGAAATTATAAGTAATCAAATACTTTTTGAGTCAATGAAACTAAATCCAATGAACTCTGACGATATCAATAATAAGGTGATAAATTGAAAGTTCACTATGAATGCGCATCCTGTTTCCTACGCCAGGCAAGGGAAGCCCTGGACCTGGCTACAGATGATGAAGATCTGAAAATGAAAGTCACAGAAAAAATCAACAGAATACTTTGCAGTGAATTCCGGAAGGGAGCAGTTTCCAACCAGATAGGAACCAAAATCCATCGTACCATCAAGAAGGAAACTGGAAATCCTGATCCTTATCATGATTTACGGATAAAATCTGATGAAATTGCCCTCCAATTCTTGCCTCAAGTGGAAAAGTTACTGAACAATGATAAATCATTTAAAAACTATCTTAAAGTTGCAATAGCTGGAAATGTCCTTGATTTCGGGGCTTTAGGGCTGAAATCAGATATTGAAGGTTTAGTAATGTCTACGGTAGAAAAAGATCTGGTTGTTGACCACACATCTCAACTGGAAATAGAACTCGAAAAAGCTAAAACAGTTCTTTATCTGGCTGATAATGTGGGTGAAATAGTATTTGACAAGTTACTCATAGAAAAACTCCAGGAATATGATGTTGAAGTTACGGTAGCTCTTAAAAAGGATCCAATTCTCAATGATTCCTGTTTGAAGGAAGCATTGGATGTGGGTCTTGATGAAGTAGCACGGTTAATAACCACTGGTACGGACTCTATAGGGGTTATATACCATGATCTTTCCGATGATTTTAAACAGGAATTTGAAGAGGCTGATCTGATTATAGCCAAAGGTCTGGGTAACTATGAAGGTCTGACCGAGATGAACTTGGAAGATAAACCGGTATTCTGTCTTTTAAATGTTAAATGTCAACCAATTGCTCGAGATATTGGGGCCGAACTAGGTGGAAATGTGGTTTTAGAGTTGAATTAACTTAATGGAATTAATTTAATAGGGAACAATTTTCACAGAAACTTCTTCTGTAGAAGCACAGTTACTGCACTACTGGCCTTAAATAGGAATTATTTTTTTAAATTTTTGGTTAAGGTATTTTTTAACTTTGTGTTAAGAAAAAATATATTAAACCAGGAAAATAAGGAATAAAGCATGAATAAATTCATCATAGGAATAGCAGTCATTTTAGTGGCATTGATAGTGGTAGTAGTTGCTCTTTCTACTTCAACAGACCATGAAACGAAAGATATAACAACATCATCCCTTCAATGGGGCACAGATCTAGATCAGGCCATGCAAGAAGCAAAAAATACCAACAAAAGTGTATTTGTGGATTTTTATGCAGACTGGTGTTCTTATTGTGAGGAAATGGATGAAGGAACCTATACTGATCCACAGGTTCAAGAAAAATTAACGCAGAATTATGTGTTAGTAAAAGTTGATGTGGATAATAATCCTGATCTAAGTTCACAATACCAGGCTTACAGTCTTCCTACTATGGTGATACTGGATGCCAATGGCAATGAAATAAACAGAATCATTGGATATCAAAGTCCGGAACAACTTATAAATCAGATTTAGGTTGCAGTTCCAACCTAAAAATTTTTATGCATATAATATCTTTCTATAAAATCTTTATAAAAATTATAAATTTATAAAAGTTATAAAATTCATCCGGGTATTGTACAATTCAACAGGATATTTTTACTCCAGGGATTCGGCGATAAAAATGGAAACCGGTTATTTACTATCTTTTTTAGCAGGAATAGCATCAATTATATCGCCCTGTGTCCTACCACTCATACCAGTTGTTGTAGGTTTTTCTATCCTTAAAAGAACTAATTGGGAAGTTGTTGCGTTTAGTCTGGGGTTTTTCCTGTTATTTGCTGTTATAACTACTCTTACCGCTATTTTTACCGCTGCCATAAATTATTATCTGTTATATTTCCGAATTGCCGCTGCCTTGATCCTGGTGGTGATTGGAATAATTTTCATTGTCAACAAAAAACTTTTCAATATTTCAACAACCCTTTCAAAAAGGACTGAATCCAAAAAAGGAATTTTAGGATCATTTTTAATGGGATTTTTAACCTGTCTTGCATGGGCTCCATGTTTCGGTCCTTATGTGGTGGCAGTTGCCACTTACAGTGCATCAACCGGTGATATAAATTACAGTATTATTAACATGGCTCTTTTCGCAGGAGGTTTCTCATTAACCATACTCATCATGGCCTTTTTAATGTCGAAAATAGATTTCAAAGCCATAATAAAATATTCAGACTGGATTAGAATAATTTCAGGAGTGATAATTACTCTTGCAGGTTTATACATGTTAACCGGGTTTTTGTAGGTTTTAACCCAATATAAAACGGTTTTATTTTAGTTGAATTTGGATGATGGATTAGGAAATGTTGTCAAGAGGATGATACAATGAAAGTAGGTTTTTTGGGCTTTGGAGAAGTGGCATCAACCTTAGCAAGGGGACTATTAGATCAGGGTGTACAAATTTTAACCTGTGTTGAAGGAAGAAGTTCTAGGACAGTGGATTTAGCGAAATCTGCAGGTGTTGAATTAAGTCAAACTCCTCAAGAGGTTGCTGAATCCTCAGATATTATATTATCTACCGTAGTACCTGCCCAGACAGTTAATGTGGCAAAAGAAGTTGGTAAAACTGTTAAAGGGGTTTATGTAGATTTAAACAATGTATCTCCGGCCACGGTTAAAAAATCCCTTAGTTATGTTGTCAGTGGTAAAACCATTGACGCTGCCATAATGGGGGGTATAAAAAACGGATTAAAAACTCCCATAATAGCATCAGGACCAGATGCAGATATTTTTGCTAAACTTAACCAGTATGGTATGAACATTGATGTTATTGGTCAGGGGATAGGTCAGGCATCTGCTTTGAAGATGCTTCGCAGCGCATACACCAAGGGTGTTTCTGCTTTGCTCTTTGAGACATTCTATGCTGCTTACCGGATGGATGTTGATGAATTTCTTTTAAATTATTTAAGTCAAACTGAAGGTCCTCTTTTCCAGGAATCAGCGATTTCCCGCCTTAAAAGTAGTGCTTTCCATGCAAAAAGACGTGCACAAGAAATGGATGAAGTTTTAGAGTTCTTGTCTGATTATGAGGATCCTATGATGACTCGTGCCACCTGTGAATTTTTCCATTCACTTCCTCTGAAAACTGGAACAATAAAGAAAAAACCTGCAAATTATCGAGAAACGTTCCGGAAAGTTGATTATAAAGGGAAATAAGGACAAGAATCAGCCACCAGCATTTATAGTAATAAATAAATATGGTTATGATCATATATTTATTCAGGTAAATAGTACAATCCCCCTATTTACATCCTGCATATTTGAAAGCACGGGCCTTTGTGGATTTAAATATTTCTTCAATGGGGTTGATGTTATGAATGGTGAAATGCGGGCTAAGGAATGCCAAGAACAACTGGCTAAACTTAAGGGCAGAAAAGTGATAGAGTGTTCCTTCAAATCCTATGAAAACAAGTGTTGGAGACTTTATATAATCACTGACAAGGGTAAATTGGTGATGACCTTCTGTCCAGACTGGTCCTGCCCAGTGGTGGAACATCATGAATCCCATCATGAAAAGATTCCAGAATGAGTTATAGTCAGGATTTGATGGGTAGATTAATGTATCGTCCACGTTAATTCTATGTTTTTCCCCATTTTCTAGTTTATCCTACTTTTAATCTAATTCTCCACCCTCTTTTTCTCTTTACAAGTTCTCCTTGAAGTGGAATAATCTGTGAATCCACTAATAATCGAAGATAGGTGGCCATTTTTCCAGGTAACTTAAGGGGACTTTTCACTTTACGGCCCGGAGGTTTCAACTCACAGGCTAAGACACCTCTCTTATCCACATAAAGATAGGCTTCCATTCCCTCCTTTAAAGAGGATAATTCAAAATTCCGGAGATGTAAACCAGCATCAAAAGAGTAAAGGGGTTCGTCCCGGGTTCTGGATCCATCCCGGAACTTTTCATGGGCTTCTGAACTTGTCAGACCATTTTCAACCATGGAGGCAACGTACCAAGCCCTTTCAATAACACGTTCCATGGTCTGATCAGGGGGGATGATTCCCTGTTTTTGGTAATCTAAGATAAGTTGATAGATCTCTCGACGTGTAACATTCTCTTCCACGGAGCTAAGTGCCAGCCGACTCAGCACAGGACCATAACCAGCCTGGCGCAGAGATGCCCAGACCTGATTTTCTGCCTGGTACCATCGTCCCTGGATGATATGTTCCACGGCAACTGCATTTAAATGAGCAGTGTTCAGGAGCTGGTGGCGTGAGCTGGTGTTTAA
>JAHKLQ010000120.1 GCA_020854975.1 Methanobacterium sp.
AAACAAATATCCACATTTTAAACATATTAAATAAAAAACCCATTACAACTTAATGAGAATTAGGTAACATGAAAATATTACAAACACCAGTCCGTTTCTATCCGTACACCGGGGGCGTGGAGTATTATGTTTATAATCTTTCACGTGAACTGGTCAATATGAATCATGAAGTGAATGTTATTTGTGCCAATGAACCTCCATCCCAAGAGGAAGAGATGGTGGATGGAATAAATGTTAAAAGGTTGCCCTATTTGTTTAAAATTGCCAACACCAACCTGACTCCCAGTCTCCCTTTCAAAATGAGGAATTTTGATTATGATATTATCAATGCCCATCTTCCCACACCCTGGAGTGCTGATTGGAGTGCTTTTTATTCAAAGTTAAACGGAAAACCTCTGGTGCTTAGTTATTATAATGATATAGTTGGTAATGGTGCTGCCCACTACATAGCTCAAATTTATAACAAAACTTTTTTGAAATTCTTACTAAATCAGGCTGATAGAATTATAATCATTCAAGAAAACTACCTACATTTTTCACCATATCTGAAGAATTATGCGGATAAAATTAGAGTGGTGCCAGTAGGAGTGGATGTTAACAGGTTTAAACCTCTTAAAGTAGATCAAAAAGAAAATAGCATATTTTTTCTCAGTATCTTAGATGAATTCCACCAGTACAAAGGACTTGAATATCTTTTAAAAGCTATTAAACTTGTTAAAGAAGAAATAAAAGATGTTAAATTAATTGTGGGAGGGAAAGGGAATTTATTAGATTATTATAAGTCCATGGCAGAATCTCTTGACATAGAAGATAATGCTGAATTCCATGGCTTTATTTCTGAGGAAAAAATTGTGGAATATTACAACCACTGCAGCCTCTTTGTACTACCATCCATTTCCTCATCCCAGGAAGGATTTGGAATTGTGGCTTTGGAAGCTTTAGCCTGTGAAAAACCAGTTATAACCACAGATATTGTGGGCATAGCCCATGATCTTAAAGAAACGAAATCTGGATTAGTTGTTCCGAAAAAAGACGTGGAAGCTCTGGCTGAAGCTATTGTTAAGATTTTAAATGGAAATGTTTCCACTGATAAAATGGGAAAAAACGGTCGCAAACTAGTTACAGATAAATACACTTGGAAAAGAGTTGCTGAAATGACTGAGGAGATCTATAAGGAGTTAGTATGAAGATCTGTATTGTTTCCAATTTATATCCTCCCTATGTCATTGGTGGGGCAGAAATCACAGTGGCTAAATTAGCCGAGGCCCTGGTTAATAAAGGTCATGAGGTCATGGTTATAACCACCAGCTCCGAGAAAACAGAATCAATTGAGGTATTAAAAGGAGTTAAGGTTTATAGAATCAATCCATGGAACGTGTATACCCTGTATGATCATCAAGGTAAACCAGGAGTAAGTAAAGCATTATGGCATGCTCTGGATATATGGAATCCTAATTCATATCAGAAGATCAGGGATGTTTTAAGAAAGGAAAAGCCTGATGTGGTGCATGTTAATAATTATAAAGGTTTTTCAATGTCTGTTTTTGACGCTGCAAAAAAAGAAAACATTCCGGTTGTATTCACTGCCCATGATTGTTCCTTAATATGCCCTCGGGCCAATTTATTACATGGAAATGGGGAGATATGTGAGGATCCTCAGATGATATGTAATTTATACAGTAACCTGCAGAGAAGATTAATAAAAGGCAAAGTTGATTGGTTAACTGCTCCCTCTCAATTTATAATCGATAAATTAAAATCATGCCAGTTCTTTCAGGAAGTTAAAACTTCAAAGATACCTTTAGGAGTTGACCTAGTAAATAAAAAGCTCGATAAAAATTATGATAGGATTGATATATCTTACATGGGTGGTTTGAATAAAATTAAAGGAGTTCAGGTATTGATAAAGGCTTTCAGGAATATAGATAACGATAAAATTAGGTTACATATCTATGGTAAGGGAGTTGATGAAGATGAGTTCAAAAAATTGGCTGCTTCAGATCCCAGGATCATATTCCACGGCTATCTGGAAAGAGACCTGCTCATGAATTCCTACCATGAAACTAATCTAGCTGTACTTCCATCTATATGCTATGATAATTCACCTATGATGATCTATGAAAGCCTGACCAACAGTACACCCTTAATAGCCAGCAGGATTGGGGGAATTCCAGAATTAATTGAAGAAAACAAAAATGGTTACCTTTTCCAACCTGGAAATCAGGAGGAACTGCAGAGTATACTGGAAAGGTTAATTGAAAATCCTGAAACATTAAAAAGGTTAGAAAAAGGTGCCTTTGAATCTGCATCCCAGTACAGCATGGAAAACTATGTGAATGCCTTTGAAGAAATATACCTGGCTTCCATGACTGTAAATAAAAAGCATAACAAAAAATTAAACCAGCAAGTCATCCATTAAAATGAGGTAACTATGATTAACAGTGTTTCATCTAAAATAAAAAACTTTAGAAGAGAGCAATGGTTTTTATCAATATTACTAGCTCTACTCATAACTGATCTTATCATCCTGCTAGACGTAAACTTGTTGAAACAATCCATTCCATTCATATTCTTTACCATCATCCCTGGTTTAATAATAGTTAATCTATTAAAGCTTCATAAATTAGAATTTGAAAAAAAGGTGGTTTTATGTATAGGGTTGAGCATTTCCCTACTTTTATTCACGGGACTCCTATTAAACAGCCTTTATCCTATGATTACCAAGCCATTGGCCATGGCACCAGTCTTAGTAACCCTTAACATTGAAGTGGTTTTATTGGCCTTTTTAGAGTATCATAGGAATAAAGAATCCTTTAATATGAAGGATATTTTCAATTTCCAGTTTGATTCTGGAAAGGGTCTTCTATCTCCAGTGATCTTTCCCTTTATATTTCCAGTAATGGCTATTCTGGGAACTTATCTCATGAACACTTATGAGAATAATTTGATGATTCTGGGAATGTTGTTCCTGATTCCCGCCTATTTAATTGTTATCTTTTATCTTAAAGAACGTGTTAACCCTGTTATTTATCCTATTTCCTTATGGTTAATTAGTTTGGGACTGTTATTGATGCATGCTTTAACCTCTAATTATATAATAGGTAGAGATGTGCATGCTGAATATTATTGCTTCCAGTTAACCTTAAACAATCTTCATTGGGATATTAACAATTATTACAATCCATATAATGCCTGTCTGGATATTACCATACTCCCCACCATATATAAAGTTATTAGCAGCATTAACAGTGAGTATATCTTCAAATTATACTTCAGCATTATTGGATCATTTCTATCGTTAATTTTATACTTCGTATCTAAAAATTACTTCAAAAAGGAATATGCTTATTGTGCTGGATTGTTATTCACCTTTCAAATATTCTTTATAAATATTACTGGTGCAGCACGTCAGGAAATAGCGATTTTATTCTTTTTCCTGGCAGTAATGGTGTTATTTGATAAGTATTTAAAAAAATTAGTACAGAGGAAAATATTATTCCTTATTTTCATATTTTCCACTGTAATATCTCATTACACTACATCTTATGTTGCCCTTGTTCTCTTAATTCCTATGTTAGCTTTACCTTTTGTTAAGGATTTAGTTAAAAATAAAAAGCTTAATTTCGAAAATTTTGATATCATTTTCCTTTATTTATTATTCGTAGCAATCTGGTTCTTAATATATGCTAAAGTCCAGTTCAGTGCAGCGGGAGATGTTGTAGCTGCAACTGCAGGGGTGGCTGGTGGATCAGCAGCTATGGGTGGAGGTCAAAGAGATGCTCTGGTCTTAAGTGTTCTGGGGATCGGATTAAAATCCATACCCAATACCATAAGTGCCATTGTAAACGATGCTATATTCCTGGTAATGGGAATCGGTTTATTAACCCTCATAAAGAACAAAACATGTAAAAAAATCTTAGATAAGGAATTTATCCTGGGAATATTATTATCCATAATTCTTTTGGCCCTGTTTATTGTGGTGCCGACAGTATCAACTTTTTATGGGCCGGAACGTCTTTTCTTCCAACTCCTCATATTTACTGCACCCTTATTCATAATAGGGGTTATTAAAATTTCTAAACTGATTAAAAAGCCCAACTGGAAACCTTTAATATTCCTATTGCTTTTATTGCCCTTATTCATGGTGAGCAACCACCTCCAGTACCATTTCTATGGCACACCTTACTCTGCTGAATACGATGATTCTGGTATGGTTAGAGGTGAATTATTCATCTATGATGGAGAAGTAATTGCTGCCGGCTGGTTAAACAGTTATACCAATAGTAGTTCAAACATATACGCTGATTCACTTGGTGGATCAAGGCTTATGCTGGGAATTTTAGATATTAATAAGCCAAGGGGAATTAATTTCGCGACAAACAGAACTATACCTGATTATCTTTATCTGGGTTATATGGGTGCCCGTGAGGGGAAGGTATATGAAACACTGGATATAGTGGGTGATTGGACTGAGTTTAATTTCCTCTTTACTGGTAAAAGTAAAATATATGATAATTATTATGCTGAGGTTTACCTATGACCCGCATACTCTTCATTCACAATACAGTTATGTGGTATCGTATACCTTTTTTCAAAGCATTAACTGATATTTATTCGGTTAAATTCATTTTCAACCATGGTAAAGTTTCTAACAAGTTATATGGTGTGGATACTCCTGAAGAAATTGAAGGTCTGCAGGGTGTGGAATATGAAGTTTTGAGTAATCATCTGGGAATTGCCTGGGGATTGGTACAGAGAGCATGGGAGGACTACGATCTCCTGGTTGGTGGTAGCTGGGATAGTATTCCAGAAATCGTGGAGAGTGCTTATTATTTAACTGTTGCCTGGTTGAGAAGAAAACCCATTGTACTCTGGAGAGAGGACTGGGCATGGGATGATCCCTCCCTCAAGTCCAGGTTACTCAAACCACTTAAAAAGTTTATGATTAAAATTTCCAGTGCCATAGTTCTACCTGGAACTAAACACAGAGAGTATTTCCTTTCACTTGGTTCTAATCCAGAAAAGATTTTCTTAATGCCCAATGTAAGTAACCAGACCATTCAAAAAGAGGATTACAACAAAACCGCCCAGTTAAAGGAAAAAATGAATTTGAAAAACAAAAAAATTGTTTTGTATGTGGGTAGGTTAATTAAAAGAAAAGGAATACAATACCTTCTTTCCGCATTATCCCAACTTGAAAATGAAGATTTAGTACTTTTAATAGTTGGTAGTGGCGAATATGAAACAGAACTTAAAAGTAGGGTGCAGGAGTTGGGATTGGCCGATAAGGTAATCTTCACTGGTAACATACCCCAGGAGAATTTAGTTTTCTATTATCTTATGAGTGATTTAGTTGTGGTGCCTTCCATAACCTATGGGATTGGTGACCCCTGGGTACTGGTATTAAATGAAGCCATGTATTTTAAAAAACCAGTTATCGCTACTGAAGCTGTTGGTGCAGCTTGTGATATGATCAAAGATAATGAAAATGGATTTATTGTACCGGAAAAAGATGCAGATGCACTGGCCCAATCCATGGTTAAGATTCTGGAAGATAATGATTTAAAACTGGAAATGGGCCAGAAATCATATGAGATTATTCAAAATAAATTTCGTTACCATAACATGGTAAATGGATTCAAACAGGCTGTGGAGTATTCTTTAAATAAGGAATAATTTGATTATTCATTAAAAAGGAATATCACCCTAAATAAGATAAGAAAAAGAATTTATATGATTTTCAGGTTAAAAAACCCTGTTAAAAAATGCTGATAAATAAAAATAAACTATTTGCATGTAATAAATAGGTAGATGACGGTTGTATCCTTTTTTATGAGTTTTTATGAATTTTAAGCTGGTTTTAATTTCTGAAAGTGTGGTGTTGATGATTTTCCCTTTTTTCCGGGAGCTACCTATTTTATGCCATACTATGGAATTGAGGGCTGTGATGGCCTTAAAACCCTGTTGGTGGAGTTTCAATGCTAGATCAGCATCTTCACATCCGAAAAAGAATTCTTCATTCAAGTAATGGAAGGGTATTTTCCCTGACTTTATGAGCATGGCTGCTCCAGAAACCCAATCCACATCCAGTGTTGCACCTTGATATGAATCAATATCCACATCTTCCAATACTGCGTAATGTCCAGGATACTTGTTTAAATCTATCTTTCCACCCACACACCATATTTCATCAGTTTTACCCTGGAAATCATAGTAATAAATTTTTGAACCTACTAGGGCAATTTTATCATCTGATTTGGCAACATTAACTAGTTCCCTGAGAAATTCTTTATCCACTACTGTGTCATTATTCAAAAGAAGTGTATAGGGAGCCTCCAGCACATCCAGAGCAAATCTGATTCCAATATTATTGCCCTTGGCAAATCCATAGTTTGTACTGTTTTTTATCAGAACTAGACTGCACTTAGAAGGTGAATCCTTGATTTTTCCAATAATTTCAGTTGAGGAATCTGAGAATTCAGGATCATTAAGTTCTTCCTCGTCAAACTCAAATAAATCAACAGGCTTGTTAAGGGAAGTGTACTGGAAGAATTTGGATTTGACAGTTAATTCTCCTTTACAATAACTCCGGATTTGGTCTAAAGAGTTATCTTGAGAATTGTTGTCCACTAAAATAACCTGGAAGGAAGGATAGTTTATCTGGAATAGGGATTCCAGACATTCTACTGTGTCATGCCAACCATTCCAGTTTAATAGGATTACAGCTACCTCAGG
>JAHKLQ010000046.1 GCA_020854975.1 Methanobacterium sp.
TAGATTTAACTTTGTAGTGATCTCCAGTTAAGTCTTCCATGAAAGCTCTGCTAATAATGGAAAGTGGAAAGGTATGTTTACCTATTAAGTCTTCAACATTAAATTTCCCATTTTTTGAAAGAGAAGGAGATTTAATATGATAAGTAAAAGTATCATCTCCCAGCTCATATTTTATATTTTTTACATAACTGGATTGGCTGAAACAATCAAAAACACGATCTAATGTATTGAAATCTGGATTTTCTTTTGAATTATCATCATTTTTGAAAAATTCCAACATTTTCGAACCTAAATACCTACTTACCAGGGTGGTTCCGTTTTCGGCAACAGCAAGTTCATTGTTAACTATCCAGTTTTCCATGGATTCTGTGAAGGCCTTACTGTACCATCCTTTTTCAAATTTAAATTTTTTAGATGCGATGCTTCTAAATTTAAAATCCAATTCTTCAGGCACGGTTATTGTTATCCTTTTGTACTTTAAGTTATTGGAGGGTGATTTATTAGTCATACTATTTTTTTTCCATTTTATCTCCCATTCCCCTCTAATCTGTTAAGTTATAGACCCAACCAATATTAAGCAATTATACGATTCACTTAAAGTATTAATACCCTTCATATTTATTCTATTTAATCTTTGCTCAAATGCACAATCATGTTCATTCGCATTTTGATCATTCTTTTCTTTTAAAAAGTATAATTATCAATACAAAAGTAATATTGGGCTTAATTATTCCGTTTAATGATTTATTAAGCCGTATTGGTAAAAAAAGAGGTATAATTATGGGTTTAAGAGAAGATATTGGGGCACTTTTAAATGAACTTTTAGAGAGGGCTCCTGGTGATGTTAGTGGTGTGGCTGTATTAAGACCAGATGGGTTGATGATATCTTCATCATTACCACAGGATACTGATGAAAAACGTGTGGCAGCCATGGCTGCGGCTATGGTAGGTACATCTCAGAGGACATGTGATGAACTGGAACGGGGTGACCTTAACCAGGTAGTCATAGATGGAGCCACCGGGAAAGCCATCTTATCCTATGCTGGTGAGAAAGCTGTGTTAGCAGCTCTTTCCCCCGCAGAGGTAAATCTGGGTCTGGCACTATTAGAACTGGAAAGAACCGCAGAAAAAGTTAAAGATGTAATGAATCAATAAAAAAACTAAAATGGTGAGTTTTATATGGCAGAAGGAATCAAAGAAGGCGAAACATTAACTGCTTTACTCAAAGAACAGAATGATCCATTAAACACCGTATATTTAGCATCATTAATGGGGTTAACTAAGGGTCTCTGGAAAGTATCTGGACAAGGTTCCGGGGGAGTTACCCGGGCATTTGGAGAAGATCTCTGGAAACTGGTTAAAGTCGGTTCAGAAATGTTGGGAGAAGAAAAAGATCTCAGCACCACCACCAATGCCATGGAATTCTATGATCGGTATCTTGTGGGACGTTTCAACATTGCTGAAAACATAGAATACAATGTTACTGATGACAAACTGGAGATGACAGTTACCGACTGTAAAACTCATTTTTACACGGACTATCTGGCAGAAAATGATGTTCCACGTCACATTGGATGTCCCCTTGCCCAAGTAGGTGCTGCTCTAATGGAGGAAGTTACTGGAGAATCCTTCATAATTGACAACATTGAGCATAATAAGGGTGAATGTAAAATTGTCCTTAATTCACTTTAAATAATCTTGAATGATTCTTAGAGATTTTTTAGGTGGCTAATGGAACAAATATCAAAAGATAGTCTTAAAATAGTGGTTTTCGGCGCATTAAACGCCGGTAAAACCACATTTGTTGAGAGGTTAAGTGGTCAGGAACTTTTCCTGAAAGGTGAATATGAAAGTATCACCACCAGCTTTGACTTTGTCCAAATCAAACAACAGGACTATTTAATACATTTATTTGCTAGTCCCGGACATCGAAGATTCTCTTTTATGTGGGAAACCCTGGCAACAGGGATGGACGGTGCAATTCTGCTCTTAGATTCCACTGTGGGAGTAACACCCGTTGATCATGAATTAATAGATTTTATAGAGCAATATGGTGTGCCATATATTATTGCAGCCAATAAAGATGATATTTTTAAGATGGACCCTGAATTTATTCGAAAAGAGTTAAAACTTTCAGATAATATTTTAATAGGGAATACATCTGCTTTAAATGATGATAACCTCGATAACCTTTTGGATAAGCTTATAGATGACATAAACAAACGAAATAACAAATAATATGGATCATGCAAGGAGAGTGAATATTATACCCCAAAATTTTGAAAATGTCTTGTTAACTATTAATAGGATTAAAGGAGTTAAAGACTCTCTTGTTGCTGGTTTAGATGGTATTCCTATAGGGAAGATTGACCGAGAAAGTTCAGTGTTAAGTGCCAGTACAGTGGCTGCACTGGGAGCTGTACGAGAACTTACAAAAACGGTCAGTTATGGGGATTTAGAACAATTAATTGTTGAAACTGATTATGGGAAAATTATAATTGAAGAGTTTGGCACTGAACATGTGATCATCATTTTAACAGAAATTAATGCCAATATAGGGATGATTAGAGTGATGTTAAAAAAGGCAGTGCGAGACTTCACCAATAACAAATAACAGACTTATTATCATATTTTCATTCGGTTGATGGCTAATGAAACCTATTTCTGAACAAATAAAAGAAGTTCTTGATGAGTTGCAATATAAGAGTGATATTACTGAGTCATATGTAATCCGTAAGGATGGTTTAATAATGACTGCCAGCAATCCTCATGTTAAAAATCATATGATAGCAGCTATGTCCGCTTCTTTGATCAATATTGGGGAAAAAACTCTCAATGATATTGGTGATGAAAATTTACAACGCGTCCTTATCACGGGTAAAGAACTGCAAATTGTGATTATGGGTTCTTCCATGGTGGCCCTGGTTTGTGCTGTTGAAGCCACAGCCAACTTGGGAATGGTTTTTTTGAAAATGAACCGGGCAGTTGA
>JAHKLQ010000078.1 GCA_020854975.1 Methanobacterium sp.
AAGCACAAAAAATGATTCTATAACACCTAAAACACCTAAAAAAGTAGCTACACTTAATACCATTTTCAAATCCCATTTTTCTGGCTCATTAGAGTATCTTACATTATCATAAGCAATGGTCATAATGGGTCCATCATTCAATAGTGCCAGTAAAACTATCATCAAAGCGGTAATGGGATAAAAATCGAATATGAGAATGGATGATGTGATGAAGAATAAAACCCGGATAGTTTCAGTTATCCGGTAAATGGAATAATTATTCATCCTCTGGAAAATTTTACGACTTTCTTTTATAGCATCAATTATTACCGAGAGTCCTGGGCGGGTAATAACTATTTCTGCAGCTGATTTAGCTGCATCTGTTGCTCCTGCAACTGCAATACCCACATTGGCCTTTTTGAGTGCAGGAGAATCATTAACTCCATCTCCAGTCATGCCCACAATGTGTCCTTTATTTTGAAGTAATTCAACTATGTGGTATTTATGTTCAGGGAATACTTCTGCAAATCCATCTGTTTCTTCAACAAGTTTCCCTGCTATTCTATCAGACTTATTTTCAAAATCAGGGGGAATAATAATATTGGTTCCAAGATTAACCACTTGGGATATTTCTTTGGCAATGGCAATGTGATCTCCGGTTACCATTTTCACATCTACTCCCATAGTTTCAGCTGTTTTAATAGTTTCTGCTGAATCTTCACGGGGAGGATCGTAAAGACCAAAAAGACCTACATATTCCCATTCACCTGATTCATTAGTTTTTGCAACTCCCAGGGCACGATACCCTTTTCTAGCGAAGTTATCTACAGATTCATTCATTTCAGAATCAACATCTTCATCCCTGCTGGTGAGCGATAATATTACTTGAGTTGCACCTTTTGAAACTTTAAACTGTCTACCTTCAGGACCCTCTACTAAAGCTTCAGTACGCTTTGAAACAGGATCAAACGGTTTAAAATTAATTATTTTGTATTCATCTAATTTAATGGAGTTTTCTCTGGCTTTAAATATTACTGCTACATCAATAGGATCTTTGCTGTCCTTTTGTGAGGCGAGTCTACCATATAAAAGAACTTCCTCTCCTTTAAAGTTTCTAAATGGTTGTATTTCTCCCAAAGTCAGCTCGTTTTTAGTAATTGTCCCTGTTTTATCACTGCATAAAATATCTACCCCTGCCATTTCTTCAATGGCCACTAATTTACTGACTATTGCTTCTTTTTTAGCCAGGGCCACTGCACCAACCGCCATAGTAACTGAAAGTACAGCAGGGAGAGCCACGGGTATGGAAGCGACTATAAGGACCAGTGCAAACTGCAGGGTAGTAAAAAAGCTTTCATGACGGAATAAGGAGGCAATGAAAATAATGGCAACCATGATAACTGCCAGTATAATTAAAAAATCACCAATTTTAATAACAGTTTTTTGGAGAAAACTCTGTGTTTGGGCTTCTTCAACTAATTGGGCAGTTTTACCAAAGAAAGTGTTCAATCCAGTGGCAATAACCAGGGCATTAGTTTCCCCCTGGTTGATAATGGAACCAGAATAAGCAATATCTGAAGTTTTTTTGTCTACAGGAAGTGATTCCCCAGTTAGGGCTGATTCATCAGCTGAAATTCCATCCATTATCTTTGAATCAGCTGGAACAATATCTCCAGAACCTATATGGATAATATCTCCAGGAACAAGTCTTTTTGCAGAGATATCATACCATTTCCCATCACGTAATACTTTTGCTTTTAGGGCAAGTCTTTCTTTAAGTAATTCAATTGCATTATCTGCTTTATGTTCCTGCCAAAACCCTACAACTGCATTTAAAACCAGTAAGGTAAATATTATTGCCAAATCTTCATAACGTTGAATTACAGCAGATAAAATGACTGCAACTTCTATAAGCCAGGGGATAGGTCCCCAAAAATATTTAAGAAATTTAATAATGGGATTAACTTTTTTTTCCGGAATTTCATTAGGGCCATAGATTTCAAGGCGTTTTTTTGCCTCTTCTGAAGTAAGTCCTTTTTTATTGGAAGACAAAGCATCCAGAACATCACTGATTGAACTTTCTTTCACCTTCTCTCTATCTTCTAAAATATTCTGACTCATATTGATACTTAATTCACAATTCCGCTGTACAAGTCACAAAATTTATCTAAAAATATACATTATATTTCATGATTTAAGCCATCACAACAGCGTGGACACAAATAAAAAAGGTCCAACATCTGTTGAAGGAAGGTGTTAAAGGGGTTGAAATATATCTTAAATCGAAATTATATGGATGTTAACATTTCTGTTTATGAAATTATTTATAAATTGTGTGGTTTCAGTGATGCAATTCATGATTATGGTATGTGATTGGGTAAGATATCATTGATAAATAGGTTAAGGGATATTTTAAGAAAGAATAAGGGGTAATTAACTACCCATACTATTAAAATGAGTTTTTTCACTTATTAACTGGTTTTCAAGTAATGTTCCCTTTATTTTTCAACTACTGATTGGGGGTTGACTTTAACATAGGAACCATCCTTATCATGAATCTCAGTACCCACTAGTGCCGGGTTAAAAACACATAATAATCTAAGGTCCTTTTTATAGGCCCGAAGATAGTGACGGTCATGTTTGTCCAGTGCATACATGGTGCCGGGTTTAATGGGATAAACAGTACCATCATTTGTTGTTTCGATTTCTCCTTCTCCTTCTACACAGTAAACAGCTTCTACATGGTTTTTATACCAGATTAAAGTTTCAGTGTTGGCATAAATTATGGTTTCATTAAAAGAAAAACCCATATCATCTTCTTCTATAAGAAAACGTTTGCTAACCCAGTTATTATTTTCAGCGAAAACTTCCCGACTGCTACCTTCAATCTCTTCCAGTGTTCTAACTATCATTGTTCATTTCCTCGATCATGGATTCTCTTTTTTCCAGGATAGCTTTAATTGAATCTTCAATTATACCTAAACCCTTTTTAAGTAAATCAGAGTCAATGGTTAATGGAGACAAGAATTTTAACACATTATCCTCAGCACCTGCTAGTTCTATCAGAAGACCTCTTGAAAATGCTTCTTCTGATACATCACTACAGAAACCTCTTAAAGGAATTTTGAGTCCGTATATTAATCCTTTACCATGCACTTCTGCTTGAAGGCCAGGATATTTCTTTTTTATTTCTATTAACCTTTCTTTTAGTATTTTCTCTTTACTTTTCACTGCTTTGGAAAGGTTATCATTCTCCCAGTAGCTTAAAAGTTCTGAAGATGCTACGAAAGCCAGGTTATTGCCTCTGAAGGTGCCGGTATGTTCTCCTGGTTTCCACTGATCTAATTCGGATTTCATCAGCACCATGGATAAAGGTAAACCTCCTCCAATTGATTTGGAGAGCGTGATAATATCGGGGTTGATCCCGGAACTTTCAAAACTGAAAAAACTCCCACTACGGCCATTTCCTACCTGAATATCATCTACAATTAGTAATATGTCGAAATCTTTGCATATCTGTTCGATATCTCTCAGCCATTCATCACTGGCCACATTTATGCCACCCTCAGCTTGAATGGTTTCCAGAATTATGGCAGCGGGTAAATCCACTCCACTGCTTTGGTCCTCCAAGTACCTTCTGAGATAATCTGCGGTGTTAACATCAGCTCCAAAGTAGCCATCAAAAGGCATAAAACTTACATTGGTTCGGTTGATAAATGCTTCGTCTCTATAAAATGCATTGGCAGTTACAGCCATAGATCCCATGGTCAGCCCATGGAAAGCATTGGTAAAGGCAATGATATTCCTTCTACCCTTAACCATTCTAACCAATTTTAAAGCTGTTTCCACAGCATTAGTACCGGTAGGTCCAGTAAATTGTATTTTGTATTCCATGTGCCTGGGATGTAAGATAATATCATAGAATTTCTCTAAAAATATCTTTTTGGCAGTGGTTGCCTTATCCAGACCATGAATAATACCATCGTCTTGTATATATTTTATTAGGGCTTCTGAAACCAGGGGATTGTTATGCCCGTAGTTTAAAGTTCCTGCACCTGCAAAGAAGTCGATATATTCATTTCCTTGTTCATCATACAAGGTAGACCCCTTTGCTTTCTGAAATATTACCGGAAAACTTCTTATATAACTACGAACTTGTGATTCATGTTGTTTGAATGTTTTCATCTAATCACTACTGTTTAAAACACTATTTTCATGTCTATTGAATGGTTTTCTCCTATTTATTTAAGGGGCCTATCCGAAGAAGTAGTTCCTCTTCATGATCTGATTCGCCAAACAAATCACTGGTAAAAAAGGGAAATTTCTGAAGATTAGTATCCAGTTTGGAAGCAATTTTCCCAAATAAAGACATTGAAGCCTGATTTGAGGGCGTTACTGTGGTTTCAATGAATTTGGCTGGTTTAACTTCATTTCTTCCAAGGATATCCATCATCATTTTGGTTGCCAGACCCTGGCCACGTACACCAGGATGCACTGCCACCTGCCATATAAAAAGAGTGTTTTTTTGATGTGGATTAATGTAAGCAGATATATAACCAATTATTTCATTATCTAATTCTGATATTACGCTGGTTTGATCAAAATGGGCGCATATTAATAGATAGTAATATAATGAATTAATATCTAGGGGTTTACATTTTTTTACCAGATGGAAAATCTGATTCCCGTCCTTTATTTGAGGTTTTCGAATAGTTATTGGCTTATTTTTATAGTTTTCACAGCCCATACACAAATTTTTTTTCCCATCCCTTATAAAACTATTCAATAAAAATGGTCTTTTAGGATGCTTTAAACTGTAATTGGCTGATTAATAGGCTTATTCTCATTCCATCTCAGTATCAATAAGTGGATTTTAAGAAGGAAATTAAATGATTCTTTCCGGTAATTATTTAATATTAAAAATAAGGAATAATTAGGCTTTAATATTGGGTATAAATGTGATTTGAAAATTTTAAAATAATTATTTCAGGGTGGAATGTATTTTTTGGATTTTATAGGCGAAGTTATATATGAATATGACAAAATTGACAAAATTAATATGCAATTTTTACATATTAATCAGTTGAGGGGTTGATATGGGTGAAATTGAGATTTATTATTTTTCAGGTACAGGGAATTCACTTCACATAGCCAAAGAATTAGAAAAACGAATTCCAGATACCAAAATAATTCCCCTGGTTAAGTTTTTAAATCAAGAAATGGTTGAAACCAGTGCAAAAACAGTTGGATTTATATTCCCTATTCATATGGCAATGTCTCCAGTGCCTGTAAGGAAATTTCTGGAGAAACTTAACTTAAAATCAGTAGAATATATTTTTGCCATAGCCACTCGAGTTGGTACTCAGCATAGGGCATTTGTTGATGTGGAAGATATATTGAAGAAGAAGGGTAAAGTTTTAGATTCGTTTTTTTCATTAAATATGGCCAGTAATGACCCCAAATTCGATGATTGGCATGAGGCCACAGAAGAAGAAATAGCTCATCTGGAAGTTGAACTTCAAAGTAATCTGGATTTAATCCAGGAAATTATTACAAATAAAGAAAAAAGCCGAAAAAAAGATACAACATTTACCCGGGAAATGCCAGCATTCTCAATTATATCAGTTTTTCTTCCATTTTTTAGTAGATTTTACAGTGTCAAGTTTTATTCTGATTCAAAGTGTGTTGGTTGTGGGACCTGTGAAAAGGTTTGCCTCTCTGGAAAAATAAAGGTAGTTAATGAAAAACCACTATGGCAGAAAGATGTTCCCTGCTTTTCCTGTTATGCCTGTATAAATTATTGCCCCCAACAAGCCATCCAAATTAAATCTCCACCCCTTGTAAAAACATATACTGAAGTTAATGGAAGGTATTCCCATCCCTATGCTACTTTGAAGGATATTGCCATGCAGAAATGATTTAAAACATTCAAATGTTATTTTAAATAATATAGTGATAAAAGTCTATTTCATTGATTCATGTAATATGAACATTAGTAAGTTTGATCCCGTTTTAGCAGGAGTCCTTTATGAAGAAAGTATTTTTATGGTGGTTGGTTGCCGGGAGTAAAGGTGGGGAAAACCGCGGCAGAATAATAGTTGAACTAAATAAGAGACCTTATAATGCTAATAAACTTGCAGAGAAGCTTTCACTTGATTATAAAACCATCAGACACCATATGGATGTTTTGAAGGAAAACAATTTGGTTGAATCAACTGGGGAGAAGTACGGTGCGTTATACTTCCTTACTGACGAGATGGAAAAAAATTATAATGTCTTCCTGGAGATTTGGGAAGAATTTAATGAAGAATAGAGTATAATGAATTATATTAAAAGGATAGAAGGTGTAAAAATGTTAATAGAAATTAATTTATTTGGGCTGTCGAATTTAATACCCACTTTGTTTGTATTGGTTAAAACATCGGCTTTAATAACCAGTATTGCCAATATCATCCTTTTAATTGGAATGCTCTATGTGTATGTGGAAAGATACCTTAAAGTAAAATCCAAGTTCACCACAACCCTGGTTTTATTTTCATTACTGTTCCTGGTTCAGAACATATTATTTTCCATTTATTTCGTGTTCAATCTTCCTGAAACCATCATTAATGCTGTGTTACCTTTAATATTTTTGGGGCTTGAATTTACAGCATTAGCATTGCTTTTAATGATAACAAGGGAATAACTTCCATATTTTTATCATTAGGCTTATTTTATCATTGTTTTATCAAATTAAACTCTAAAATTGTTTTTAATATTTCTAATTTTACTTACCTAACCTATAATCTGGAATGAATTTGGAGGTAAAAGGGAGGAAATGCTGAGTAAATTTTGGAAAAATTACTTTTTAGTGTTTAAACTAGAATTAAGTAAAGGTTAAGAACTTAAAAAAAATTCAAGGGATTCCATATGGGGAACATTAACTGAAACCCATCCTTTGAATTAAAAATTCAAAATGGAGGTTAAAAAATGGTAGATGTAAAAGAAATTAAATCTTTTAAACTGGCACCCTTCACCAAGATGTCAGCTGCAATATATGGAATTTTGGGATTGATTGCTGCTATTGTGATGTTAATTACACTTAGCATTGTGCAGGTTACCGGGGTACTCCCACAATTAGGACAATTTAATCTGGTTACTGGATTGGGAATACCACTAATTGTTCTTCTTCCAATAGGTGCGTTTTTCAGTACTATAGTGGTAAGCTTCTTCTCTGTAATGCTTTACAACGCATTAGTACCTAGATTAGGTGGTGTAAAATTAGAATTGGAGGGTAATGGGGTGGAAAAAATTCCAGTAGTTTCATTTTCCCTGATACTATCTGCTATTGGAGCAATATGGGCGTTTATCGTCGGCTTGGTACTTGCAGCGGTATTTTCACCTTTATTCTCATTTATAAGTGCAATCAGCACCATGCCAGCAGCAGCCAACATCACTGCTAATATAACTAATGTTTCAGGAGCAACTATGCCTACTGGGGCAGGAGTTGGGACAGCAGGGGTGTTAGTGTCCTTGCTTTTAATAATTGGGCTGCCTATTATGGCATTTGTGTTTGGATTTATTTGGAACGCATTATTTGCACTATTCTACAACTACATAGTCACCAGAGTAGCCAAGATCCAGTTAGAATTCAGTCAGATTACTGGAAGTTTGCATGAACTTAAACAAATACCTGTACTACCCACTGCCCTGGCAGTAGCAATCGTTTACGCCTTATTAGGGGTTATATCTGGAATCATATCCGGAAACTATGGAGAATTCATATCAGACTTCATAATCTACTTCATAGAAACCGCATTAATCGCGCTCCTATACAATTACCTGGCACCTAAGATTGGCTCAATTAAATTAAATCTGGAATAACTCCAGATTTATTTATTATTTTATTTTTAAAGGATCGAAGATTATTTCAAAGGATTTCAAAGAATTAAAATAAATATGTGGGGTCAAGGAGGATAATGGAAGCAGTGTTATGCACAAAATATGGGCTACTGGAAGTTTTCCAAATTAGGGATGTAGAAAAACGGTTCCTAATGATAATTAAATACTGATGTTGATAAGATTTATCCTCT
The DNA here is from genome assembly GCA_020854975.1 of Methanobacterium sp. Lineage (GTDB taxonomy): Archaea > Methanobacteriota > Methanobacteria > Methanobacteriales > Methanobacteriaceae > Methanobacterium > Methanobacterium ferruginis. Next base: position 8,052 of record JAHKLQ010000078.1, read on the forward strand.
GGAAAAATTCTTTGAAGCCCAGAGGTACGTTGATCAAGGACACAAGAAGGGAAATAAGGTTATAACTGTGAAATCGTGGTAAGGTGAAAATATGGAAAATGAAATAACTGAGTTAAAGGAACCATCATCAATGAAATCTCTCCTGGTTTTGTATTCTTACCATCATCATAACACTGAAAAAGTGGCTAAAGTCTTGGCTAAAGTTCTTGATGCGGAAATAAAATGGCCACAAGAGATAAATCATGAAGAACTTCAAGATTATGATTTAATTGGTTTTGGTTCAGGGATTTATAGTGCAAAGCACCATGAATCTCTGCTTGAACTTGCCGATGAGTTAACAAAAGTAAATAATAAGAAAGCATTCCTTTTTTCAACCGCTGGAATAACGGGAAAATCTAAAGCCTCCAAAGATCACGCCACACTTAGGGAAAAATTAATGTCTAAAGGTTACACAATTGTCGATGACTTTCAGTGTAAAGGGTTTAACACCAATAGTTTCCTTAAACTGTTTGGAGGGATGAATAAGGGCAGGCCCAATGATCGAGACCTCCGGAATGCGGAAGATTTTGCTTGGAAAGTAAAGCAGAAATCCATGAAAAAGGGTAGTTAATTCACTGGATGGGAATAAATAGGAGGGAATGATTATATCAGAAAAGATTTGGGACTTGATGGCAAATAATTATGATAAGAGTGAAGAGCCGTTTAGAAAGATTCACATCACCAACCTTAAAAAAACTAAAAAATATCTGAATAAGGGGGACACGGTTTTAGATCTTGGATGTGGGACAGGAACTCAAGCCCTGGAAATTGCTGGTGATGTTAAAGAGGTTCATGGTATTGATATATCGTCAAAAATGATCGAAATTGCAAAAAGAAAGGCACAATATCTTAAAACTCCGAATGTATACTTCACACAAACAACCATATTTGATGAGAGAATAAAGAGAGGATCTTTTGATGTGATATTGGCTTTCAATGTTCTGCATTATTTAGAAGACACACAGGAGGTTATGCAAAGGATTAACGAATTATTGAAACCAGGAGGATTGTTCATTTCTTCAACAGAATGCATGGGGGAAGAGGAAAAGAAGAAGTTTTCAAGATTTTTATCATTTTCTGCATTGTTTGTAATGAAAAAAGCACGTATAATCTCTACAAAATTCTTTAAATTTTCTGAATTAGAAGATTTAACATATAATAGCAATTTTCAAATTGTTGAAACTGAAAAGTTAAAATTAAGAGATTTAAGGTTCTATTTTATTGTAGCGAAGATTAGTTTAAAAGAAAATTAGGGGGATTCTAATGTCAGCAGAAAAGAATAAAGCGATTATTCGCAGGTTTATTGAAGCCTACAATAATAGGAATTTGGATATATTTGAGGAGTTAGTTGCACCAGATTATGTGGACCACACCCATGAGCAACAAGGTCGGGATAAATTCAAACAACTATTTACCCTGGCTTTCGAAGGCTTTCCTGACTGGTATGAATCGATAGAAGATATGATTGCTGAAGGAGAATGGGTATGGGTCCGGGTTGAAGCTACAGGAACACATACTGGTGATTGGAATCTTTTTGGAGTTCCATTACCCCCCACCGGCAACAAGATAACCATGCCCATGGTTTTTTTCTTCCGCATAGTTGATGGTAAAATGGTAGAAGGTGGAGAACTGGATGATCAATTGAATTTCTTCGAACAATTAGGCTTCATTGAATATACAGAAAAAGGAAAA
>JAHKLQ010000146.1 GCA_020854975.1 Methanobacterium sp.
AACAACCTTAACTAAGTTATCAATTACTTAACCCAGTAATAATATTTAAATTCTTTAAAATAGAATATAAAATGGTAAATATGAAAATTTGATGGAGGTTTATAACTATGGATAAAATTGTAGTTCTTGTAGTAATTCTATGTGTATTTGTAGGCGTTTCAGCTGCTGGTTATTCTTTTTATGGTCAAGGACAGTCCACACAAAACCAAACTCAGGATCAAGATCAAGATCAACTTCAAACACAAAACCAAACCCAGGATCAAAATCAAACTATGAACCAAACTAGGAACCAGTCTTGTGAAAATTCTTCTGGAAACAGTTACCAATACAGGTTTACAGAAATGAATTCATTGCAATCTGAAGGTTCAGCTCAACAATCCCAGAGCGCCTATCAATCTGCCAATCAAAATGGCCAAAATAGGTAAATACTCCTTTTATCACTTTTTTTTATTTTATTAAACATCAATTTACAGGTATATCTCCCCTAAGTATATTTTCCCCCAAGTATATTCCCATTAGTATGACGTATTACTTTTTGTCACAGCCATCTTTTGATTTACAAGAGATGTTTTCTTCATACTTAACATATACTATACCCTCACTTTATCCCATACATATGGTTATTATCCTAAGGAGATATACTAAAATGAACATCACAGATGACAATGTTAACTATAATGAAAAGGTGGAAATGAGTGGTATATTATCATGTTAAATGCAGAAACATATCTCACCCCTCAGAAAGGAATTGGTGGACAAATCAGAACCATAAATGAAGATTTCTATGTAGAAGAAATCCCAGAAACCCAGCCTAAAGGTGAAGGACCAAACACTTGGCTTTGGATCGAGAAAGAAGGTCGAAACACACTAGATGTGGTTTTAGATATTGCTCGAGAAATGAAGATGAACCGGAAACAGATGGGATTTGCTGGGATGAAAGATAAAGCAGCAGTAACCCGTCAATGGATATGTGTCAGTAACAAAACCCCAGAAGAGTTACAGGGATTGGAAGATAAACTTCATCATGTTAAAATATTGGACATTGTTCCCCATCAGAAAAAACTACGCATAGGCCAACTGGTGGGAAATAAATTCCGTTTACAAGTAAGGGATGTGGAAGATCCTGATTCAGCAGCACAAAGGGCAGAAGAAATCCTTGAACAGTTAAAAGAAAGGGGAGTGCCTAACTATTATGGTTTTCAGCGTTTTGGTAAGAACCGGCCCAACACCCACCTGGTGGGCAAAGCCCTGATTAAAGAGGGAGTGAAAGCAGCAGTGGACCGTTACATAGGTCATCCTTACGATACTGAGCCACAACATATCCAGGAAGCCCGTAAATTCTATGATGAAGGAGAACTGGAAGAATCATTGGATTCTATGCCCAGTGGCATGCGCTATGAGAAGATGATGATCCGTACCCTCCTAAAAGAAAAGAAAAAGAAAGGGGAACTGGATGAAAAATCATATATCCGGGCACTTAAAAGTCTGCCCAAACCCTTAAGCAGGATGTTTGTCCATGCTTACCAATCCTACCTCTTTAACCGGGCAGTAAGTGAACGCATCAAACTGGGAATAGACCAGTATGTGGAGGGTGATATTTTAATTGACAATGAAGAGCACCTTATCCATGAATTTGACCCGGAAACAATAAATCAAGAGATAAAGGACTTCCAGGCACATCCTTCTGCTCCTCTATTTGGGAGTAAGGTGCCTCTGGCTGGTGGAAAACTGGGTATAATGGAGCAAGAAATACTGGATGAAGAACACCTAAAACTAGAAGATTTCGTGGTACCATTAATGCCTAAACTGGGAAGTCATGGCATACGCCGTGCTATCCGCTTCAAAATATGGGATGTATCTGCAGAGGTAACAGAAGAAGGGGTTCTATTAGGTTTTTCAATCCCCAAGGGCTCTTATGCGACCAGTGTTCTGAGGGAAGTAATGAAAAAAGATGTTTATTAACCAAGAAAGAGATGTTAATCAACATAAATTAATTTCATTTTATTTTACACTTTTTTACTTCTCAGCCGCTCTTACCAAACTCACATCAAATACCACAATCCATAAGATGGATTACCCCTCATTGAGGGGTGCCCCCTCATTATCAAACCATTGTCTGAAAAATAAATAAGCGACAGTGTAAACTCCAACAATTGAGCCCTTAGTTTTAAATACCAGGATTAAATACCCAGGATAATATCGGGGATTAATAAAAAAAGAGTTATTCCATGGTTATTACTGTTGGTTTTTATTCTTCTGCGTATTTTTCAGGATTTTCATCGAACTCTTTTTTACATCCTGGAGCGCAAAAATAGTACTTTTTACCCTTATATTCACTTGTAAACTTCGCGGTTTTCTCATCTACATCCATTTTGCAAATTGGATCTACAGCCATTTTATCACCTCTTCTTAATCCTACATCTAAATTATATGTAAGTCTTTATCACTTATTTTTTCCATCATCCATTAGTTTCATTCAACTAACTCCAATTTCTTGGCAGGGGGCAAATACCCTTTTAAAAGGAGTGAAAGGGTTACTATGGTCACAGAACTTAAGGCCATGGCCAGCCCAGCATACTCTGGACGGAAAGTAATTCCAAATGTAGGGTATAATAATCCAGCAGCTACTGGTATAAGAATAGCATTGTAAGCAAATGCCCAGAATAGGTTGAGTTTAATACGGCCCATAACCTTATCTGATAATTGTATTCCTGCAACTGCATCCAGTAAATTGTCTTTTATAAGCACAATCTCTCCACTTTCAATAGCCACATCCGTACCACTGCCAATGGCTATCCCCACATCAGCCTGGGCCAGGGCAGGGGCATCATTAATCCCATCACCAACAAAAGCCACAACTTCGCCATTATCTTGAAGTCTTTTAACCTCAGCCGATTTATCCGCGGGTAAAACCCCTGCCAGTACCTGTTCAATACCAATCTTTTCAGAGATGGCTCGGGCAGTTCTCGGGTTATCACCAGTGATCATGGCCGCCTGCAAACCCATCTTCTTAAGTTCAGATATAGCTTGTGGTGTGTTTACCTTTAAAGTGTCAGCTACTCCCAGAATACCAGATAAAACGCCTTTAAAGGCAACTAAAACCGCAGTTTTACCTTCTTCTTCAATATTGGAAATTTTTTCTTCATCTGACTCTGATATGTTGATATTATTTTCCTCAAGCAGGGTTCTGTTACCAATCAAAGTTTCTTTACCATTAACAATTCCAGATACTCCTTTCCCTCCGAAAGTATTGAATTCTTCTGTTTCAATTAATTCAATATCATTATCATGGGCTTTGATAACCATAGCTTCTCCCAGGGGGTGTTGTGAGTTTTTCTCCACACTAGCAGCGATTTGCAGCAAAGTTTTATCATCTATGGTGATACCCATGATATCGGTAACTTCTGGTTTGCCTTTGGTTAAAGTTCCAGTTTTGTCAAAGAGAATGGTGGTTAATTTTCCAGATATCTCCAGAGCTTCACCCTTTTTAACCAGTATTCCAAGTTCAGCACCACGTCCAATCCCCACAGTCACTGCGGTGGGTGTTGCCAGACCCAGAGCACAGGGACAGGCCACCACCAGAATAGATATCAGTACAGTGAGCCCAAAAAGGAGAGTGCTTCCCAGGATTAAGTACCAGATTATGAAGGAGATTGTAGCTATGGTGAGAACCGTGGGAATGAAATAAGTAACTGCTCGGTCAGCTATCCTTTGTACAGGCGGTTTAGACCCCTGAGCAGACTCTACCAGTTTGATTATCTGAGCCAGGGCCATATCTTTACCAATTTTTTCTGCCCGGAATTTTAAAACCCCATTCTGGTTAATGGTACCCCCTATAACTGGAGAACCATCCTTTTTAAGAACAGGAATGGGTTCACCAGTGATCATGGATTCATCTACATAGCTTTCACCTGAAACCACCTTTCCATCCACAGGTATACGTTCACCTGGTCTGACCAGCACCAGGTCTCCCACCAGAACATCTTCCACAGGGACCTGAATTTCCTGCTTTTCACCTTCATCACGAATAACAGTAGCAGTTTTAGCCTGCAAACCCACCAGTTTCTTTATAGCAGTTCCTGTGCGTCCTTTAGCACGTGCTTCCAACCAGCGACCCAGCATTAAAAAACCAGCTAGCATCAGAGCAGTTTCGTAGAACATGAAATTAGGGGTTAGCACGATATTAAAGGTACCCAGCAGGCTGGAGCCATAAGCAACTCCAATACCCATGGCATACATAACATCCATATTCAAGGACTTAATTTGCAGAGAACGGTAAGCAGCAGTGAATATAGGATAACTCACATAAATAAAGGGAATGATAGTTACCAAAAGCATGAAATAAGTCATGGGGATGGGTAACATAACTCCAGAATACATCAACACCATTAAAGGAATTGA
>JAHKLQ010000010.1 GCA_020854975.1 Methanobacterium sp.
ACCAGCCCCATACACAGTCATGTGTTTAAATCTGTTTTCGGATACCTGGCAGATAGTATGGGTGGATTGGTCCCCAGTCACATTCACACTGGAGGCAGTCTCTATCATGAAGTGGTTCCCTGGGCATATTTCATCTTAATCACACTTCCCCTAGCCTATTTCATGGGTCTGTTCTCTTTAGATAATAGGAGAGATTTCCACAAAATACTAATGGCCTTTGGATTAACCTTATGTCTTATAGGAATGATTGATGGAGGGATCTTCAGCCAACCGGCTGTGCTTGGATTAGGGCTCCTGTTTCTCCTTTACTTGGTCAAAGTACCCTTTCAGTTCCGTCAATTAATCCTCCCATTTGTCCTGGCATGTTTAGTGATTTTTACAGGATTGGGATTGGAACTGGCTGGGAACAACAGCTCTTACCATGAGATACACGTTATCAACCAGTCTGCACCAGTTGATCTCAGCAATTTCCAGGTTATAAACACAGAAACTCAGGAAAACATGACCATAGTCAGGATCAACACTACCGGAAGTGATAAAAATACTTTAGAAACCCTTTTCAAGGTATATGAGGGTAAGGCGGATAGTTTTTTCATGACCTGGAACCTGTTTTCATACTTTTAATCAAAAATTGTTTAATAATAGAGGAATGGGGTAATTCTTAGATCAATACTTTCTTAATAAATAAAAAATAATGTAAAAAGGATCAATCTAGAAAAAAGATCTGGAAACATTAAAATATTAACCAGTAAATATAAGACGAGAAAAATGAAGCTTTCAATTATAATACCTACTTTTAACGAGGAAAAGTATCTTCCTGCTCTACTGGAGAGTATAAAAAGGCAGGATTTTGATGATTATGAGGTTATAGTGGCCGATGCAGGTTCCCAGGATCGCACCAGAGAAATCGCCCAGGAATGGGGATGTAAAGTTGTGGATGGTGGGATGCCTGCTGTGGGACGCAATCATGGAACTGAGAAAGCCAGGGGAGATTACCTGTTATTTTTGGATTCAGATGTAATTCTCACCAGGGATTACCTGGAATCATGTGTCTATGAATTCCAGGAAAGGGAATTGGGAATAGCCATCACCCAGATCACACCGCTTAGTGACACTTTTTTAGATAAAGTAACCCATGACTTTGCCAATTTCTTTATGAAACGGGTGGAAAACATTAAACCTCATGGAGCAGGATGTTATGGGATAATCACCACCAAAAAATTGCACAAGGAAGTGGGGGGATTTGATGAAGACCTGGACTTTGGAGAAGACACAGATTACATTGAACGCATCGGTGCCATTAGCCAGTTCAGGGTTCTCAGAACTCCTAAACTTCTGGTTTCCACTCGTCGAGTTCAAGAGGAAGGTCTGCGTAATGTGGCCTTTAAGTATGCTAAAAGCACCTTCTACCAGTTCCGTGGCAGACAGATAACTGCCGAAGATCTGGATTACACTTTTGGACATCCCAATCAGAAGAGAATTCTATACTCGGTATGTGGAGAAGGAATGGGACATGCTATCCGGGCCAAAGTAGTGCTTAACCATTTAACCCAGAACAATGAAGTCCATATATTTGCCTCTGACCGGGCCTATGATTATCTGGTTAATCATTTTGATAATGTTTACGAAATTGGTGGATTTAACACAGTATATGAGGATAACACAGTTCAAAACACCAAAACTTTCATCAAAGGGATGAAAGATCTGCCCGGGGACCTGAAAAAAAGTTTAAGGTTGATGTACAGTGTGGCCAAGGCAGTGAAACCCCATATAATAATATCTGATTTTGAATTCTATTCCAACCTCCTATCTAAGATCATGCGCTTACCACTTATCAGCCTAGATAACATGCACGTCCTCACCCAGGCTGAATTAAATGTACCCCGCAACTACCGCACAGAACGGTTAGCTGCAGAAAGCGTGGTCCGATCATTTATCCAACTCCCCACCCGTTGCCTTATAACCAGCTATTTCTATCCACCCCTTAAAAATAAGAAAAAGTGCAAATACTTCCCCCCAGTCCTCCGTGATGAGATCATGAATCTAGAACCCTATAACGGGGAGCATGTTCTGGTTTACCAGACCAGTGACTCTAATCTAAAGATGCTGGAACTTTTAAAGAATTTTGATGATGAATTCATAGTGTACGGCTTCCATAAAGATAAAAAAGAAGGTAACCTTCTATTTAAGAAATTCAATGAAACAGAATTCTTTCAGGACCTTGCACATGCTAGGGCTGTGATATCAAATGGAGGGTTCACCCTTATCAGTGAAGCCCTGTATCTGGGAAAACCAGTTCTGAGCGTTCCAGTTAAAGGACAGTTTGAACAGATATTAAATGCCCTGTATCTGGATCGACTGGGTTATGGGGAATTCCATGAGGAACTGGACAGGGAGATTATTGAAAATTTCTTTGATAATCTAGATGAATACAGGTATAACATCCAGCATTATTTCGCACATGATAAAAATCAGGCTATCCTGGATGAATTGGACAGGATAATTGATAAATGCAAAGCCTAACTTTATAACTTTTTATTATAAACCTTAAAAGAGATCTGGATCACAGAAAAGATCATGAACGTTTATAAATTTGTGAATAATTTTCTTTTAATACTTCTCCCCTGCTCTCACCTTAAACTATTACCTTAAAAACTGGAGAAATAATGAACATGACTACTCGCAGTGGTATGGCTAACCTCCCCTTGCATGGGGGCCGAGCACCAAGATGGCTTTTTCAGCGTATGGTGAAACTGGCCGGAGCTGTTACCGAGACTATTTTATATGAATATGGGGCAACTGAGTTTATAAACAGAATTTCTGACCCTCACTGGTTCCAGGCATTTTCCTGTGTTCTGGGATTTGACTGGCACAGCTCAGGAACCACCACAACAACCTGTGGTGCTTTAAAAACTGCTATTAATCCTGAGGAACATGGTATCCTAGTTGCTGGAGGTAAAGGAAGGGCTTCCCGTCGAACACCACAGGAGATCCAGGATGTGGGGGAACTGTTTTCATTATCATCAACAAAACTAGATAACCTGGTTTATTCCAGTAAAATATCTGCAAAAATTGATAATTCCTGTATCCAGGATGGTTACCAACTGTATCACCATGTGTTTTTTTTAACTGAAAATGGAGAATGGGCAGTGGTGCAGCAGGGTATGAATGAAACAACCAGATACGCTCGCCGTTACCACTGGCTCTCTGATTCTATCACTAATTACATTAACGAACCCCATAAAGGTATCTGTTGTGACCAGCGAGAGAAGGAAAGTCTGAATATGACTTCTTATGAGAGTTATGATGCCAGACAAACCAGTCTGGATCTTATCCTAGATAATCCAGATCACTTAAAGAAGTACTTCCAGAAGAAACCCCGACTCGAAGTTAAGCAGGTTAATCTGGATGTATTCTGTCCAGAACTCACATTACCCAGCCACCACCCGGTTTTAGATACAGATCTATCTTCCCGGGAGTTTGAAGTTCTTAAAAAAGCCTGGGAACTGCAACCAGAAAGTTATGAGGAGTTAATTTCTTTAGAAGGAATGGGACCCAAGAAAATCCGTGCCCTGGCCCTGATTTCCGACCTGGTTTATGGTGATAAGCCCAGCTGGGAGGACCCAGTAAAGTACAGTTTCACCCATGGTGGAAAGGATGGATTCCCTTACCCTGTAGATAGGGAAGTATATGATCACTCCATCCAGACTTTAAAGGATTCACTTCAACAGGCACGTCTGGAGAAAAAAGACCGTTATCAAGCAATTAAACGTTTAGAAAA
>JAHKLQ010000089.1 GCA_020854975.1 Methanobacterium sp.
AAAATAAATATCATCTGTGCGCTTACAGGTATTTTATCAATTTTACAAGATAATATGGCTACAATAAATAACATAATGAGGAAGAATAAGAGTTCAATCATTTTTATCTCCAATTTTATCTATAGCATTCTTAGATAAAATATTTTTGTTATTTATTCTATTTTTCTTATTTATTGGTAGAAAAGTTATTTTGAATGTTTCTTTTCATCCGGTAAAAAGATCATAGCTCCTGCATTGAAGAATTAGAGCACCATATGTTGGCAAAATCAGTGTGAGTTACTTGGATTATTTTGCAGTTAATCTCTATTAATCGGAACATTTTTATATATTATAATCATAGAATATTCTATGCCTAGAATATCAGATTTGGAGGCAGCCATACTGGGCCTATTATATGATGAACCACAGTATGGTTACCAACTGGAGAAGACCATTGAAGGATGGGGTATGCGCAACTGGACCCAGATTGGATTTTCATCCATTTATTACGTTTTAAAAAAACTGGAGAAGAAGGAACTGGTCAAATCAAAGTTGGAAAAAGTGGAAGGGAAGCCTTCCCGTAAGGTGTTCACCATCACCGATCTGGGAAGAAATACCATGAAAGAAAAACTGGTTGACCTTATTTCATGGAATAAAAAGTTAATCAATCCTTTCGATCTGGGTCTGGCTTATCTTAACTATCTAGAACCACAAAAAGTTGTTGAGTGTCTGGAAAATTATCTAGAATCGGCTCAGGGCAGGATTAAGTTCCTGGAAAGTTCGGTGAAGATGCAGGAAGAACTTGATGCACCTTACTATGTGGTGGCACTTTTCAGCCGGCCCTTAACAAGCCTCAAAACAGAAACGGAATGGGTAAAAAAATTCATTGAAAAAATTAAAAAGGAAGAGAACCTTTAAGAGGTGGAAAAAATGGAAATTGTGGAGAAAAAACTTGGAAAAAGACAGGTAGCATACATAACATATAAAGGGCCCTTTGATGAGATCCCGGTTCTCATGGGAGAAGTGGTGGGCTTCATAATGGCCAAAGGACTGCAGATGATGGGTCCACCCTTTGGTGTGTACTTCAACAGCCCCCAGGAAGTACCAGTAGAAGAGCTGATGTATGAGGTAGCAATCCCATTTGCAGGGGAAGCAGAAGAAGAAGGAAGAGTTAAAATCAAAACAGTCCCTGAGCAAATGGTCCTATCAACCATATATAAAGGCCCATACAGTGAATGTGGAACTGCAATAGGTGCCCTAGCACAATATGCCTACAAAAATGGCTATGAAATCGTAGGCCCACTCATGGAAACTTACCTCTCAGACCCTAATGAAACCCCAGAAAATGAGTTATTAACCGAAGAATCGTTCCCAGTGATTAAAAAGTAGATTTAATCTATAAACATCCCATTTTTTTAGAATTGTTGGCAAAATAGATTGAGAAAATATTTCCAATGAGGGGGTTTAAAATATGAACAAGTATTTGAAAATGGTCCTTTTCGGATTTTTAGTGTGGTTAATCCCATTTGTGGTATCCTTTTTCATATATCCCCTGAAAACTGCAGAAAACCCACTCTTCGAATCCATAATGCCCTTAACTCTGACTATAATAGTGATTTGGTTGGCTTACCTGTATCTGAAAAACCTTAAAACAGGTTTTATAAGGGAGGGAGTTATGATTGGAGTTATTTGGTTTGTAATCAACATAGCCATCGATCTGGTAATGTTTCTACCTCCCAGTCCCATGCAAATGACCCTAACCAATTATATGATGGACATAGGCATCACCTACCTCATGATACCTGTAATAACCATGGGAATGGGTTTCATGGCTGAAAATAGATTAAAATTAGTTTAATGATCAGTAAGGGGCTAAAAAAATGCCAAAAATCGATTTGAAAAAAGAAAATAAAGAATTCTATTATCCTTCCACAAAGGAAGTGTCTGTGGTAGAATTACCATTGATGAAATTTCTAATGATAGATGGTCAGGGAGATCCTAACACCTCAAAAGAATATCAGGATGCCATGGAAACCATATTCCCCGTATCTTATAAGACTAAATTCACGAGTAAAAAAGAAAAATCCCAGGATTATGTGGTCATGCCCCTGGAAGGATTATGGTGGACGGATAAAATGGAAGAATTCAGTATGGCTGATAAGGGTTCATGGAAATGGACAGTGATGATCAGGCAACCAGATTTCATCAGGCAAAACACCATCAATAAAGCCATCAAAGAACTAGAAAAGAAGAAAGATCTTCCTGCACTATCCAAACTTCGCTTTGAAGATTTCCAAGAGGGTAAAGCAGTTCAGATAATGCATATTGGTCCTTATGGTGAGGCTGAAGCTCATGCGGTTAGAAAATTACATGATTTCATTGAAAATAAAGGTTACAAGTTAAGTGGAAAACATCACGAGATATATATCAGTGACATGCGTAGAACCAAACCTGAAAAACTTAAAACCATCATCAGACAGCCATTTGAATAAAATTAGGGGATAAACTGGATTATATAATAGTCTAAATTGGTGGATATACACTAAAAAAAATGGGAGATAATGTCATGATTGTGGATACACACATCCACCTCCACCCCACAGTCGAAGTGGGTAAAATGGTAGTGGAAATGATAAAAAAACAACATGGGGTGGATTATTACAGTTACGGAACTCCCGATGACTACATAGGAGAAATGAAACAGGCAGGGATAGATAAGGCAGTGATGGTTAGTTTCGCCCCGGATAACCAGCTTAAAAACAACAACTTCTGGACAGTGGCCAACACCCATCCAGGTAAAAAACGACCAGCTAAATATCCCATGTTCATACCCTTCATATCAGTAAGTCCCACCATGAATGGCCGAAAACCAGTAGAAGAGTTGGAACATAAACTCAAATGGGGTATGAAGGGAGTGAAAATCCATCCTGTGGCCCAGGAATTCCCACCAGATGATGAAAGGATCTGGCCAGTTTACCAGTGGTTAGTAACTCATGATCTACCCATAACAGCCCATTCCGGGATGAACATCGATGCTAATTCTACCTATGGAGAACCTCAAAGATGGATACAAGTATTAGAAGACTTTCCAGAGTTGAAACTAGTCCTGGCCCATTTGGGCAATGGATTCTGGGATCAGACTGTGGAAATCGCTGATAAATATCCTCAGGTAATGTTCGACACTGCTATTGCTATTTCACACATCAACTCCCCCACCACCTTAAGTGATGATGAAGCTGCCGATTTAATCCGAACCATAGGTCATGAAAGAGTGATGTTCGGTTCTGATTATCCATGGGTTGACCCTAAAAAGGATATAAAACATATAAAAAATCTTCCAATCCCTCCAAAAAGCAAGGAATTGATACTGGGGGAAAATGCTAGAAGATTCTTAAATTTGAAGTAGGTATTAGCAGGTGTTTTCATGGACAATTGGAAATCCTATCTAAATGCAGATCCCACAGAATGGCTTCTTGAGGAAGATAACCCTTCAGTTAGATATTTTACTTTGCTTGATATTTTAGATAAGCCAGGAACTGATAGTGAAGTTCTAGAGGCTCGAGAACAAATAATGCAAAAGGGTATGGTACCTAAAATACTGGCCAAACAGGAACCCGGTGGATACTGGGGAATCCCTGAGAATTTCTATGTAAGAGGTAAATACAAGGGAACTTCCTGGCAACTCATAATCCTAGCAGAGTTAGGGGCGGATGGAAATGATAAAAGAATTAGAAATGCCTGCGAATTCATGTTTGAAAATTCTCAAGACCCCCAAAGCGGTGCATTTTCATATATAAGAAATAAAAAGGTAAGTAACAGTAAATCCAGTAAAAAAATGAAGGGTAAACATGTTGGTGGGGATCATGAAGGAGTCCTACCTTGCCTTACAGCTAACATGGCCTGGAGCTTGATCCGATTAGGATACCTGAATGATGAAAGAGTTCAAAAAGCCCTGGCATGGCTTATCAAGTATCAGAGATTCGATGATAAACCAGGTAAAGCACCCCATGAATGGCCATATAAACGGTGGAAAAGATGTTATGGTGAGCGTACCTGTCACAGTATCATTGTAAAATCTCTTAAAGCATTTGCTGAGGTGCCAGAAAATAAAAGAACCCCTGAAATAGAGGATTACATTGTTAAAGGTGCTGAACACATGCTCAACCACCACATACATAAAAGAAGCCAGCCCCCCATCGTTGGTAGTTTTAAATGGTTGCAATTTGGTTTTCCATTGATGTGGAATATTGACGCCCTGGAAGTTTTAGGATTACTTACCAGATTAGGGTATAAAGATGAAAGAATGAATGAATCATTGAATATAATGATTTCCAAGCAAAATGGGGAAGGTAAATGGATTCTGGAGAATACTTTCAATGGAAGATTCCAGGCGAGCATTGAAAGGAAGGGAAAACCCAGTAAATGGATTACCTTAAACTCCATGAAAGTTTTAAAACAACGTTATTCTTAAAAGAACATTTAAAATAAGAATATAACTCCCTTTTTTTTAATTAAAAAAAATTCTGATTCAAAAAGAGAATATAAACTTGTTAAACAATATAATAAGCCATACCATGAATTCTTATGAAACCATCATTGCCATTATTTTAATGATTATCCTGGGTTACTTATGTCGTAGATTCGAGTTTTTAAAGGCAGAAGATACTCAGACTCTCAACAAGATAGTAGTGTACATAGCTATCCCGTCTTTAATATTTCTGTCCATGTACAATGCTGATTTGTCTAATATAAAAACTTTCGGCACCATCACATTAACCTGCATTACTGTGGGCCTTATATCTGGAATTTTTGCCTATATCTTCACCCGCCTCAGAAATTACCCGTCTAAAACCAGGTGGGGGGTTGTAGCAGCATCCACCCTTTTCAACTCAGGATTTTTAGGGTATCCGGTTGTTTTGGGTGTTTTTGGGGCTGCAGGGCTAGTAAGGGCTGTGTTTTATGATGTGGGTTCCACCCTACTTTTCATATCATTTGGAGTATTCTTTTTAATCCTTTATGGTGGAAGTTATCAGGATATAATTAAAAGATCAGTTTTATTTCCCCCTCTACTGGCAGTTATCAGTGGAATTACTGCCAACCTATTACATATCCCCCTGGGATCTGTCATACCCAACACCCTTGGCTATCTGAGTGGTGCTGCCATACCCATGATAATGTTGTCTTTAGGCCTTTCACTGGAATTTAAGGGTATTAAAGAATATTTTGGTGTTGCTTCCTTTGTTTCAGCGCTTAAATTAGTTATCTCACCGGTGATTGCCATGGTGGTTGTGGGTTTAGTGGGACTATCTGGACTGGACCGGACAGTAGCCATAGTGGAGGCAGGCATGCCCTCTGCCATGTTCAGTCTGGTGTTGGCCATAACCTACGATCTAAATATTAAAGCAACAGCAG
>JAHKLQ010000037.1 GCA_020854975.1 Methanobacterium sp.
ATTATATTTTCCCCAGGACTGAAACCACCCGGGTTAAACTTTTATGCATTCTTATGTGGTGTTGTTCTATTATTTTAAATTTTGTACCAGCAAGCACCTCATCTAAATCCAGGTAATGAGGGGTTGCCATACACATCAAGCCATCATCCTTAATTAATTCTTGTAAAGAAACCATTGATTGTTTGTATAGCTCATGACTCTTCTCCCCACCAGTCGATGCTGAGATACCATAGGGCGGATCAGTTACAATGGCATCAACTTTATTTGGAAGCTCCAGTTTTCGGGCATCTTCCTGAAAAACCTGATAATCATGAATTCCACAATGTTGAAGGTTTTCTATGGTGCCTTTAACCATTTTATAATCTATATCTGTTCCAATAACCCGTGTTCCAATAATTCCTGCTTCAATTAGTATTCCTCCTGTTCCACAGAAGGGATCTAGAAGGGTTTCACCTTTATGAATACGGGTTAAATTTACCATACATCTGGCCAGCTTGGGACTCATGGATCCAGGATAAAAAAATGGTCTTTTGTGTGGTTTAAGGTTGTAAAAGTGTTTTTTAGTTATTTCACCAATCCGATATCCAAGTAAAGCTTCCCCCTCTAAAAGAACTATTCTAATAAAAATAGAAGGGTTTTCCAGTTTTACCCGAACATGTTCTCCGAGATTAGTTTTGATTATGCCTCCCATCTCCCATTCCAAATTTGAAGTGTTGAAACTGGACTTTTTATCCATCTTTTTTACTCTAACTGCATAATCAGATGTGATTATATTATTCCATGGGAAGTTTTCTGCTTCAGTAATTAAATGGTCTTCACCAGTTCGTATGAGCACATGGAATACTTCATGGGTAAAAGAAAGTCTTCTGGCAAGGTTGGGAAGATCTTTTTGAGTTTCATCAGGTAAATCCAATATTAAGAGTCCTTCCCTATCTGTAATTATCTGGTAGTCCATCCCTGCACATTCAAGCACAGCTTCAATTTCTGCCCTGGGGAGGGTAGGGTGTTCCTGAGATAAAATTAGAGCTACTTCCATAGGGCAGATATCCCCCGATATAACATTTTTGGAAGAATGGAAAAAAGAATACCTCTCCTGAGCATTTCCTTAATCAGTGGAGATTGGGTGTCCATATCTCCATACTGGGAAATTATATCTTCTGCACCTTCTTCCTTAAGTTTCCGGAACATGTACTCCAGATCATCATTATTGAGGGATTTGAAAATTTTATGTACACTTAACTGTACTTTTAACTCTTTTCTGAATCTATCATCAAACTCTTTAGGATAATCATTAAGAAAAGATATGTTTTCAGATTCCAATGCCTTTGATACTGCTCTGGATGCTATTTCTGCACAGGTGAATCCCATTATAAGCCCACCCCCAGTGGTGGGTTTAACCTGGGATGCAGCATCCCCTAGCAATATAACCCTATCATTCACCAGTTTCTTTTGTGGGTCTTGTTTAGGAATTACACCATGATATTTCTTTAAAATAGTTGCTCCGTGAAGTTCAGGTCTTTTTTTAATGAGTTCGTTGAGAACCGAGGTTATTTGTTGGTAACTGGCATCAGCGAAAAGTCCAATCCTCGCTGTGGTTTCAGATAAAGGAATAGTCCATAAAAAACCGGGAGAAATTCTTGAATCAACATAAAGATGAACAAAATCTCTCTGAAACCTTTTTTCTCCCACATCAACCAGATACTGGGCTGCCTGAAAAGATTCTGGAGGATGATTAAAAGAACGAGACATCATAGAAGAGTGTCCATCAGCCCCCACTAACACATCAGCAGAGATTTTGGTGGTTTTACTATTTTTAAAATGTAAATTTCCATTTAAAGAATCCACTTTCTCTACCCTATGATTCAAAAATATATCAACTCCAGAATCGGCTGCTGATTCTGCTAAAAATTTATCATAACCTACCCTATCCAAAACATATGCTTCTGGTTTATCTTTAGCCACAGTAAGTGTAGTATCTTCCGGAGAGTGGAGAAACGCACCATGAACAGGATTAATGATGAATTCATCCGGTAATACATTTACTTTCTTGATTTTTTTACCTAAAAGCCCAGCACATTGTAGTGGAACACCAATTTCCTTTTTTTTCTCCAGTATGGCTACGTTGAACCCTTTTTCTGCCATATATCTGGCGAAGGTTGAACCCACAGGCCCAGCACCCACTACTGCCACATCATAGTCCTTCATGTACATCGTAGATTATAATTTATAGTTTATAGTTTTGTTATGGTTTTATTATGGTTTTAATTATGAAATTATGATTTTGTCTGTAAATTAGCACCAAAAATTAAATAAGCAGAGATTTTCTGCATCTATTCTACCTATACTAATCCAATATTCGTCAGACTATCTTTTAAACTTTTGGTCATACTCTTCGATTATAGATCTTTGAGGTTTTTTATTAAGTGGGGGTTTGAAACCCACTTCTTCTCCCATCATAACTCGGTCAATCATATCTTCTACTTCCCGAGGATTGGGAATATCTTCCAGAACGATGTTGGTGTGTTCATGACCACCATAGATCTCTATGTCTCCTGCAGATAAAAGCCGATCTATAAGACCCTGATAAATGTCGATATCCTGTATCTTAGTATAATGTATGTATGATCTTTTCTTTCTTATAAGGCCTTTTTGAATGATTACTCTCTGATTTGTGAGTTGATACTTCTTCCTTCTCCACGATACTATGTCCAGTATTATGGATATGATCAGAAGGAGCATGATCAATAATGTAAGGTAGAATGTGGCTTGAATCAATGGCAATTGCACCATCTGAACTACATAGTCCTGAAGATATATTGCTGCTGCTATTATTGTTCGGTAATAATAAAATAGCACCAGTAAAATTATTAATTTAAGAATGGTTGATTTTAGGTTAGCCACAAATCTAGGCCGGGTCTCAAATACCACCCTTTCCCCTGGATTTGAATTATTCTTTCGATTAAACATGATACTGTACCACCATTCCTTTAGTAAACTCTTTATCTATATTTATATTCTATCTCATCTTCCATATTTTCTTTTAGTATAAATTTCCTTTTTAGTATATTTCCCTATCTAAATATTTTTATCTGCACCAGAACCTATCTTTTATATAATGATAAAAAGAAGGATCCGGATCCAGGAAACCAATATTATGCTCAAATCAGATGTTGAACCTCAGCATTTGGTTGGTTATATTTTAAGGCAACGAGAAGAACTTAAAAATTATATTAAAATGCATAAAGATTTTCAAACTAGCCTAGAACCCTTGAAAATGGATTTTACACCCCCAATTGTGAAGATGATGGGAAAAGCCAGTGCTATTGCCGGTGTGGGCCCCATGGCATCAGTTGCCGGGACCATTTCCCAGCTTTCCCTGAACTTTTTACTTAACCAAAAAGCTAAATATGTTATCGTAGATAATGGAGGAGATGTGGCCCTAAAAACTAATCAGGATGTGGTTATGGGTTTATATGCAGGGGAATCCTCGCTTTCTGGAAAGATTGGTTTCAAAATTAAATATAATAAGACCCCTATGGGAATCTGCACATCTTCCGGAACTGTGGGTCATTCCATAAGCTTTGGTCGAGCAGATTCTGTTACTGTGTTTGCTTCTGAAGCCAGCACCGCAGATGCACTGGCTACATCTATAGCTAACCATGCCACCGGAGATGTAGATGGTGAAATTGTGGAAAATTGTCTTGGTAAAGCTGAAGAATTCCGAGAATATTTCAGAGGTGTTCTGGTTGTAGTGGGAGAGGCAGCTGGAACAGTGGGTAAAATACCAAACCTGGTGGAAACTGAGAAAAAAGTGGTGTTGGGGGATTTATTTGATGTTTATTAACTATTTATTTTAACTATTTATCAACCATCTAATTGAAAAACCCTGATAAAGGCAGTACCCTAACTTCTTCACCTTCTTCGATGATTTCCACATTTTTTGGAACTTCAAAATAACCATCAGCCTCGGCAAGGGCAGTTATTGCACCTGAATCCTTTAATATAGGGTGTGCTGTATCTCCTTCAATCTTTACCAACACAAAATGGCTTCTTCCCCGTGCAGAATGATATCTGCGGGATAATTTAAGTGATGATGCTTCTTTTTTATTGTTATAATCAGAAACACCAGCTATTCCCCTTAAAAAAGGTGCTACAAATACGTTGAAAATCATTAACGCTGATACTGGGTAT
The DNA here is from genome assembly GCA_020854975.1 of Methanobacterium sp. Taxonomy (GTDB): domain Archaea; phylum Methanobacteriota; class Methanobacteria; order Methanobacteriales; family Methanobacteriaceae; genus Methanobacterium; species Methanobacterium ferruginis. The sequence goes on from JAHKLQ010000037.1 coordinate 4,192, forward strand.
CCGGGAAGTCCAAAAAGGATAATGTCAACATTTTCTTCTGGTAAAGTACCTATTAAAGTTGGTTTACCTGGCTTAATAGAAATTCCATGGACCAAAACATCACCCATATCTGACACCACTTGGCGCAGAATATCACCCGCACCAGCTGATGTTCCTCCTGAAGTTATTATAACATCAGCATGTTTAAATTCGTTTATTTTTTCTTTTATAGAATTATAGTCATCTTTAACAATTTTAGATGCTAATGGTATGCATCCACATGATTTAACTGCATTTGAAATAGATTTGGAATTGATATCATATAACTTTCCATAATGAAGTTCTTCACCTGGTTTCACCAATTCATTACCTGTGGAAATAACTGCTACTGTTGGCTGGGTGAAAACTGGGATTTTTGACATGCCAATAGCGCTTAGAACCCCTATTTTTTCAGGTGTTAGAATGGTGCCCTTTGAAAGGAGTAGTTTTCCTTTTTCCATGTCAGATCCCCTGGCTGCTACATTAACTCCAGGAGCAACTGCCTCAAATATTTCAACTTTATCTTCTTTCACATCAGTGACTTCTACCATGACCACTGCATCAGCACCAGAAGGTAAGGGAGCACCAGTACCTATCTCAGTACAGGCACCTTCTTCCACTTTTTTTAAAGGCACATCCCCTGCTCTAACCTTCTCTATAAGATTCAAATTTAAGGGATCATCTTCTGATGCTCCGAAAGTGTCCTTAGCACGCACTGCATATCCATCCATGGCTGCCCTTTCAAAAGGAGGAAGATCTATTGTAGCATGAACATCTTCCGCTAAAACCCGATGATATACATCGGCTAAATTAACCTTTTCAACCTTTCTATTAACTTTAAGCGACTCTATGATTTTTTTCACATCATCAGGGTCTCTTAAATTCAAAAACACATTTCCCATTATACAACCTCAAATTCTATTATTTATGAGATTAAATTTTCATAAATTTAAATGCGAAAACCTGTAAATTGTTAATTTAATCCATCTAAAAGTTATCGCAAATTTTTGAGACCTTAATTATCAATTATAAACCAAGAAGAAAGAGGTCTAAGCCCCATAAAAATTTATAATTATTTATTTTAATGATATATTGTATGAGAATAATCGTTTCATCTATTTATAACCTAATCAGCGATTTTTTATAACCTAATCAGTGGATTTGGACATTGCAAAATTTGTCTAAAAAATCCACTACAGGTTAGTAACATCAAATAGGAGCTTTAGTGTTTAACTCCTCTTCCTCGTTTATTTCCCTGTTTTTTATGTTTTGCTCTAGTTCTTTTTTTTGTTCCTTTCACTTTTGCCATGTTATTCAACTCTTATCTGCTAATTTTGATAATTTTTAAGTTTCACCAACTTATCGCATCCTTTCTCTGTTAAAACCTATTTAAATCCATTATCTCAAAAGGTTAGTATATTTTGTGGATGGTTTAAGTTAGTAATCAAATATGATCATGTACAAAAATATATTTAACATTTAATGTATTGCAACATATTGTACATAATCGTTATCAAATTCTATTCTTGGATATATTTTTAATATTAGTTTATATACGTTGCCCAATTCATATTTTTTTACTTAGTGTTTTCATGAATACATTAAATATTGCTGATTATTAGAACTTATACTAAATCTATAATAAAAATGACCTGAATTTGAATAAAATAAAAATAAGGAAAATGCCATTTTTTATATACCTTTAAAACACAATATAAAAAAAGATTAAATGATCAATAAATTTAGTATGTTTATAAGGAGTTTTATTAGGTAAGTTTGTTTATAAATAAAATATTAGAAATGTGTAAAAAAATTAATATTACCTCAGAGGCATTCTTACTTGATCTATGATCTTTTATTTGATTGATCTTTTATCTCATCATTATTTTAATTAAGGAGGAGAGTATTTGAGCAGAGGACGCGGTCGTAATCAACAACCACAAGAAGTAAGAAGGGTGAGATCCCCTCGAAAGGGAGAAATACCCGGAGTAGTAGAGCAAATTATGGGGCATGGAAAGCTTAAAGTAAGATGTGCCGATGGTAAAATAAGGCTTTGCCGTATCCCTGGAAAGATGAAGAAAAGAATCTGGATTCGAGAAGGTGACGTTGTTTTGATCAAACCATGGGCTTTCCAGAGTGATGAAAAAGCAGATGTTATCTGGAGATATACCCGTACAGAATCAAACTACCTAGAACGCCGTGGATTCCTCAAACTTTAAACACTGTTCATTACACCTAATGAACTTATCTAATTTTTCTACAGAACATTAGTGTTTAGGAAGTTTTTAATCTATTAAATCATATTTGTGAACCTAAGAGTTAATTAATACTATCTTATAATTGAATTAGTAAATTCAAGGTTTTAAAGGACATTTTATTTGCATGTCCTTATTCTACCTCCTTTGATTCTTAGGAAAATAGATTTATATACATCTTTAACCTAATCTATCCTTAGAGATATAAGTAAAGCTCTAAAAAACCTTTTTCTAAGGGAAATTTTGTTGATGTGCTGGATATGGAATCACCTGTAACCAAATCAGACATAAACCTGCAGAAAATGCGGGAAATAAAACGTCTGAAAAGTGTAGAAGATAAAAGAGTGGGTAGTGAAGTTTTTGATAGAATCACCCTACAAACCCTATATAAACTGGCTAATCAGGGATATATCCACCTTTTAAACGGAGCTATAAGTACTGGTAAAGAGGCGAATGTCTTTAAAGGTGCTGATGAAGGGGGTAACCTGGTTGCGGTCAAGATATATCGGGTGACCACCTCTGACTTTAAGAAAATGCAGTATTACATCCAGGGAGATCCCCGCTTTAATGTTCGCAGTAACAGTAAACGCCAGTTAATCAATAATTGGGTTTTAAAGGAATTCAAAAACCTCAATAGAGCATATGATGCTGGGGTGAGAGTGCCCAAACCCATAATTGCCAAAAATAATATATTGGTCATGGAATTCATAGGAGACGAAAATGGAACCCCTGCACGCCTTATGAGGCAGGTTAAGATTTCTAATCCAGAATACGTTGCCAATAAAATATTAGATTATGTTAAAAAGCTTTATAATGATGCAAAAATAGTTCATGGAGATTTATCTGCATTCAACATACTCATTGAAGATGATGAACCAGTTATAATCGATCTATCCCAAGGATTGGTAGTTGATCATCCCCTGGCACGGGAGCTTTTAAACAGAGATATTGACAACTTAGTTAAAGATTTTAAAAAAATGGGTATGGACATATCCAAAGATGAGATTAAAAGAAAGATTACGGATTTATGAGGATAGAAAAGTATATCTTAAAGGATAATGTAATATCTTTCTAGAAGTAGAGGTGAAATTTTGCCTACAACAGAGTATCTAAAGATCCCCAAAGAAAGAGTGGGAGTACTTATTGGACCACATGGGGAAACCAAACAAACCCTTGAAAACACCACCCAAACCACCATTGAAATTGATAGCGAAGCAGGAAGCGTATCCATATCACCCCATGAGGATGCTGAGGATCCTTTATCTGTTTGGAAAGCACGTTACATGGTTAAAGCTATAGGTAGGGGTTTCAACCCAGAGATAGCACTTAAACTGATTGATGATGAAGTAATGTTAGAAATTATCAATCTCCCAGATTATGTTGGTAAATCAAAAAAGACCATTTTAAGGCAAAAAGGACGTATCATTGGCAAAGATGGTAAAACCAGAGATATAATCACAGAAATGACAGGAATTCATGTTTCAGTTTATGGAAAAACTGTTTCACTCATTGGAGATATGGAACACTTACAAATTGCCAAAGAAGCCGTAGAGATGATTCTGAGTGGAGCTCGACACAAAACAGTCTACTCATTCCTGGAACGTAAAAAACAGGAAATGAAATTAAGAGAAATCAAAATGGGGCCCCCCATATAATAAAATGAATTAAATTAACTTAGATTAATTAAACGAATTAATTTCAGAATAACGTATAGTACATATAATAATCTAATTAAACCAGTTTAAAGGAGGCATAGTTTGGAGCGAGAAGCAGCTGAACTATTTGAGGAATTTAAAGAACTTACCGCGTCTGAATTTTTCCGTAGAAATAAACAGATGCTAGGTTTTTCAGGTAAAATCCGGTCTTTGACCATGGTATTCCATGAACTCATCACTAACAGCCTGGATGCTGCAGAAGAAGCAGGAATACTCCCTGAAATAAAAATTGACCTCAAACGTTTAGATAAAGATCATTACATACTTAAACACACAGATAATGGCCCTGGAATCCCTGAAGATTATATTACCCGAGTATACAGTACCATGTTTGCTGGTTCCAAGTTCAGGAATATTCAATCCCGTGGACAGCAGGGATTAGGGTGCAGTGGATGTGTCCTGCTATCACAGATGACCACTGGAAAACCAGCAAAAGTTGTTTCTGGTTATAAAGATGGGGATACTCTTAAAGGCGTTGAAATGACCTTTAAGATGGATGTGAAGAAGAATAAAGGGTTAGTACTGGAGCGAAAGGATGTTGAAGTGCAATCTACCGGAGTATCCATAGAACTGCACTTCAAAGATGTTTCTTATTCACTCTCAGAACAGGGAGCTTTTGAATACATCCGAAGAACCATGATCGGCAACCCCCATGCCAAAATCACCTTCCGGGACCCTACCGGACACAAATATATATTTAACAGAGCTGCAGACTTCATCCCCCCACTACCTAAAGAGGTGCTTCCACATCCTAAAGGTGTTACTGCGGATGATCTGATATTCATGGCAAAACACACTGATAAACGCCGTTTCCGAAGTCTATTAACCAGTAATCTGTCCAGAATGTCCACCAAGCGGGTCAATGAGATCCAAGCAATCACTGGTATCGATCTTAACAAACGACCCAAGGACATGAAATGGGAGGAAGCCGAACAGATCGTGGAAACCTTCGCCAAAATGGACTTCATGGCCCCACCCACCTCGGGTCTGATACCTATAGGTAAGGAACAGATAGAAAAAGGAATAAGGGAAATTTTAAATCCTGAATTCGTGGCTACCACCACCCGAAAACCCAAAACATTCCGTGGAGGAGTTTCTTTCATTATAGAATCAGGTATCTCCTATGGTGGAGATTCTGGAAGAATGGTGGGTGAACAGCGTAAAGCAGAAATCATGCGTTTTGCTAACCGGGTACCCCTGGCTTTTGATCAGGGAAGCTGTGCCATCACTGAAGCTCTTAAAAGCGTGGACTGGAAACGTTACGGCATAAGGGACATGGATAACGCTCCGATAACCATCTTTGTTAACATTATTTCCACCAACGTACCCTACCTTTCTACAGGTAAACAGAGTGTGGCTCCTGAACCTGAAATTTTGCATGAAGTCCGTCAGGCCACCATGAAGATCGCCAGAAGCATGCAAAAATATATACGTGCCAAAAAAGCTGCTAAAGAGGAAGCAATGCGAGCTAAAGTATTTGACAGTTTAGTTCCAGTTATAATTCGTGAGGCAGCTGTTCTGGCAGAGAAGGATGTTCCAGAATATGATGCCGTGCTAGCAAAAGTTACACGCAGAGCAAAATATGAAGGCGTGGTTGAAGATGAATAAGAAAGATATTACTGTTAACAAGCTCAAAAGTTTGGGTGAAATAATATTAGAGGATGTTGAAAAAAACAACGTTCCTGCAATTAAAGTTCCATCCCGAGGAACATCTAATATAGTCTATGATACTGAAAAACGTTACTACGTTCTGGGAGACAGATACGGGAAAAGATCCCTAGGTAATGTTAAACAAATAAGTAAAATGGCCCAAATGGTCTATGTAGCCAATTTCTGCAAAGACCTAGTACGCAGAGGAAAAACTGCCACTCTAAGGGAGATGTACTACGTTTCTGAAGGATGGGATGTGGATTTCGGAGACCAGCAGGAATCCAACATTGTAGGTGAAGACCTGGAAGTTACCCTGGGAATGACCCGTGAAGATCTGGGTCTGATGCCAGAAGAAGACGGTGCTTCAGTCTATGGAAACATCACCCTCCAAGATGATGATGTAGAAATAAACGCCCTCAAAGCCGGTAAATCAGGTTACACTATATCCCCTACCATTGATGAAGTGGCCTTTGTGGACCATGATGTGCGAAGAGTTATTGCCGTGGAAACCATGGGTATGTTCCACCGAATGGTCCAGGAAAGTGCCTATAAAAAGTTTGACACTTTAATTGTTGGTTTAAAGGGTCAAGCTGCCCGTGCCACTCGACGTTTCCTTAAACGTGTGAACGAAGAACTGAACCTACCTGTTTATATCTGTAACGACGGAGACCCCTGGGGATTCCACATTGCCATGGTTATCATCAGTGGAAGTGCCAAACTGGCCCACGTAAACCATCAACTGGCCACTCCAGATGCTAAATTCCTGGGTGTTACTGCATCAGATATCATCAACTACGATCTTCCCACCGACCCTCTTAAAGATATTGACGTTCTAAGGCTTAAAGAACTTTCAAAAGACCCCAGATACAAGGATGAAGCCTGGCAAGTGGAGATCAAGAAGATGCTCAAGATCGGGAAAAAAGCAGAACAGCAGTCCTTCTCTAAGTATGGATTGGAATACGTTGTTGAAACCTACCTGCCTGAAAAACTTGAGGCACTAGAATAAGTTACTAAATCCTAATTCAAGGATTATAGTAAATTTTTTTTCTTTTTTCCAATTATTTATTCATTAAATTTTTATATAAAGTTTTAAAGAGCTTTTACTCAATAAAATAGATTTAAATCATTTTAAGTGGTAATAGAGGGTAACAGTTTATTTGCACCTACTTCTTTTGAAAAATTATATCATAAAATTTATAATATTCTAAAAAAATAGATAAATACATTATAAAACTATAACGGGGATTTTATTATGAAAAACGTAGGGATAAACGGATATGGTACTATTGGTAAAAGAGTAGCAGACGCAGTCGCCTGCCAGGACGACATGCAAATTGTAGGAGTAACCAAACGAACTCCTGACTTTGAAGCTCAAATGGCAGTGGAAAAGGGCTTCCCCCTCTATATCAGTGCCCCAGAAAGAGAAGGGCTCTTTGAAGAAGCAGACATAAAAGTAACCGGCACCATCGATGATCTCTACAATAAAGTGGATGTAATGGTTGACTGCACACCTGGAGGAATAGGGGCCAAAAACAAAGTAATCTACGAAGAAAAAGGTATTAAAGGCATATTTCAGGGCGGTGAAAAACACGAACAAATAGGGAAATCCTTTAACTCCTTTGCCAACTACCAGGATAATCTAGGTACAGATTTCGTTAGAGTAGTAAGCTGCAACACCACTGGACTTTGCCGAACACTGCAACCCATAGACGACCTTTGTGGTATTAAAAAAGTCCGTGCAGTCATGGTGCGCAGAGGCGCAGACCCCGGACAAATTAAATCAGGCCCCATAAACGCCATTGTCCCCAACCCACCAACAGTCCCCTCACACCACGGTCCAGATGTACAGACTGTTATGTATGATCTGAATATCATCACTATGGCCTTACTGGTACCCACCACTCTCATGCACCAACACAACCTCATGGTGGAACTGGAAAACCCACCAACAGTG
>JAHKLQ010000172.1 GCA_020854975.1 Methanobacterium sp.
ATCCTTTTTAACCACTTTTTTAATGGGGTTAAGTTGGATTCCCTCTTTTTCCAGGTATTCTATGCCCTTATCTGCTTCAGTGCCACTGATTTCAATGAGCATTTTACCACCCTTGGGGGTGATGTCAGCTCGTAGAATGTTAAAACTCACATCGTAATGTTTGATAAGATCAGAAATCACAGTCTTATTTACTATGCTGGGGGAAAAGTTAAGCCAGGCTTTCATTATTAATCACCTTCCTTGTTCTGAGAGCAAATAAGTCGAGAGATATCCTCAGCAGTAATCATACCCCTGACCAGATTTTCTCGGTTAACTATGGGAACTCCTGATATCTCATGTTTATCTATGCGTCGGGCAATGAGCTCTACTGGTTCATCTTCCAGGGCCACAATCACCTTTTTAGTCATTACCTCAGTCAGCTTCTTACTATCCTTGGCCACGGCATGGGCAATATCCCAGCTAGTTACAATACCCATCAGCCGACCAGCATGGTCCACCACGGGCAGATGGTTGATGTTGTTATCCACCATTTTACGGGCAACACCAGAAATGGCATCTTCTGCCCGGGCAGTGATAATTGGCTTAATTTTCAAGTCTTTAACCAGTAAAGATGGTCTTTTGATCTCCAGAGGCTTCACAGTGCAACCCTGAGATGGGATATTTTTAACAGGGTTGGTTAAGAAGAAATCACCCTTTTCAATCCACATTTTAAGCTCTTCAGCAACTTCCAATGCTTTTTTAAAGGATGAAAGTGGTGAAGTCTGAACTTCTCTTCCATTAATCTCAATCTTCCCACTTCGCAGATCATGATAATTTGTTTCCATAACCACAGGTCTACTACGACGAGGAACACCGTAATCATAAATATTACAGTGTATGTCCTGGTCACTGATACCAGTACGTTGAGCTATTTCTTCGTTGAGGATAGGGATCGGAATACCCGCCCCTACATATAGGGTGGATCCATACTTGGGCATGGTTGCCCCACGTAAGAATTTAGCATCCATCTTTTTCAGGTCACCCTGTAGCATGAGAGTTCCGGCTGAACCCACAGGAACACCATTTTTCCGTTCACCTTCGGTTGCGTGTTGAGTTCCCTCTCCCAGAATATAACCCTGGCCTCCGCACAGGAAAATCCTGGTGCCAACACCAATGGTCTGGAAATAAGGGTCATTTAAAAGTGGGCTGAGCTCCCCGGCACTGGAATAACCTACATTACCCATCTGAGGTAACAGGGTGCCTAGGTAAGTGTAAAGAGTTTCTTCAGTGGAATTAGTGGCTGCAGCATAGTTCTGGTAACAGTTCCGTGGGTTAACCATGATGGCCTGGTTTAGACTTTCCAGGCTTATAAATGTATGAACATCTGTACGGGGGTAGCAATCGGTTCCGAAGGCCTCTGCCACAAGTTCAACTTCTTTTCCTCGTACAAGGTCTTCCAATAAATGGGCTCCACCATAATCTGTCCCAATATCAGGGTTTCGGTGGGGTTGGGTGGCTCCAAGGTAGGCGTCAACAGCAGCCAGACCAGAATAGGCTTCCACACCATTCAGGTAGGTGCGGCTCATCTTAATGGGCGGGTCAGAATGTCCGAAGTTGAAGAACGCACCAGAGGAACACATAGCACCGAATGTACCGGTGGTGACAACATCCACCTCTTCTGCAGCTTTCCCTGCACCATTTTCCTGCACAATACGGGTCATTTCGCGAGCAGTAACTACCACTGCATCCCCGTCTTTAATTTTCTGGTTTATTTCTTCTATAGTCTTCATGATTTCACATCCGGTGCTTTTTTTGGTGAAAATGATCAGATGATCTAATAAGAAAAAAGATTACTGATGTTCTAAAAGCTATTTAACCAATACTTTATATATATTACTTTTCACTGGGCATAACTTAAATCCATGGCCTTGAATAATAATCTGTAACTTAAATAATAGTCAGTAAAAATAATCTGTAAAATCTATATGTCAGAAAGACCATATTAAAAAGTGGAGATAACATGAGAGAGGATTTAGATCTGGACTTACTTGAAAAAACACTGAGATCAGTGGAAAAACACGTTGACTATGCTGATATCAGGATAAATGAGAGCGAAAACACAGTTATAGTTATGAAAGATGGTAAGATCCAGGAAATCAGATCCGGCTCAGATTTAGGGGCCTGTATCCGTGTTTTAAAGCATGGTGCATGGGGATTTTCTTACACCACTCAGTTAGATCGCCTGGATCATGTGGCAGAATCCGCTCTTAAATTGGCCAGTGTCCTTTCCAGTGATGTGGAAATGGCCCCCACAGAAATCAGGACGGATAAAGTCACATCCAATGCTCGGATAAAACTGTCTGATGTTTCCCTTGAAGATAAAAAGATGGTTATGAGTGAAGTGGAAAAAGCAGCCAACTTAGATCAGGTGGTAAGCACCACTGTAAATTATGTGGATGCCGAAGGCACCTCCATATTCATTAACTCGGAAGGATCTTCAGTAACCATGGAAGAAAACAGAGTAGCCCTTTTTTTAAATGCTGTAGCAGCATCCGAAAAGGGTATTCAATTTGGACATAAAAGCACAGGTGGGGCAAGAGGTTTTGAAGTTATTGAAAAGGAAGATCTGGAATTAATGGGAAGAACCGCTGCTTCCAAAGCTGTAAGGTTACTGGATGCCAACCCACCACCATCCGGACGCTACCCTATAATTATGGATCCAGAACTCACCGGAGTTTTCATACATGAAGCACTGGGCCATGCCTCTGAGGCAGACCTCATCCTGCAAAATGATTCCATACTCAAAGGGAAAATGGGAACTCAGATCGGATCCTCACTAATCAACATAATCGATGATGCCAGTATGGATGCCTTTGGTTACTATGCCTATGATGCAGAGGGAGTAAAAACAAGCCCCAACGTTTTAGTAAAAGAGGGTAAACTGGTCTCACTTTTAAGCTCCCGAGAAACAGCAGCCAAACTCAACATTCAATCTAGTGGAAACGCTAGATCAGGAGTAGGTGACCAACCTATAGTTCGTATGAGCAACACCTACTTGAAACCTGGCAAAATGAGTTTTGAAGAACTAATTGAAGATATTAATAATGGAATATACCTCAAAGGATCCCGGGGTGGTCAGGTAGATACAGGTAAGGGTGTGTTCCAGTTCAATGCTGCTGAATCATTCCAGATTCAGGATGGAGAACTTAAAGATCCTCTTCGAGATGTTTCCCTTTCCGGGAACATTCTGGAGATACTGCAGAAAGTGGATGCTGTGGGTTCCGATTTCCATCTGGGAGTTGGATTCTGTGGTAAAGCAGGTCAAACCGCACCTGTAGGTGATGGAGGACCACACACCCGAGTCAGTGAGGCAACAGTGGGGGGTGCAGATTGATAATAAGCAAAGAAGAAGGAAAATTCCTGGTAAAACTTGCAAGAAGAGCCATAGAAACCTACCTTAAAAATGGAAAAGTTATAAATGTCCCTGAAGATGTTAGCTCAACTTTGAAAGAGGAAATGGGTGCATTTGTTACTCTTCACCGTAATGGTGATTTGAGAGGTTGTATTGGCTACCCTGAACCAGTGAAAACACTGGCTCAGGCAGTGATTGAAGTGGCTATAAGTGCAGCTACTGGAGATCCACGTTTTCCCCAGGTGACACCATTAGAAATGGATAATATCCAGGTTGAGGTTAGTGTGCTCAGTAAGCCGGAATTAGTTGAAGTTCAAAACCCTGCAGAGTACCTGGAAAAGATTGAAGTGGGAAAAGATGGTCTCATTGTAGAAATGGGCATTTACCGTGGTTTACTTCTACCTCAGGTTCCTATAGAATGGAACTGGAACATTGAAGATTTTTTGGCCAACACATGCATGAAAGCAGGACTATCACCTGATTGCTGGCTCCAGGAAGGAGTTAAAATCTACAGTTTCCAATCCCAAATATTTGAAGAAGAATAAATATCATAAACTGGAATAAATTTAGAAAAAGAGTTTTAGAAAAATTAAATTAGAAAAGTAGTTTTAGGAGAATTAGATTAGAAAAAGAGTTTTAGAGGAATAAACCAACATATAAATAATTGTGTTTATTTAGAAGATAATCTTGTTTATCCCAATTAATGTGTATCTAATTACACCATAAATTTAAAATAAAATTATAAAAATGTGATTTAATGTTTTTACCTAACATACCTACCCCAGATGAGGTGCTTGACAAGGCATTTCGTAGGGCTAAGAAAGCTGCGGCACGGGTACGCACATCCAAGATCCACCGCCAGAAGAAATCGAAAAGAATAGAAGAAGTAAGAGTCCAGACAGCCTGTCAAGTTATTCGAGAAACCTTCGAAGGCATTCTGAAGGAAACACCTCACGTGGAGGAATTACCCATGTTCTACCAGGACTATATTGATGTTGCTGTGGGTGTGGATCAGTTTAAAAAATCCATGGGAGCCTTGAACTGGGCTAACGGAGTTTTGGAAAAACTGCAAAACCAGTACACCCACCGTATAAGAAGATCACCTCCTGAAAATGCTGCACAAATAAGAAGAGCTGCATTTGGTAGAATAGCTTCGGTAGTAAACCGCATAGGGGATGAACTTGACTTTTTAAACTATTCTAGGCAGATGCTACGTAACGTGCCTACTGTGGATCCTGAAGCCACCACTGCAGTGATTGCTGGATTTCCCAATGTTGGAAAGTCCACCATGCTCCGACAGATAACCAATGCAGAACCAGAGGTTGCGGATTATCCTTTCACCACCAAAGGAATTCAGATTGGCCATATGGAAAGGCGTTGGCAGAAATATCAGATCATAGACACGCCTGGCCTCCTGGATCGTCCAGTGCAGGAGATGAATCAGATAGAACTCAATGCCATGGTGGCCCTGGAACATCTGGCAGATCTTATCCTCTTTGTATTTGACCCATCTCAAACCTCTGGATTTCCTGTTGAAAACCAGGTGAACCTCTACTGGGAGATAAAACAAATATTCCGTAACATCCCAGTCCTGTGTATTTTCAATAAAATGGATCTGGTGGAAGATGAAGAAAACGTTAAGTACATTGAAGAACATATTAACACCGAGGATGAGGTCCTGATGGTCTCCGCCTCGGAAGGTAGTGGCATATCAAGGATAATAGAAAAGTTGGAGGAATTCAACAGACAATTCCAGAATGATATGGGGAATAATGGCTAATGAAAAATTTTTAACAGTTTATTATTTTAAACAGACATATTTTTCCCATATATTCCATTAAACAATGAACCTCCGCTAAATTTAGATAAATTAATTGGATGTGAGGTAATTTCTATGGATGAAAAAAAAAACAAGACTAGAATCTAAAAGCAAAGATACTCAGGAAGAGATCAAGTCTAAAGCTGATGAAGTAAAAGGTACTGTTTCAGAAAAAAGTGAAGAAGTAAAAATTAAAGCTTCTCAGGCTAAAGATTCAGTTTCTGATAGGGGTAAAGAATTTCGGGAAAGTGCAACTGAAAAAACTGAAGAAATACGTTCCACTGCCGAGAAAATGGTTAACGACATGTTTAAGACACTGCGTGAGAAACAGGAAGGACTGGGAAAAACCATTACAGATTACACTGCTCCAACCACACCCTATGTTGATATTGTAGAAACCAAAACTGATTTTATTATCATTGCAGATCTTCCCGCGGTTGCCAAAGAAAACTTATCTGTGGATGTGACCCATGATACTGTAACCATCACCACCACCTTCCCGGAAGCTATGGAAGGTGAGGAAATTACTTACATTAAAAAGGAAAGAGGTTCTGGGGAAGTTTCCCGTACTTTGAAACTACCTGCTGAGATTAAAATCAAAGAGGCCGCTGCCAATTTTGAAGATTTC
>JAHKLQ010000134.1 GCA_020854975.1 Methanobacterium sp.
AAAGATTATAAACATAATACTCCACGCCCCCGGTGTACGGATAGAAACGGACTGGTGTTTGTAATATTTTCATGTTACCTAATTCTCATTAAGTTGTAATGGGTTTTTTATTTAATATGTTTAAAATGTGGATATTTGTTTTTATGTAACTTATTTAAAATCTGGATGGAGTAGTTATGGAAGACTCTCCTGATAAAATTCCTCCAATAAAGGAGTTATATCATCCCAATCATATTTTTTAGCAATATTTTGGGAGTGTTTTTTCATTTCATCTTTATTTCTTAATGCAGCAATAATCTTATTTTTAACATCACTAACATTGGCTTGGGCCACAAAACCATTTTCACCCTCACTGATAAGATCGATAGCTGCATTAAGTGGACTTTTCACCACAACCACAGGCAAACCAGAAGCATTAGCCTCTAAAACAACTATTCCAAAACCTTCCCTTTCAGATGCCAGGACAAAGACTTCTGAAGATTTCAAGTAGGAAATAAGATCATAATAATCATCCATAAATCCTAAAAACGTGATATTATCATTTAAATTAAGATCATCAACCATCTTTTTTATTCTTGAAATATCTGGTCCTTCTCCAATAATAAGAGCTGAAATGTCAGGTATTTCATCACGAACTTCTCCAAGGGCATTGATTAACAGGTCTACCCTTTTTTCCTTGGTAATTCTACCTGCATATACTACTTGCCATTTTCTGTGTACAGGATCTGCATTCATTATTTCCTTAAAATTTATACCATTAGCTATAACCTTAGACTCATTGGTGTTCCTTATTTTTCCAAGATCCGTAAGAGTTTTCTCAGATACAGCGATAAGCCGGTTAGTTAGACGGAACATGATACTTTCCACAAGTTTTCCGAAGAATCCTATGGGGCCTAGGTACTGGTACCAGTAATCACCCCATACTTCATGAACAGTGATAATGAGTTTGGATTTTCCCAAAAGAGAATGGATTTTTGCACTAAAACAGGAAAAGAAAGGGAATCCCTGACAGTCCACAATATCGTAATCTTCTTTCATTAAGACTGGTAATAATTTTACAGCAAATAATAAAGCTTCTTTTATGGATCTTCGATTATCAGTATAGAGTTCATAGGGTTGGCCAACACCATGAAGGTGGATCCCTTCAAAAGTTATATCTTTCTTTCCCTTCTCAGGCCACCACCATCCCCAGGAGTACCAGTGCACTTCGTGTCCCTCTTGAACCATTCGCCTAGCTAGTTCATAGACTCTTTTTTCTGCCCCACCAGTAACCCAGGGGTAAACTGCATCGTAGATATAGGCTATTTTCATTTCAAATATACCTCTTTAGTAGCATAATTATATTCTATATACTATTTATATGCTCTTTAATGGGGTTAATTATAATTTAGATATCTTTAATAGCGAATGTTCATCTATATTTAATGGATATGTTAAATGAGTGAAAACAGAATTTTAAAAAATATTAGATAATGCCCCAGATTAAATTATTTTTAATGGAACCCTATATTTGTTATTTTTAATGGAATCCCATATATTTAATGGAATCATATCCTAATTGAGGCACAGATGAAAGTATTCTGAATGAAGTTAATTATCTGTTATCTCCTTTATTCAGTAGTAACAAGCTTAGGAACATGCCTGAGAAAATGGTTTGAATTCCTAGAATTGAAAATATCATAGCTACAACTGTAGTCTGAACCTGATATAATGATCCGAATCCTCCCGTGCTCCAGTTATGAATAACATAAAGTCCAAGAGCTATTCCTATGGCTAGGAATATTACTCCTAAAAGGAGTTCATTTTCCAGAGAGTGGTAACTCATCAACTTCTTTTTGATTCCTGAATCACTTGAATATCCGTAAGCAGCACCGAAAGCTCCGAAGTAAAGCCAGGAAAGGAGCAACTGATATCCGGTCAGCAGGAGGAGACCTCCCAGAATTAATGAATGCATCCGGGATACGCCCTGGAACCATATTAAAGCAGTTAATGAGAATCCTAAAATCAGGGCTATAACTCCTGGAATGAGTAGGAATGGGCCTGGTCGGTATAGCATCATAAAACGCAGGTGTCTCCATCCATCTGAAAAAGAGCTGAGCTTTGATTCACCCTCCCGGGGATAGTAGGTTATGGGGATTTCAGTGATCTTCAATTTTTTCCGGGAAGCTTCTATTACCATTTCAGAAGCAAACTCCATACCACTTGTTTTCAAGCCCAATTTATTCCAAGCTTCCCTGGTCATAGCCCTCATTCCACAGTGGGCATCTGATATGCCTGTTGAAAACAAAGCATTTAAGACCCAGGTGAGAAATGGATTTCCTATGTATTTGTGAAGAGCAGGCATTGCCCCTGGTTTTATATCTCCTTTAAGTCGGGAGCCAATAACAAATTCAGCCTCTCCCTTTAAAATAGGCTGGATGAATTCAGCCATTTCATCAAAGGGATAGGTTCCATCAGCATCTCCCATCACCATTATATCGCCCTGGGCTTCAGTAAAACCACGGATGTAAGCGTTACCATAACCCCTTTTTGGCTCTAAAACAACTCTGGCACCAGCCTCAGCAGCTTCTTTACCTGTATTGTCAGTAGAAGCGTTATCAACAACCAGTATTTCCGTTTCAAGTCCAATATCATGGAGTTTTTTGAGGGGTACTGATCTAACAGTTTTCCCCACAATACCTTCTTCATTTAGAGCTGGGATAACCACAGAAACTTTCATAGAATCACTTTATAAATGTCAAAAGTTTATTTAAATTAGTTTATCAACTTAATATAAGTTATGTTTTTTACACTTAGTTTATCAATCTTATTACTATTTATTTAATTTTTCATGACTTTTAAGAACTTTTGGAATCAGATATGAATATATTACTATTCAGGTGCTTCTTAAAATAGATTTAGTCACCATTTTCTGCTTATTTTTATCAAGAAAATATTTTTATGACTTACTCTATTTACAACCATATACCAATTTTTCATGAAATTTACTTCAAGTTTATCTATTAATTTAAATTTGATTTACTTTATTGTACTTAACTTATTATACTTATAAGCTTCTCTACTTAATAATCTATTTTACAAACAATATAATCCTGATTTTCATAGACTTTTGTTGCATAATCTGGCTTTATTTCATCAAAATGAGTGGTAATGTTTTGACTGAAATAGTATAGGGGGAAAAACTCTGATTGAATACTGCGAATATAGGTATAGTTATCCTCAGAAGGGAATACCAATCTTTTATCATAGACTAAATATCCTATATTATCCTCTTTCAGCTTAGATATGGTCATGTTAGGATAATTTTTAATGGAATAGAACTCAAATCCATAGTTCATAGGCATTCCTGCTCTGGTAACTATAAACATCCCTGTAAACTGGTTAGAAATCACAAAGGAACGACTTTCATTCCCATTTTCCTGGAACCATTCTGCAAGTTCTATCTCCGAAGTTGAGGGTGGGGCAATTTGCACAGTTTCGAATTCATTTTTAACATAAAAATTTGATACTTTAGGGTTTTCCACAGTCATCACACCACTAACAAATGAAAGGCCTAAAATAACCACTAAAAACCCGATCCTTAACTTCTTGGAAGAAAACTTATCAGAGGTCTTCATCCACTGGTAGGCATAACTGATAGCATAACCCCCAACTATAGAGAGGGGTATCAGAAGATAAATTAAAACTCTGTAGGAAATAACGTTGATTCCAAACCAGTATGCATTACTTAAAAGTAGCATAGCCAGAATCCATACTATCAATATAAGATCCTTCCTACGATGTTTGATTACAGCCAGAACAGATCCAGTAATGGAAAATATTAAAACCAGCACTCCTATATTTCCTAAAAAACTTAACAATCCCAGTGGCCTGTTGGAGGGTAATGAGGTGCTGATCCCTGTGGTGGCAGTTATTCCCTGTTGTATTACGTTTTGAAGTGTTTGAGGGGCCCAAATTTGTAAGGCTACAATTCCTGCTACGGCTATCAGTATCAATGATAAAAAGAAGAAGATGAAATTTTTCAGCACACCAAAATCGCGGAAAACTACTAGTTCCAGGACCGTAATGCTTACGATTGTCAGCGAAAGGCAGAGGGTAGCGGCATTATGGGTAAACAGTACTATGATAAACAGTAACCCACCCAAAAAGGCTGTTCGGTAGTTTTTATTTTTAATAGAACTGTAATATAAATAGACTGCCAGGGGAATGAATATCAGGGCGAGATTTTCCGGTAGGGATAGAACAATCCGGCTTACCAGATAACTGGATAACATTAAAAATCCGGCTCCAACACCCGCAATTTCACCATAAAATCGGTAAGCAACATAGGAAACTGATAAAATTATAGAAGCAGCTAATACTGGCTGCAGAAACCTGGCTACTTGCATAAAATCAACCCCAAATACAGTTCCAATGGCTGCTATTAAAAAGTGGAATAGGGGCATGTAACCTATTTTCTGACCATAAGGTGAATTCAAGAGGGGGTCGGTTAGTGTGAATCCATATTGTGCGTATATCTGAGCATAATGAACATGATATATGATATCCCATCCCAGAGGCCACTGTTGTTTCAAGGTGGGAATTAAAGCTATGATTAAGGCTGCTAACACAGGTAGCAGAATCAGATAGCACTTTTTATTTTTTGTAATTTTATTTTTTGTAATGAAATTCATTTTTTTTAAACCGTTTTTATAATGATGATGAATATAGGTAAACTTCAAATTAGGAAGTAGCTTCCCATATTATTAGGTAAATTGGAGTTAAAATTGTTTAGAGTTAAAAATTATTGTTTCTGTTTAATAATAGTAAAGTGAGATGTAAATAATATTTTCAGATTTATATTATTCTTTGGTAGAATAGGAGGTAGGAAATTATCATTATAACTATGGCTGCCACTATGGCTATGGTCACCATGCCTTTGTCATTTCCGAAGATAATGGGAATGGGTCCAATTAACACCACTCCCCCCGTACTTACCTTGGTATTTTCATTACTTTCACTTTTACCTGATGATAAGAACATGGTTCCTAAAAAAATAAGCAGCATACCTATAATCACTGCCACAATACCCATGAAAACCAGACTTTCTCCTTTTATCATTTGTTGCCTCGATTACCTTAAACTCTCTATTATTTTAAACTCTTTATTACCTTAAAACTTGTTAGGTTAGAATTAGATTTTGAGTTCCTATAAATGTTAATTATTATCCCACAGTTTTTTATCCCATAGTTCTCATCTAATCTGTTACCACATAATGATGCACTGATTTTAAAGTTCATCTACTTTTTTTAAAACACGATACTCAAGTTCCCTCTCACTTTCACGTTTTTCTATTAATTCAAGTGAAATCATCAATTCTAAACATTCTTCAAAGGCATTATAATGGTCCTGGTTATCTTTTAATTCCACAAGTTCCTTTTCATAGTGAAATTTACTTAATTCTTGAATAGTACTCAGATCTAACCAGTCTCTGGTTTTGCACATCACACCATATAACTCCAACGCAGATATTAAATTATCTTTAAGGGGTTTTTCTATTTCTATTTCTTCTATTTCGCCTTTAATATCTTTTGCTATGGATTTAATTCCAGAAATTTCATTAGTGGGCGCAATGATCATTACTCTGATCTCTTCTGATAGAAATGAAGTTCCTCGTGAGATGTGAAGACGGTTTTCTTGTACTAACAATCCCCCTACATCTTCCACATGTTCTACTAGAAGATCAAATTTGTAAACTCCACCACTAAAAAGTACTATTTCATACATCATACCTGATGCCACACTTTATTAGATTACTAATTATAGATCATTTCTTGAAGTTATAAATAAAATTACCCTCATTAAAATTAAATTTGGTTCCAGTTTACCAGTTTGCAATTTTAATAGTTCCCAGTTTACCAGTTCGCGATTCACCAGTTTCTAGCTAATGATAATAGCTAGGTGGTATCTAGAAGTATTTAAGAGTATCTGGGAGGTATCTAAGGGGCATTTAGGAAGTATTTAGGATGTATCTAAAAAGTATTTAGGAAGTATTTAGGTATCTAGGGAGATATCTGGGAGGTATTTAGGAATTATTTAGGAAGTATCTATGAAGTTTAAAAGATTAAATTATAAAAAAGTGAAAAAGAGGGAAAAATAAAAACATTATGATGGTGGTTCACTTTATTAAAGTTTCATCTGGTCGGCGGATAGCTATTCCAGTGATCTTTCCTATTTCTTCTATGTGAATCACCCAATCTGTGTTTTTATCATCATAATTAACATTTAATTTATCACTAATTTCAGTGGATATTTGATTAACCACTTCATTAGATGGTTCTAAATATCTTTTACTTCGATTAATACACTGAACTGTAAAAGACCCTTTTGGAACCATATTTGTGGCAGCAAATTCTAATATAGATTCTCTAATATTATCCATAGTAGAAGGTACTACTGTATCTACAGGTATCACTTTTTCAATGACTTCTGTGGGAGTTTTTGCAAATTGTTCCACCAGTTTAACAGGATCACCTGTGTTCAACTCCAGAGTAACCACATCATCGAACTCAGATTCTTTAATATAAAATCTTTTATTCTCTAAGGCAACTCCAATTTCTTCGATACCTTTAACCTCTTCTTCGCTCCCATCATTACCTTCTTTAAAAGATATCAACAAGTCAAAACTATCAATTTCTGGTTCGGTATTCAAATCTTTTTCAATCACATATTTTTCAATCATACATTTACCCCCTCCTAATATTTAGGATAAATTTACAGATAAGTATTAATAATTGTATTAAGTTATTAAACTTATGGGTTCTTATATTACTACTGATCAGTGTGCCTCATTAAACCTGGATTTCATGATATCCATACTATTCCTTCTCCTTATCCTGGGCAGTATTGCCAGTGTAGCAGAAGGAAGAATGAAAACAGTCCAACAGGGAGAAGAAGCAGCTGAAGCACGTTTATTATCTGAAGAAATTGCTCAAGCAATAGAAGAAACATATCTAAGGGGTGAAGGTCATGAAATAACACTTAAAACCCCGACCAAATTGAAAGGGTCTGATTACATAGTTCAGGTCAATCAATCTGGTGTTTTGGTAAGAGTAAAAGGCCGGTGTGGTTATTCATTTTCATATTCCAAACAAGTCTCCAATTTGGATGG
>JAHKLQ010000042.1 GCA_020854975.1 Methanobacterium sp.
CAAGGGCAAAATACTCCCTTTGAACCATCCCATCGGCGTAAATGATCTTGAAACCGCCATTAAAACTGCTAAAAACATGTCCAGTGATTTCAAAGAGAGTGACAAGATCATTAGCAACGGAAAATTTCAGGAAGATGCCAGGGGAGTTAAAGGAATCATCACAGGCCCCACTACTCTGATTTTATCATCACGTATGGAAGGATTTTACAATGTGGAGGAAAGAGGGAAAGCCATCATTGATCTGGCTTATGCCCTTAATCGAGAGGCCAAATACTTAGAAGGTGCTGGAGCAGCTATGGTTCAGTTTGATGAACCATTCTTATCCACAGGAATGGCAGATATCAAAACATCTTTTAAAGCTATTAAAATTGCTGTAGAAGGTCTAACTGTGCCTTTAGCCATGCATGTGTGTGGGGATGTATCCCAAATTTTTGGGGAAATCATCAAATTCCCGGTAGATGTGGTGGACTGTGAATTTGCAGGTATAGAAAAAAACCTCAAAGTCCTGGAAAACACAGATCTTAAAGGTAAGAAAATAGGTTTTGGATGTGTTGACACCAAAACTGAAAGGGTGGAAACTCCAGAAGAAATTCATGAACTTCTGAAAAAAGGAGTTGAAATGGTTGGAAAGGAGAATATGCTTGTTGATCCTGACTGTGGAATGCGTATGCTGCCCAGAAAGGTGGCTTATCAGAAATTGAAAAATATGACGGAGGCAGTAGAATGGCTATCCTGATTAGGGTTCCCACCATAAAATCGGGTTGGGAAACACTGGTTAAGAGAATAATGCAGAAAGGTGCGGAAATAAAAGATGAGAGGGGATCTTTAACACTTGAACTTCGCAACACAGTGGTTGCTGTAAACAGACCACTGGAACTGGCTATCCCTGATGGTTATTTTTGGAGTGGAGAAAAACTGGAAATCTATGCTGAACAATTCCTGAGTGATGATAAGCAAGGATTTGTTTATACTTATGGAAACCGGTTAAGGAAACATTTTGAGGGAATTGATCAGATAAATGAGGCTATAAAACGCCTTAAAAACTGTAGAGAATCACGTAGAGCTATATCTGTTACTTGGGATCCTCCTACTGATACTAAACAGGAGGAAGTGCCCTGCATGATACTGGTAGACTTTAAAATCAGGGAAGGAAAACTACATACCACTGGATTATGGCGTTCCCATGATATTTATGGGGCCTGGTTCCCCAACGCAGTGGGATTAACTCATTTATCCAGGTACGTTGCAGAAGAAGTGGGAGTGGAAGTTGGAACCCTTACCATACACTCCATTAGTGCACATATCTATCAGGTGAACTTTGAAGAAGCTTTAAGGGTTTAACTACAGAATTTTTAAGGGATTAATTCCTTTTTTTATTAATTTTCTTGGGGATTGAAAAAATCAAATAAAAAAGCTTAAAAATCCCAGTAGATTAAAAGGAATTTAATGGATATATAATTTGGGTAAGGATTATAAGTTAGGGATATATGTCCATTGAATCTTACTTTCATTGGAGATGATTAGATGGTAAGTGTCAATTTAGAAGCTAAAAAAACAGTAGATTTAATGATTGAGAATGCCGACGACCTTAAGATTGCAGTTCACAAACTGGAAAATGGTTCTACAGTTATAGATGCAGGAGTTAATGTAACTGGAAGTTTCAAAGCAGGAGAACTTTACACTAAAGTTTGTCTGGGGGGACTGGCTGAAGTGGGAATATCCATCCCTGGAGACCTCTCTGAAAGCTTCGCTCTACCCTCCGTAAAAATAAAAACACATGAACCAGCCATATCAACCCTGGGATCCCAGAAAGCAGGATGGTCTGTAAGTGTGGGTGACTTCTTTGCCCTGGGCTCTGGCCCTGCAAGGGCTCTAGCCTTAAAACCCGAAGAAACCTATGAAGAAATTGGTTACATAGATGAAGCAGACCTGGCTATACTTACCCTAGAAGCTGATGTGCTTCCAAGTGAAGATGTCACTGACTACATAGCACAAGAGTGCAAAGTCAAAGCTGAAAATGTTTACGTACTAGTAGCCCCCACATCTTCCCTGGTTGGATCTATACAGATAGCAGGAAGAGTGGTGGAAAACGGAACCTACAAAATGCTGGAAGCATTACACTTTGATGTTAACAAGGTTAAACATGCAGCTGGAATAGCTCCCATAGCTCCAGTGGATCCTGACGGCCTGAAAGCCATGGGAAAAACCAATGATGCTGTTTTGTTCGGGGGTAGAACCTACTACTATGTTGAGTCAGAAACCAAGGATGATATTAAAGCCCTGGCAGAGAAATTACCATCCTCTGCCGCAGATGGATATGGAAAACCATTTTATGATATCTTTAAAGAAGCTAACTTCGACTTCTACCAGATCGATAAAGGCATGTTTGCCCCGGCAGAAGTGGTTATAAACGACCTGACCACGGGAGAATTATTCCGTGAAGGGTTCGTTAACGTGGAATTATTAAAGAAATCATTTGGAGTGTAGAAACAATTCTACACATTCATATATACTCTTTTTTTCCCAAATAATTTTTTTCTAAATAAAATCTAATTATAAAATAAACACTTCCTTCATAAACAATTCTAAAAGATAAGAATAAGTAAATCAATAGAAATTTAATGACATTAAACAAATAATATTTAGTGGGTTAACCCTTCTAGATAAGTGTGATACCATGAAGATTGGAATCTGTGATACTACTTTCGCCCGTTACGATATGGCCTCTGCCGCTATAAATGAGATAAAACAACATGTAGGTAATAATAAAATAATTAGAAGAACAGTTCCTGGTGTTAAAGACCTTCCTGTGGCCTGTAAAAAGCTG
>JAHKLQ010000100.1 GCA_020854975.1 Methanobacterium sp.
AAGATTATAAATTCAAGATCTGAACTTTTTAAAACCTCTTTACGGGGTTTTGGTATTCCTTGCCAGCAGCTACCCCAACCATTAGCTGAAAAGAAAAGGTCCATTTGCTGTAGCATAAAACCAATGTTAGTCTTATATCCTTCTTTAGTATATTTTTCTCTGGTTTCTGAAAAAGCTGCTATATAATGAGGTGCCTTCTTCATCATGCGGGGATTAACATCTTTTTGCGATAGAATTTTGAAATCTACTTCAATATCACTGTATAATGGTTTTAAAGAATTTATATGATCTTTAATATTCCCCAGGATATCCTCATTAAGGGGAGTGAGATCATAATTTCTAATGGATTTTCGCTTGAATATAATTGGATAAAAATCCGTGCCATTCATATTTTCCTCCCCTTAAAAAAAAGAATTAGAAAACTATCTGGATTTATATTTAGTGTCAAATCTCCTCCATGATTTGGCAATATAAGGTTCACATTTATCCAGTTCTGTTAAAAGGCACATTTTAATGGTTTCACTTTTAATTTCTTTTTCTTCATCTAATTTTTTATTTATATTGGATAATACTTGGTTGATGATATTTTGTTTTTCTTCCAAAGTATACCCTGCATCAATAGTTGCCTTCTGGAGGGCGCCTTTAATTTTATTCGGATTAAAAGGTTCTATATCACCTTTCTTTTTTACAACCTTCGTCATGATAATCATCCCATTAAAAATGTTGTTTTTAATTTATTTATTTATTTCTAAAGAGTATGATGTTAAACTAATCTAATCAAAAGTTTTAAACAAATTTCAGGATATTATGTTGATTTGAATTTCAATGATTTAAAAACTGATATAATTCTTTAATTCGAAAAATATAGGTTTATACAAATGTAAAAAAAAAGTAAAGAGGTAAAAAAAGAAAACAATCTTAACCATGATTTTGACTATGACTCACATATCGATCTTTAAAAAACTCAGATCCTCTCTTTGTATTTTAATTCCTTAAAGATAACATTAAATTTAACTCCTTTTTCCCCATTCATTTCCATTACTCCATCTAACTGGTTTACCAGACTATTAACAAGTTGTAAACCCAAAGTATTCTTTTTTTCAAGTTCTGATTCTTCAGGCATCCCCACACCATCATCAGATATATTTAGGGTGAATACTTCCTCTTCCTTTTTAAGGGAAACCTCAATTTTCCCTTTTCTTCCTTCAGGGAAGGCGTGTTTTAGGGAATTGGTTACCAGTTCATTGATAATTAATCCTAGAGGTATTGCTGTGTCTATTCCTATTTCAATATCTTCAACATCTATTATTGGCTCAATATCCCCCATATAAACTCCATATAAATAAAATAAGTTGGGTACGAAGTTGTTAATGTAATCTTTGAAGTTTATATGGGTTAAATCATGGGACTGGTACAACCGCTCGTAGATCATGGACATGGACTTAACCCTGCTCTGACTCACCATTAATATGTCCTTTGAACTTCCTTCTACATAGTTAGATTGTAAATTAAATAGACTGGATATTATCTGTAGATTGTTCTTCACTCTATGGTGGATTTCCCGTAACAATAAACTTTTTTCATCTAAAGAATTTTTTAACTTTTCTTCAGATTTTTTACGTTCGGTTATGTCACGAGAAACTGCTAAAAGAACTAAATCCCCTTCATAATCAATAATACGACTGTTCACTTCAACAGGTATTTTTTCTCCATTCTTGGTGACTTGAACCATTTCAAAGCGGTTATGTCCTTCTTTTAGAAGTTGATCTGCAATAACCATTTCCTGCCTATCACTAGGGGTAACTAAGTCTGTGGGACTCATATTCAGTAATTCTTCCTTTGTATAACCCAATCTTTTGCTGGCCACATCATTTACTTCCAGGAATTTTCCAGGGAGTCCTTCCCTAGTTAAAAGATTTAAAGAGATCATATCATTGGCACTATTGAAAATTTCACGAAATTTCTTTTCACTTCTTTTAAGATCTTCTCCAGAACGTTTAATAGAAACCAAATTCCTGTAAATTAAATAATATATCAAAATAGCACTTACAATAATGAATAAACTACCTTTGAAGATTGCTATGGTAGTTAAAAGTTGACTGTCGTTTACAAATCCCATTAAAAGCTGATCAGAAGTTACAATCCATATAAGACTAATTAAAAAATAAATCAGAGCAATCTTAAAAGCACTGTATCGTGGGTTAATCTGCTTTCGGGTTTTTTTCATTTTCCCCCCCAATTACTTATATGTTATTTACCAAATTATATAAATTTTTTTTAAACCAGTTACATCTCATTTAAGGGGTTAAAATCCGTAGTTACATCAAAAAAAAGATTGATGAATGTTATTAAATGTTTAGTATCTACTTTAGTTAAAACTCGCAATTTAATTAAATGAATTAAAGAAAAATGGGGTGATGTTACCCAAA
The DNA here is from genome assembly GCA_020854975.1 of Methanobacterium sp. Classification (GTDB taxonomy): domain Archaea; phylum Methanobacteriota; class Methanobacteria; order Methanobacteriales; family Methanobacteriaceae; genus Methanobacterium; species Methanobacterium ferruginis. The sequence goes on from JAHKLQ010000100.1 coordinate 2,430, forward strand.
AATGAAGAGAGATTAGTACTGCATACCCTCTTCATATGGCTGAACAATTACGAATCCATTACCCTGGAACTGTAATTGGAATTCTTCACCACTAGTTTTTCCTAGTAAAGTTTTAAATCCAATATCCGTCTTAACAGAAGGATTTAATCCACCAGACCAGGCTACGGTTGCCTGAGGATCTGTGTATACTGGTTCATCTGGAGTCACCACTAGGGTTATTGGTGTGAAATAAGTGGTTATAGCCACCATACCGGTTCCTTCTAATCTTACATTGAATAATCCGGTTCCACTGGAGAGGCCCACACCTGTACTCATCATGGTTATGTCCCAGTCAATCTGATCTTCAAAGGCCAGTAAATCATTTCCCTTCACATATATTCTTTCATTTTGAAGGTTCAAGATAACTACTTTTTTACCATAATCTGCCAGGTAAACTTTTCCTAGGCCTTCCATCTTCATAAGAGTGGATGATTCTCCGGTTACGGCTTTTTTAACAAATTTATCCAAACCATGTTCGAAGGTTCCCTCTTTTTTGAACTTCAGGTCACCACTATAAGCAACCATTGCTCCTTTTTTAGACCAAACTCTGCCATTAACATTAATATTTAACAGGTAATCATTTTCAAGTTCGAAAATTTCACCGGTACCAGTTTTTTCTTGAGTTTTAGTGACAAACTCATCAATACTATATTTTTTGGTAGGTCCACCAACAGGAGCAACTGCAGGCTGGACTTCAGGAGTTTGGGTAATTTCAGGCTTTTTTTCAACACTTTCTATGGTCGCACCACAGCTAGGACAAAATTTTCCATTTTCAACTTCGGTTCCGCAGTTTGGACAAAACATATTAAATAACACCTCATGACATTATTTATCCTATTTTAGAATTAGTCTATTAATGATTAATATGTATGAGGGGTTAGGTAAGTTAGGATTTACAAAACTATAAAATTATTAATTAAATTCCATCACCAAAGAGAAGATTAGTCCAAAGAAAAAAAAGTACAGCCTATTCCTTGTTTAACAGCTGTTTAACATTATTAATAATATCTTCCAAGGCAGTTTCAAGCAGTGCCTTTCCTAATTCAGTATCAATACAAATTCCTTCTTCTTTAACCTTAAGTGCACCTGCATCTATACCTGCATTGGCCTGGCGTGCCTCCTGAAGACCAACCATCCCCACTTCCGGGTAATCCTCCAAATGACAGTGCTCCTCAAAGCGTGATTCATCCCCCATACCCAGAACCACACCCATAGAAATCTCACCTGTAGCTGCGTGGGGCCCTTCTATCTCCACAATTTTATTGTTGAAAATTATTTCAAGATCGAGCTCATTCTCTATGTCTTCTAAATAATCTTTGATAGGCACATTTCCACCATGACCATTCACCAGTACTACTGCTTCCAGATCCAGGTTGTTTCGAGCGGATTTCAGAGTAGGAATAAGCTCTTTTTCCACCAAAATTTCAGGAGAAAGGTGAACTCCATGCTTCACATAATCATATTCTGTGGCAGCATACAAAATTCCTATAAACTTAGCACCTGTACGTAATGAAGCTTCCAATGCCAAATATGATGCTATTTTAGAATCAGTGTCTATAGGTAGTGCTGCACCATGGTTTTCCAGATGAGAACCAATTGCCAGGATTCCTATTTTATGAACATCTGGTGAAAGTACCTTACCTGCAGAATAACGAAGTTTAATCATTTTAACCCTTCAATGATCAATTTTTAAATGATTAATTCTTTAATTTTAATCTTTTAATCCTTTTAAAAGTTTTAAGTTTTGATTTCTGCACATTTGTGCCTTATTATGTTTTTACCCCATTTTGTGTCTTATGGTAAGCCGCCAAGAGGATTATAAACAAGATAGGCATCAGTATGTCTAAGTACAGTACAGTTCCAATATTACCTGCAGCCAGGTTACCTGTTTGTTGTAGATTATAAATGTGGCCTAAGGCAGCTCCCCACATGAAAACCGCATAAGCAATGATAGTCGGTGCCCAGAAATTACGATATTTAATGGATAAAATACCCAAAATACCATAAGAAATATTTGCAAATCCTACTTCCCTTAAAAATGGAGTGTTAGGCCATCCCACTGACTGAGCAACCATTTGAGGGTCTAAAACCTGGGTCAAACCACTAAATATTGAACCAATACCAATACCCACACCCAAATACCATAACAAAAGAACTTCAGTTACCCGATTCAAGGTTTTCGGTTTTTTACTTAAGAATAAATGTATTAAAGCCCCTAAAACAGGAACAACTATAAATATATACCATATCTCCATTGAAATCCCCCTAACTCTATAAATATAATATTAATGATCATGATTTATAGGATATTCAAATAATTCTTAAATAGCCTATAATTTCCTTATTAAAATAGATTTATATATTTTCTTATATTTCCAAATTCCAGATCTTATCCCCAATATAATGTAAGGTCTTTACAGCCTTACCTTTGTCCTTTTCAACCATTTCTTCTCCTGATATGAGAGCTGTTCCCATGGCTAGGGGTTTATGATGGGTTTCGTCAACCACTATTACTGTGTCACCCGTTTTGATTCCCGAGTCCGCCTCAACAATCCCTGGTGACATTACATCAGCCCCGCTGGTCATGAATTTCACTGCACCCATATCCACCACCACCATATGGCTTTCTATGGGCTTTTTAAGGGCTCCTTTAAGTGTGGGAAATGGTTCATCATCAATGATTATTATAAGAGGTTCACCATCTACCAGGATCAAATCAGGAAGATCGGTTTCCAAGATTTCCACTTTGGCTTTAGAAGGTATTAAAGAACTGTATGGTCCTAATTCAGTTTTTATCTCTTTTAATTTCTTTTTTTTGAGATGATATCTCTTTTTTATTTTCAATTATATCTCACCTTAATCTAGTTCCATTCTCTTTTTTATATTTTTGATGGCGGTACATTTAAATATAAATCTTACCAACATTGATGGTATAGGAAAGGTGATAATAGTGAGTGTACAGAAGAATGTGAATACATCACGACCACTAGATGTATTAGGTAGAGCCCTTAACTCTCAAGTGTTAATCAAACTTAAAGGCGGCAGAGAATTCCGTGGAGTTCTTGAAAGCTTTGATATGCATATGAATTTAGTTCTAAACGATGCCGAAGAATTAGAAAGCGGTGAATCATCAAGAAGATTAGGTGTAGTCCTCATACGTGGGGATAACATAGTATACATATCACCAGGATAAATGAGAAACCCTGCCAATCAGGGTCAGAGAATTTTAATTAGGAGGATAATAAATTGAAAGGTACACCATCATTTGGTAAACGTAATAAAAAAACCCATATCCGCTGTAGAAGATGTGGGAAGAACTCATACAATGCCAGGAAGCGTTACTGCTCTGCCTGTGGATTCGGAAGATCCAAACGGGTTAGGACCTACAACTGGCAGAACAAGAAGCTTAACGGCTACAGGTTGAAGTAGATGGAAACGAGAAATCCCATTGATGTGCGCATCATTGTGGAAGGAGCATCTGACGTGGAAAACGTCTCCCGGGCTTTGCAGAACATTGCCCTGGGAGCGGAGTACCATATAACCATCTCCTCCATCATACCCACCACCAATACTGAAATAGCTAAAAAAGCAGTTAATGGTGCAGATATTGTTTTAATTGCCACCGATGTGGATGCTCCTGGAAGAGAACTAGCTGAAAAATTCCAAAAAGTTCTCAAAAAAGAAGTGGGACATATTGAAAGAATGAAATTCCCCTTCGGTCATGATGTAGAATATATTGACCCCGCCCTTATCAGAAAGGAAATAAAAAATGCTATAATTCGTTCTGGACTCACATCCATAGCAAATTTAGGGCGTTTTCAGGAACTCAAAATTCATACAAAAGAATTAGAAGATAAAATTAAAAAATTGGATACGGAAATTCGTGATTTATCCTCCCAGAGAGATGAACTAGCCAAAGTTAATCAGGAATTAACAGATTCCAAGGAAAGACTTGAGCTGAAAGATAAAACTCTCCAGGAAGAATTCAAGGTTATAAAGCAACGGTACGCTGATGTGAAGAACCAGTATGGGATTTTAATAAATAAAAATTTGTACGAAAGATTTTCTCTTAGTGACCTGTGGAAAGAAACCTTTGATGAAACTTTAGAAGAGGAAGATCATATTACTTTTATTACCAGCGAATTTAAACCCGAAAACATTGTTTTGGGACAGGGGATCATAGCTGCCCCTTCCAAGAAAGATGCAGTGGATTGGTTGAAGGTTATTCGTACGGTACTCATTTTTTACGATTCAAAAATTGAAGATCTTAAAGAAGAAATAGGTGATGAAAAATTCAATCCCCATCTACTCAAGGAGTAAAAAGTAGTGTTAGTTTGAATGAATTTTTCCATCTCTTTTTAGAAAATTACCCCATACCCAAGAAATAAGGGAGAATTTCAAGTGCAGGATAAATGCGGTATTGTAGGTGCTTATTCCCATAATAAGTCCCATAATATTTCCAGAGAAATATATTACGGCCTATATGCTTTACAGCATCGCGGACAGGAGTCTGCAGGCATTTCTGCCCATAATGGTGAGGAAATGCGCACCTACCGGGGCATGGGACTAGTCTGTGATGTGTTCAATAACGGCAACATCGAAGGACTGGATGGAAATGTGGGAATAGGTCATGTACGTTATTCTACAACAGGTAAATCTCAAATTCAAAATTCACAACCATTCATAAGTAAATTTGACATGGGAACTATTGCCATAGCCCATAATGGAGATATTATTAACTCCATGGAACTCAGAAGAAAACTGGAGGAAGAAGGAAGACAATTTCAATCATCTACAGATTCCGAAGTCATTTGTCACATCCTTACTAAGGAGTATTCAAAAACACAGGACATGGTAGAAGCTATTCAAAGGGTTTCCAAGAAACTTATTGGTTCATACTCACTGGTTTTACTGGTTAACGATGATCTGATGGTGGTGAGGGATCCGGTTGGTATTAAACCACTGGCCCTTGGACAAAAGGAAGACATAACTTTGGTGGCATCTGAAACTGTTGCTTTTGATGTGGTAGGAGGGCAATACATTCGAGATGTGGAACCCGGTGAAATACTGATTATCAATGATGAAGTGAAAAGTTTCAAAATACCCAAAAATCCAGGCACCCCCCGTGCACATTGTATGTTTGAATATGTTTATTTTGCCCGTCCGGACAGTATACTGGATGGACGTATTGTCTACAATGTAAGAAAAAAGATTGGGGAATCCCTGTCACAGGAACATCCTGTAGATGCGGATGTAGTTATGCCTGTACCTGACTCAGCCATCACTGCTGCCATAGGATATTCTCGTACTTCGGGAATTCCTTACGGGGAAGGATTAATCAAAAATCGTTATATTGGACGTACTTTTATAATGCCCACCCAGGAAGAACGTGAAACATCAGTAAGGTTGAAGATGAACCCTATACGATCTGAACTTGAAGGTAAACGTATCGTTCTGGTTGATGACAGCATAGTAAGGGGTACCACTTCCAAATCATTGGTGAACGTACTTCGCGAGGCGGGTGTGGATGAAATACATCTACGTATTGGATCACCACCTATTATTTCTCCCTGTTATTATGGAATTGCCATGGCCACCCGTAAAGAGCTTATAGCTTCAGATAAGGATGTGGAAAAGATAAGGCAGACCCTGGGGGTTGACTCCCTGGGATACCTCAGTATAGATTCCCTGGTAAAATGTATTGGAATCAAAAGGGATGAATTATGTTTAGGATGCCTTACCGGAGAGTACCCCACAGAATTACCCGCCGATATTGATGAATATGAATCTTGCAGGTGTTGATTTTAAATAATCCCCTAACTTTTTTAAAAAAAAAATCTAATAACAAAGATGAGATTAATTAGCTGATTTAGAGCTTAAAAATGATTATTTACTGATTTACATAATAAGGGATGTAAAATAAAATAACCATAAACTCATCTTACAGTCCCTACTAATTTTTACAAAAATGTGTTGGTGTTTTTTTTATGGTAGAATTATTGGCCCCTGCTCGGGATTTCATAGCACTGGAAGCTGCCCTTAAAAATGGAGCAAACGCAGTTTACTTAGGGTTGGAGGGTTACAACATGCGTGCCCACACCAACAATTTTTCTTTAGATAATATTAAAGAAGTTGTTGAGCGTTGCCATAGTCAGGGATCTCGTATTTACCTTTGCACCAACACTGTAATGCGAGATGAGGATATAAAGAATCTTAAAACTATTTTACCTGAAATTAAATCTGCAGGTGTGGATGCGGTAATCGCCTCTGACTTGGGAGTTCTTAAAATCGCCCATGATGTGGGGATTGATGTTCATCTCAGTGTTCAGGCCAATATATCCAATCAGGAATCCTTGAAACTTCTCCAGGAAATGGGAGTAAAAAGAGTGATCCTATCCCGTGAATTATCCTTACATGAGATAAAAAAAATGGCACTTGAAAGTCCCCTGGAGCTTGAAGTCTTTGTACATGGGGCTATGTGTCTAGCTATATCTGGAAGATGTTTTTTAAGTTCTTATCTTTATGGGAAGAATGCTAACTGTGGAGAATGCCTGCAACCATGCCGTAAAGAGTGGAAACTGATCTGTGAGGATGAGGAAGATAATTCTGAAATTTCTTTGGGAAGATCTTTGGGAAAGACAGAGGATAATCAGTTTAAAGGAGACTGTAATCAGGGATTTAAAGGTCACCTTTTAAGTCCACAGGATCTGTGTATGATTGAACATATCCCAGAACTTATTGAGGCAGGAATATCTTCATTTAAGATTGAAGGAAGGGCCAGGCCTGCGGATTATGTGGCCACTGTTACCAAGACCTATCGGGAGGCAATTGACTCCTATGAAAATGGACAGTGGAAATTTCAGGATCGGTGGCTGGATGAATTAAGAAAAGTTTATCATCGCGGTTTTGATACTGGATTCTATTTCAAAAACCCCCACCATACCAGTGACTACAACCAGGCTACTTGCGCCAAACAGGATATTGGTGAAGTTGTTAATTATTATTCCAAAGTGAAAGCCGCCGAGATACGGCTCTGGAACCCCCTGGAAGTGGGTGATGAGATTATTGTGCAGGGACCTACCACTGGTTCTGTTATTCAAATAGTTGAATCGCTGCAGATAAGAGGAAACCCCATTCAGAAAGTAGGGAAAAATGAGAATGTAGGATTGCTCCTGGAAAATAAGGTTAGACCTGGAGATCTGGTTTATAAACGTGCGGAAAGAACTTGAATGAGTATCTAAACTTGAATGAGTATCTAAATAAAAATTTAATTGATATATTCAATCATTTCTTGTTTTTACTTAAAATATAAATGAAAAGGATAACCTTTGCCAATATTACTTGGATTTCGGGTATTCCCTTTCAATATCCTCAACTTCAACATCCACGCTGTTTTCGAGTTCTTTCTGCTCAATTTCTTTCTGAGGGATTTCATCAACCATTTGGTTGCTAAAAACTGCATCTTTAAGAAACAGACATGTTATTAGGCCCATTATACTTATGATCAATCCTGCCAGGAAGACATTGTGTATGGATAGATTCATAAGCTCTGGTGGGATGTTACTGGCCATGTTGATGTCCATGTTGATGGTAAGGTTCACTATGACTCCAAATATGGGTAAAGCTACTGTAGCCCCAATATTTCTGAAAAATTGCATGGAAGCTGTTCCCACTGCAATTTCCCTTCGGGATATGGCATTTTGCACAGCTACATTGAATATAGGGTACATCATACCTGAACCAGCACCCAGTATGGCAGAAAAGATTACTGTTTCCAGGATACTGCTATGAGTTCCCAGGGTGGAAAGTGAAAACATTCCCCCAGTGATGATTAAAAATGCCAACAGGGCCAGTTTTTTATAGGTCCCGGTTTTGGCGATTATCTGTCCAGCGGCAATGGAACAGATGGTGAGACTCAAGAGCATGGGGGTTATAATCACTCCTGAAAATGCTGGGCTGAATTTTTGAACACCCTGCATGAATAGGGGGAGATAGATGATACCACAAAACATAACTGCACTGGAAAGGAACATTGCCACTGATGAAACATTGAAAACCGAGTTTTTAAACAAATGTAAAGGTAAAAGAGGTTCTTGGGATCTTTTCTCACTGTAAATGAAGGCCACTATCATGAGCCCAGCGAATATGAAAAGCCCAATCAGCAAGTAGGCAGGCATTGCAGGGTTTTTTATGAAGGTTAAAGCCAGGAATAGGGAGCTTAGGGCACCTGTTAAGGTAATTATTCCAGCATAGTCTATGATCCTTTCTTTTACTGTTTCTTCCATGCTGGGGAAATTGGTGCGCAGTATGTAGATGGCAGTTATTCCCACTGGTACGTTAATGAAGAACACCCATCTCCATCCCATTAAACTTGTAATTAAACCTCCCATGACTGGTCCCAGTACGTTTGCCAGGCCAAAAACCGAAGATAAGATTCCTGCATATTTTCCTCGCTGGCGGGGAGGAAACAACTCTGCAACCAGGATAAAAGGAATAGTCATTAAGATTCCTCCACCCAGCCCCTGCAGTCCTCTGAAGAATATGAGTTCTAACATGTTATTTGAAAACCCACATAGTATGGAAGTAACTAGGAATAAGCCTATACCAAACATGAAGATTCGCTTACGACCATAAATATCTGAAAGCTTTCCTGAGAGGATTATTGCTATGGTTGAAGTTAGCATGTAAATAGTGAAGGGCCATACATAGTAGACCATACCTCCTAGACTACTGATGACTTTGGGCATGGCTGTACTCATAATGGAGTTATCCAGGGCCCCTACCAAAAGGCCGATCATGAGTCCGGCCATAACAATGCGAATCTGTTTTGGTTCAAATTTACCCGTGGATTTTTCAGTGTTTGTGCTGGAATTCATTATATTTTTCCTCTATTTTCATCAAAGTTAATTTAACGGTTTTAATTGCTTCAGAAAGGTTTTCAAGCTCTTCTGCATTCAATGAAGAAAGATTTTCACGCATGTTTCCTTCCACAATAACACGTGACTTTTTGATAAACTCTCTTCCTCCAGGAGTCAATTTAATTCTAATTATTCTTCGGTCTTTTTCATCAGGTATACGCTCCACCATCCCATCTTTTACAAGTTTATCTATGTAAGAAGTCATGTTAGGTCTTGAAATATACAGTATATCCCCTATAACTGATATGGGAAGGGATTCCTGATGCATTAGGACTCCTAATATCTGGTAGTAAGAAGCTGAAGTCTGTTTATTATGAAAATCTTTAGATGAAATTACTTTCTGATAAAAAACAGGGAAATATATTAAAAAATCATCTAACATCCTTTCAATGCTTTTTTCCTCCATTGTATACACCTTAAACCTTTTTATTCAGATCCATAATTTTAGTTCATTCTTATGATAATTAATTTTTTTAATAGTTAAATTATTTAACTATTTTATAATTTAATTATTCACTATTTAAACTTTTTTCAGGGTGGGTTCATGTTAACTGATTCATAGAAAAACTGAATAATGGGATGACCAATACCATTAAACAATATTATGGATATAATCTTGATATCGCAAGATATTAGATGAAAGTGATGAAAAGGCCATTATTTAAGATTATTAAGAATTTTGATGTGTAAGGAGTTGGTATGATGAAAATTCAGGAAGCCATGGAGAAAAATGTAATCAAATTCCAGGTCGATGACAGGATCATTGATGTGGCCGGAAGCCTGCGTGAAAACAAGATCAGCGGAGCACCAGTGGTGGATAAAGAAGGTCAGTTGGTAGGAATCATCAGTGAAGGTGATATCATGCGACTCATAGAAGTTCACTCCCCCCACATTAACCTGATCCTGCCTGCACCCCTTGATCTGATTGAACTACCTGTACGTATGAAGTACGAAATGGATGAAATAGCCGAAGACATGAACAAAGCCGCTTCCCTCCTCATTGGAGAGATCATGACTAAAAAGGTAGTAACCATTAAGCAAGATGATGATATTGTAGATGCCGCCCAGTTAATGGATACTCATGATATTAAACGATTACCAGTTGTGGATGCTGAAGGAAAATTGGTGGGAATCATCACCAGAGGCGACATTATCGGAGCCATGGTGAGGGGATGAGTAAACCCAAACACATTGCCATTTATGGTAAGGGAGGAATTGGTAAATCAACCATTGTCTCCAACCTAGCTGCAGCTTACTCCAAAAACAAGAGTGTACTGGTAATAGGCTGTGACCCCAAAGCAGACACCACTCGTACCCTGGTGGGAAGAAGAATACCCACCATACTGGATATTTTGAAAGAAAAAAGGAATCCCACTCAGGAAGATGTGATATTCCCTGGTTACGGCGGTGTTAACTGTGTTGAAAGTGGTGGACCAAAACCAGGAGTTGGTTGTGCAGGAAGAGGAATTATCGTGGCCATGAAACTCCTGGAAAATCTGGAAGTGTTTTCACAGGAACCAGAAATTATTATCTACGATGTATTAGGAGACGTGGTTTGCGGTGGATTTGCAGTTCCTTTACGAGAAGACTACGCTGATGAAGTGTATATCGTGACTTCCGGTGAGTACATGGCATTATATGCTGCCAATAACATCTCTCAAGGTATAAAAAAGCTTAAAGGTAATCTGGGTGGCATAGTATGCAACTGCAGAGGAATCAACAAGGAAATGGAAATTGTAGGAGAATTCGCCAGTAGAATTGGAAGTAAAGTCATTGGAGTAATTCCACGGAGTGAATTAGTTCAAAAGAGTGAAATTGATGCTAAAACTGTTGTGGAGAAATTTCCGGAGTCTGAACAGGCCCAAAAGTATGTTGAACTTTCTGAAAGAATCTCCCATAACCAGGAATTCACAATTCCAGAGCCAATGGATGTAGATGAATTTGAAGAGTTCTTCCGAGGATTCCAGTAACCCCTAACTTTTTTTTGTTGACTTCTAATTATTGGTATACCTTGTTAACCATCTATTTTTTTGTAAATATCAACCCAACAAGTCATCCAGTTCTTTTAACTTTAAATCACTATTTTTAAAGCCATTTTTACATGCATCTTCTGCTTCATCAATTTTAGAAAAATAAATTAGATGGGAATGGCATTTGCAGTCTGAACAACCAAAACCCTGAATACCTGTTCCTTCCTCTGCAATACAGGTGGCTAGATCACATTCATGTTTAACTCCATCATCAGAAAAGAAAACCTGAACTATGTGGGAGTTGGGATTATCCAGAAGGTAATCCACATGCCAGTGCATCTTTTTATCCTTCCTTAAATGTCGCCTGATCCTCCCCTCCAGGGAGTTCATGGCTGACCCCACATACACATAACAACCTTTATTAAAATTGATTTTGCCTTTCCTACCAATTTGGATAAGTTGATTAGTTTTTAAATTGATTAAAAGGCAGTAAGTTCCTTTGCGAAGAATTTTTTCAGTCATGATACATTAATCCCAATCAGGTTCTATCCCATCAATCTCTTTTTTCAATCAATGGATTTCATTAATAGTTCTAGCTTATTAAAGTGTGATTTCTGCACCTGACTCCAGAGGTATGAATTTGTCTTTAAATTCCCTGGCAAATGTGCATAATGCTTCGAAACCTGTGCAGTGTCCCAGGGCTATTATTTCAGGATTTATATTTTTAAATGCTTTTACTGTCTTTTCTATTCTCTGAGGGGTGGACTGTGCCAGGTGTGATCCTCCTATAACTGCATATATTTCATCCTGGAAATATTCCCTAGCAGAATAGAGGATGTTAACCATTCCTTGATGGGCACATCCTGATAAAACCACCAAACCTTTATCTGTTTTTATAACTAGATTTAGTTCATCCTTGAATTTGTCTTTTAAAAATTTATCCTCATCTTTTATCACCATGTAATCAGGTATGGTTTCAAAGTCACAGTAATTCTCTGTGTGGTTAAAAATCCACATTTCAGGTTTGATCTGGGTGGTTTCAGTTATATAGTTCAGTTTAAGTGTTTCTGGAGGAATGTTTTTTGGAAACCCTATGTAACGTGGTTCAGCACTATCCAAACCATATTTAGGGGTTAATGTTTGAGGGTGTATGAAAAACTGAGCTCCCATATCCCTAAGAATGGAGACACCTCCTGTGTGGTCGTTGTGACCATGACTGATTATCACACTATCCACAGATTTTATCCCTAAAAAATCCATGTTATGCTTCAAAACAGGGACCGTCTTCCCAGTATCCATCATGATATTCTGGTTTTCATTTTTTACCAGTAATGAAAATCCATGTTCCGCATACAAATTTGATTTGAATCCTGCCCGATTATCTACTACACAACTGATCTTCATGGGTAACACCAAGTAAAATAATCCACTAATTCTTAACTATCTAATTCTTAACTACTTATTAAACCGTTAAAAATCTACTTTTTTCCCATTTTACTTATTAAAAAAATCACGAATCCATTTTTTATAATATCTACTATTCTAAATTTCAATCAGGGTACATATTAACCAAATTATAATATAATAATAGATTTTTAAGTACTTAAATATTTTTCATTAC
>JAHKLQ010000059.1 GCA_020854975.1 Methanobacterium sp.
ATATTGACAAAAGCACCATCCAATACAATTCGGTTAAAGCCACAGGTGGAGATATTTTTGCCGTTGGTGGAGCAATCTACAACGAGAATGTTCTAATTATCAGTAACAGCACCCTTCAATACAACAATGTCACAGCCACTGGTGGAAGTGAATATTCGGATATTTACGGAGGAGGAGTATGCAATTTTGGTGATATGATTGCAAATTTCAACCGGATTATAAATAATTCCCCAAATGCAATACATAATGATGCAGAATCTGTCCCAGATCTTCAATATAACTGGTGGGGTTCAAACGACCCTGTTTGGAGTAATATCATATATGGATGCAGCCCTCCTGACAATTGGGTTATTTTAAGCGTTAATGCAAGCCCTACAAATATCAATAACACCAAAACATCAACTATAATGGCAGATTTCAACCATATTAACGGTGGTGGTATTCTAACTGGTGGACATATTCCTGATGGAACCATAACTTTGGAAGTACCATGGGGAAGCTTAGTTGACGCCATATCTGGAACAGGAAATTTACCTTTATTGAGTAGTATAGGATCAGTATCTCCCGTGAGCGACTCTACTGTAATAACTCATTCAATCACATTAAATACTATAAATGGCGTTATTGCAGCTACATTCTATGCTAATGAAGGAGCAGTAAACCCCTTATTTAACCCTGTAAAAGTTACTGCAACTGCTGATAACTACACTACAAACAACACAGAATCTGCTTATATCACCATCAACAAAGCATCAGACCCATATATCAAAATAACAAGCAATAATAACAACCCTAAACTAGGAGAAACATTCAAAATAACCTACAAACTCGGAAACAACGGCCCAGATGCAGCATACAATGTAACAATAACAATACCACTACCAGAAGGCTTTGAATACACTCATATTAGTGGTGATGGAGATTGGACTTACGATGCAGACACTAATACAATAACATGGACTATGACAAAGGTAGAAGTTGGTGATCCTTATCTGTATGTTTCAGGTTATGTAATTAGACCTGGAGTTTATGTATTTGGTTCTTCAATCTCTTCAGAGACATACAATATCAACAGTCAAGGTGTAACTCCAATTACAATCAATGCAGTGAGTGAAGTGAAAGCAGCAAGTAAAACAATACCCATGCATAGTACAGGATTACCCATATCTGGATTAATACTTGCAATTCTAGCAGTGTTTGGTGGTTTAGCAACCTCAAAAAGAAAATAAACTCTTTTTTTCTTTTTTTTATTTTTTCTATGAAATATAACGACCATACGGCCAAAGATAGTGCCCAATAACGAAGTTGAATGTCACAATAAATAAAATGCTCATTCTAATTTTTGACACTATCCTTATTCACTTCGATCATTCCAAAACCCATGCTATTCTTTTCACCAAGTCCACAGCCATAAGCAAACTCAATAAGGTTAGTATCCGCTTCAATTTCAAAGTTCATCATGTAACCCCTATGGAAATCCCCTTTAATCTCAATTCTGCGTCTTTTGGCTGTTTTCATGTCCGGTTTAAGCTTCACCCAATTATCACCATTGTAATCTCCATAAAATGAAATATATTTGTTTATAAGATTTTTCTGAACACCTTCATAGAATCTTTCATCTCCAGGTCCAAGATCCCATATCTTAAGCTGACCATCAATTTCCCTTTTTATACTGGCTGTCACAGGAGATAATGTTTTCATCTTCATTTTATTCTTAAATTCAGGTTTTTTCAGAAGTTCAATTTTTTCAACTAGTAATTTACTCCCTTTGAAATCCACTTCAGTATTCTCTAGATGACCCTCCACAAGACTCTTTATCAAATGATCATTGGGAGAAGAAATGTAAAATGAAAGTTTACCATCACTTGAAACAATACCTGGTTTAGTACGCTTCCATTTTGAAAAATAGATTTGAGAAAAAGTAAAAAACTTGAAATCATTTGAATAATGGAGTTTAACTGCTAAATCAAGGTCATTTATCTTACGATAAATAATAGCAGAAAGAACATGGTTGTAATTATAGGGAATTAACAAATTTTCATTGGGTGACCTCAAACTGATTTTCAATCGCATTATATCCACCTAACTATATTTTCACACATTTGAGTCTAAAAGTCTATTTCATTCAAATCATACAATCTTCTTCCCTATCCAATCTCAACCCCACTTTTTCATCGTATACCATGTTTACAAAGTAAGTTTCCATGTCATGTTCAATATTATCCTCTTTTTCCAGTTTTTTAAACTGCCTTGTACTTATATGAAGAATATAACTCATAGCCTCAAAATACCTTTTTTCTTCCAACTCTTTCAGATAATCCATTTTATATCTAAGAGGAACCACTTCATAGGACTTAAAAAGTGAGTAAAACTCCATTTCGCTTCCTTTATCATTTATGAAGGGAACTATCCTACGGTGGAATGACTCAAAATGCTTTTGAACCCTTTCAAATTCTTCTTTATCCTTTCCAAAATACCCATCACCATAGACATCATCCACAATGTTCTGGATAAGCTCTTCCTCTAAAACTTCCACATTTTCAAGGCTTGCAAGGGTTTTAGCAACAAGTTCAGGAGTATATATGTATTTATCACTTTCAGAACCTTCAGAAAATACATTTACCAGAGCTAGTTTTTCCCTTCTTTTCCTGTTCACACGGCCGAATCTCTGAATCAACGCATCAATAGGGGCAGGCTCCGAATATAAAACATCATAATCAATATCTAAAGAAACCTCAATTGCCTGTGTCCCCACCAATAAATCAAGAGTATCCAATGATCTTTCAATTTTTTCCCTATCTCCAAGCATGAATCTACTATGTAAAAGGGCGCTATTTTCTATTTCCCCAAATAGTTCTTCAAAAACTTCTTGAGCCCTTTGAACCGTGTTACAAACTATTAAAACCCTTTTACCATTTTCAAGATCTTCAAATATCAGATCAAGGTTATCCATTATGTTTCCCGGAACAACGCTCACCTTATGTCTTGTGAATTCCTTAAGCTCTGTTTTATCCATTTTTATTTCTGTTGTGATTCCTAAATTCTCCTTAAAAAGATTTTTAATAAAAGTGGGAAGAGTTGCAGACATCACAAGCATGTCTGCGTTGTAATCGTTTTTCAGAATCTTCAGGATCTCTAGGATGAGTGAGGTCGTATGGGCATCATAGGCATGGATTTCATCAAGAATAAATAACCCATTGGTCATCTCTGATATCTGCATTTCAAATCCTCTGGATCCAAAGAATGCCTTCATTATCTGGAAGGGAGTCAAAATTTTGTAAGGTCGGTAGATCTTCTTACTTAAACTTCTAATTTCCCTAATATCACTTTTCACTGTATCATAATCTATGTTATCTCCTGATAACTCTTTATAAAGAAAATATGATGATTTACCATGCAGTAAACCAACAAGATCCTTATTTTTAAAGTCTTTTTGGAGTCTTTTATACATTGCATTTATGCTTGCTGTGTAGGGAAGTAAATAAAAGACACGTTTGGACTTATTCGAGTTCTGGTTGTTATCACTCCATAGAAGTGATGCTTCTGTTTTACCACTTCCAGTGGGTGAGGTTAAAAATGCACTTCCTTTAACCTTTGCTGCTTCTTCCTGGACCTTTCGAAATTCTGGAAAATCATACACTGCCCTCATATCTGAAATTCCAGTTAAAATTTCATATTTTGAACCAGAGGCTAAATGATCGCAAGCATTCAAAAAACCCTTTAGAAAAACCCCATATTTTCCATGTAATGCTGTATATTCCTCATCTTCCCATTCATTGTAGTAAATACGTGCTGAATCTTTGTAAACATTTTCCAGATCATTAATTGAGATAAAACGATAGTTATCTAACCTATATCCTAAATATTCATTACTCCATTTTTCAATAAGAATAAAATAGTTTAAAAGTTCTTCAAAGTTAGGTTCAAGTTCTGATAATTTTTTTTGATACAATTTTTTCCCAGGAGGGCTTGGAAATGTATTGTAACGTTCCCTAAGCTTATTTATATCTTTGTGATGAGTTATAATGGCAAGTCCTATTGCATCCTTGCATTGTTGATCATAATTCAGGGCGGATATAAATCCGGCAGAGAGTATTTCATGGCGATATTTCCACGGTGATTTCTGATTACCTTCTTTAAGCATTTTCTGGAATCCAGTTGCCCCTTTACCAAAATCATGCAAAAAAATAGAATAAAAAAGGTGTTCCCAGAAATTTTCCACCCCACATAACTCTGGAACATTAGGGTAGGCTTTTTTGATACTTTTAAAAACCTTTAAAGAATTTTCTGTGTGTTTTAATAGTGTTTCATTCGGTTTTGCTAGTAACTGGCCTGTTTCAATATCATTATCCATGGAACCAAACACCCCAATCCATTTCATCATCGTAGTGACATTCTTCAGAGTATCTGAAAAACTGGTTCATCAAGATGAATGGTTTGGTACCTGCTGCTTTTCGTGGTATGGTATCTGTGAAATGAGTTGGAAGAGCCTGGATAGTTCCATAGGCCCCCTTTAGATCAAAGGGTAGGATGGTTCTTCCAAGTTTCGCATCTTTTTTTCGTTCCAGTTCAACTTCTTTGATTTCACTTATATTTACGAGATCTGTGGAACGTCCCAGCAGAACTGGATAATATGGGTGCTGGAAGTACCTTCGATAGCCCAGATCGTTCAGATAGAGATAAATTTCAGGATCCACAAGGAATTCTCTTTTCATGACATTTGATTTTCCAGTTAGGCCAGATAACTCATATATGGTCTCAAGATCAACTGCTTTTCCAGTATGTTTGAAGACATATCCCACTGAAACATCTTCAGGAGTCACTAATTCTCCTTTAACTGCAGATATGAGACCATAAATTGTACTTAACGGCGGAACCGGCAGAGTAGGTTGAAAACCGCTGATAAAGGCAGGGTATCTGAACGAAGTTACCCAACCTTTAATCAGGACCCTTAATGCTTTCATACTTACATCAACTCAGGAATTTTATTTGAAAATTGATCTGTGGCTTCTTTAATTGTTCCCACATGTATTTTACTGTTTTCTTCAGATAATTTTGCAAGAGGCTGTTCTAACTCATCCATGAATCCTTTTCTGAGCCCTATGTAGATATCACTGAGTAAAGATTCTTCATACTCATTTAAAACTTCTTTAAGAGCTTTGATATCTATTACTGCTTCCCCATTCTCTTCTTTTGCTATGTTCATAAAGATATGGTTGCCCCCATCAATTGCAGCAATAATCAGGAATTTAGGAGAAACATCAGTTAAATGAGATGTTAGTTTGGCACCACCCTGAAGGTATGGGAGGGCTTTGATAACATCTTTTGCTCTTTTTATTCTTATTTCCTCTGGCATTATCCATTTTTTATTCTCTTCTTCTAGAGATAATCCTTTTTCTTCAGCCAGTTCTTCAAGTTGAGGGTGCATATTTTTATAACCAGTTTTTTCTTCTGCATAAAATACACCTAAGCTATCTAGATCAACTGAGAATATGCCTTTCAGGATTGTGGAATAAAATTCATGCTCATAGGGTACAGGATCACCTTCATGTCTAGCCATAACACCAAAATCCTGAGTTGGACTTTGCCCTATAACTGAAATCAAAGGCGAGTTCTTTAAAGGAGATATACGCGTTACAGTTCCCCCTTCTTTTGCTTTTAAAGCTCGCATATACCCAAAAACGTCATCATCATCATAATCAATAGGATTTGCACTGGTAAATGCTATTTTCTTTTCTCGACTTATGGGGGACATTTTCCAGTCAAATTTCTGTTCCAGTGTGTCTCTCCACCAATATCTGAGAGCTTGGCCTGAAACATAAGGATAAATTTTTCTTCCCCTCCGGATTGATTTTACTCTTACTATGTTTTCTGTTCTATCCCCTGCATCCGCTCCGGCATTATTAAGCGCGGAGTGTGGTGCATCCACTAACATGAATCCTACTACTGTTTTTGACATTATTCTGCCTCCCTAATTTCTTCTTCTATCTCAGATGAGGTTATTATCTCATCTTCTTTGCCCTGTTCAATTATCCATTTCTGCAATTTTTCGTATATCCTGAATAAAATTAGGTCCTGAGTTTCCCTCCATGTTAAATTACCATCTGGGAAAAGGTAGTTCACGTATTCATCAAACGTGAATAGTGGATCTTCGATACCATTTTCGATTCTTTTTTTAATTACTTTTCTAAGCAGATTACGGTAATTATTGTAGTTAGCAGCTGTTTCCAGTTTTTGTAATGTTTTCATGTCATCAGCAGTTTTTATATACTCTGCAAGCTCGTCCCCAACCCTTTTTATTGCATTTATCCTTTTTTCATCCATATTTCGCACCTCTTCAAGATAATGTTCAATTAAATCCCATCCTCCTATTGCCTCTTTGTTTTTTCTATCAATAAAAAATCTGATGATGGATTTACCCTCTAAAAGATTGTTATAAACAAGATTTGGATTATTTTTGTAGTCTCCTTCTTCTTTTACTTTATCCCAGTTCACGCGCCAATAACCACTCCTGACTATTCTCAACCAATCATCATATTTTTCATGTTGTGGCATATATGCCAGGAACGTGAAAACTGGAGTCGGAACATGATAAATATTTAAATTAGGACCCTGATTGTAGTTGGTAAAATGATAAAACGATATTGATGGCTTTTCAAGGTACCATCTCTCATCATAATGCAAGATCACATCCTGCATAACGTGGAAAAGAGCATTAACCGGGTTTTTATATCCTTCATTGAAGCATCCCGTAAATTCACCAGCCACAATCTGTTTTCTTACATTTTCAGCAGCCTTTTTTGACCAGTATTTCATGACTTTGGGAGAGTTTGAGTGAAGCAACAGCATGTTTCCACAGGCGTACATTACAAGAGGAAGGAACTGAACTGCAAATGTACATGCAGGACAGTAGTCAGCTCCACTTGCACCATATGAGAAGTAGTTAATAAATTTTTTTGAACCAGTCAAGGGTATTTTATCTTTACCCCATCTTTCTATCTTATTTCTTCGACCACATGAGATACAATCGCCAGAGACATCCAAAAAATTAATTTCTTCTACTAAATCAATTAAAAAGTTAGAATAGCGCTCTTTTTTATCTTTTACCGCAGGATTAGTCAGAGGATTATTGGGAAAAACAGAAAATAGGTTTTTGGACCATGCTTTAGTTAAATAAATATGAGTTAGATCATCAATTACATTCTCCAAATCCTCTTTTTTCAGTTCTTCTGGTTTTTTACCAACCCATTGACTTAAAGCCCAGATACCTGCATCTACAAATGGATTTCCAGTGAATTCATACAATATTGCACCAGACAATTTACCACTCCCCTCCGTATTACTATTTAAATTTAATTAGAATTTTTTCATGGTATTATAACAAAAATTTTTGTTCTCATGATCTTTTTGTAGTTGTTTTTTAAATTTATGAAAATATAAATAATACATCATTTTAGTCTAATAATTATTATTGATTTTCAGTATTTAAACTTTTTCATGTTTCGGTTTACATTCACTACCAATAGGCTAACAGAATAAGATAACTATATTATAGTTCTTTGACATATCTTTTTGTGAAATCAGACTACATTAGGATTGAAATAATGGAAGGGAATGTAATGCGAGAATTCCCGGTCAATCAGACTATATTAGGATTTAATATTTTCATTTCAGATAGATATGTAAAAGTTTTAATCATATTTTTTTAATCATCTTTGTCAAAACTTAAAATCTATTATCCAACACATTAATCAAATATTTCCAATACCGTAAAAAAAAGCTTTTAATCTTTACACACTACTAAAAAAAATTGTGAAGAAAAATAGTTAAAAAATTCTCAAAATCCCTAAATTAGTAATTAATAAAAAGTTACCTTATTTGGTTCAGTAGTTCGCAGGAAAAATAAGGAGGGTTCTGACATTGATTGATCTTCTCATTATTTCGGCCAAAAGATTGAAACCAAAAATGAAGTAATGAGAACGGTTACTAAAGCACCGCTGGAAACAGGAGTTTCTGTATCAATCATTAAAGTTATCTCTCCAAATGAATTGAACAACATACTCATTTCATGTCCCATGTCAAAAAGGCGTAACCATATGATGATATAGAAACCACGATGTTTTAGTTCAACAATTAAATTATACAATTGATATTAAAGGGTGATTCTTTGAAGTATGAAAAGAAAGTTAAAGAATTCCTACAAAAACAAGACCAGATTGAACTGGCTTACCTTTTTGGATCCGTTGCCCAACAAAGAGCAGGTAAACTTAGTGATGTGGATCTGGCTATATTCCTGGATAAATCACTTGACAAAAAAGAAAGATTCAACTTAAAATTAGGATTTATATCTGATCTGGAGGATATTCTCAAAACTAACCGGTTAGATCTGGTTATAATGAATGATACACCCCATTCACTTAATTTTGAAATCATAAAGGATAACTACCCTCTTTTTATCCGAAATAAAAGTTTTAAGGTTGATTTTGAACATTGCGTTATGTCCCGATACCTGGACCGCCAGTATTACGATAAAAGATGGGCAGATAATTTAATTAAAAAAACTGCTAAAGGAACCAAATGAAAACAAAAGAAAAAATTGCCAGGAAAATAAAGAATATGCAGGGATTCGTGGATTTTTTAAGAAACCAACCTGCAGAAGAAGATGAATTATTAAACAATTATCTATTAAAATCTGCAATTGAGCGTAATCTTCAACTGGCCATTGAATCTGCTCTGGATATTGGAGAAGTTATCATATCCTCTGAAAACATGGAAAAACCAGAAAACTATCGTATTTCATTACAATATTCTGGCATCAGAACACCGTAGGAGAACCCTTTTATAAACCATCCTCAACCCGGATTCATTCTGAAAATTCAAGTCGATCAATCAGATTATCACCCTCAGAGTCCATAAAAACAACCACTCCCGGGTCAAAGTGTTCCGGATTGAAATCTTCCCCCACCCATTCCAATGTTTCCTCGTATTCTTCATGGTCAGGGTTTTTCAGGATTTTTAAAATCTCATCATATCCCCAGGCACCTCCACAGTCTTCAGGTGGACACGCCCTTTTTCCTTTAATGCACCGGGGATATTCAATATCCTTTTCTCTTTTAAGGATTTTTTCCAGTTTTACTCGGTGTTCCCATGAATCACCATAGTCATAGGTGTAATTAGCCACACAGTTTTCCATGTTAAACCATTCCGAGATTATTTCTTCCCCTTCATTATCCTCAATAGTAATTCTTTCCCCAAAGGCAGGATCATTCATGATAAAACCATGCAGGTGATAATTCTCCCATCCCATTGCATTTTGAATGGCCATGTGGAGATCTCCAAAGGAAAATGTTCCAGGGACCTGTATCCTGCGCCAGATAGGTGGCCTTATATCTTTAAGGGTAATCCTGAACTGGTAAACCTGTTCATAGTCCGTTTCCGAATTTACTCCTTTTAATTTCTTATTTTTTCCGGTAAAATTTCCATTAAATCCATAGCTGTCATCCTTGGGAAACAGGGTAGTTTGCATTGATTGATCTTTTTTTTCCTTAGAAGTTTTATCATTCATAAAAATAATTGGAACATCACCCAAGGATAATCCTTCTTCAGAAGGTGTATCACTACTAGAAAAAACAGAATCTTCAAGTTGCCCCATCAAAGCCTCCATCAGCTTATTTTTCATTATATCCGGGATTTCCCCTTTTTCAAGTGTCTCTTCCAGTGTTCCGTCTTCAATCATGGCCCGAAATGTTTCATCTTCCATCATCTTCATGGCAGGTTCATTCATGACTAAATCCATCATATATTCCATGGCATCATCGATAATATCCAGATCAGCTACTATTGTAAGTTCAATCTTAAGACTGGAAGCAATACCCTCCATCAGATTATAAATTTCATTCCTTCTAAGAAGTATTTCCTGGGGTAATGATCCTTTGCTTTTCATAACTTCCTTTAAGGACTCTGAAAATATGGAACCCCACTGGCTGGGTTCAGCCAGGGTGGTGTTCATCACCATACCATGTTCATGGTCTGCCCATGTGATGATGTATGGGAAATATGGTCTTTCTCTTGGGTCATCCTGCACTGGTTCGGGGAAAATAGAATAATCCACCTCCCAAACCCCCTGATGAGCCAGGTTAAACATTTCATCCAGGGCATCTTCCTCTACAAAACCAACCATAACTTCATTTTCTTCAGAGGGTTCCCTCCATTCATCTTGCCATCCCTGATCATCCCTGACTCGAACCATTATCTGATTAATCATGGGTGGTCTGAGGATGTCTGGATTCTTCTGAAATCGTTTAGAAACATGAATGGTCTGTTCAAGTGCCAGGGTCAGGAATTTTACCTCTTCACTGTTCAAAAACCAGGGCATATAATTTGGCAGGTAACTGCGGAATAATGGCCAGGAATTTTCCCCCCTGAACCTCAATCCCAGTTTCCTTAAAATCTGATAATCTTCATCTTCTACTGTATCCCTATCCTCAAATGATGCCATCAAACATTTCTGCGCATATAAACTCTCCAGATCTCCTGATGTAATTTCCCCAAATTGGATCTTAAAATACCCTTCTAAGCCTTCACTGCCCAGATATAAACTCATACCAAAAAACTCACCTGCACCACCCATTACACAACAATAACCTATTTCTTCGGTTTCAGAGTTCAAAACACCGAAGATGTCATCATCCCACATCCATTCCCATGGTTTGAGTTTTTTAAACTCCACTGCAACAGAATAGAGGTCTTCCCATTCCTGAATTGATGGTGATTTATCCTTCATTTTTTTCCACATTTTGTTTGTTTTTTGAAAATCTGAAAATACTTATTTCTTTTTTAATTGAAACACATAAGGAAAATCTCTCTTCTCCTTAGGGAGAATGAATTCCAGGGTTTTATAAACATCATCTTTGGTCACCCCACTGGCAATAATCTCACCTTCCAGTAGAGCAAACCATCCCTGTTTTACACCCATTCCACGCAGTTTCCTTCCATATCCCCTGGCATTAAGTTTTCCCGTTTCCTGATGGTAAACCTTCCAAAGTTCTGGTTTCTTATCAAGCAAGTTATCTATTTCTTCCCAGTAGTTCTCCTGGTTGCGCTTGCTTTTTAAATAAAACTTCAAAAGATCGGTATCACCTTTTTCTGATTCTTCAGGGAGAGGAAGAGATGTGATTATGCCATATTTGAATTTAGCTTCTTGATAAAAATCATTGAAACTCTTTCGTATATTTCCGCTGAACCTAACCTGATTCCAAATTAATATACCATCATAGATGATTTTGTTTTTAAAGGGTAAAAGCACTGCCTTAACCATTACAGGTAATTCATTACCCAGCATCTCTTCAAATGAAGAGTTAAGTGAGAGAACCCCATAGGCTTTGGGCTGATCATCCACATCCAGGAAAATTGTGTATTTTTTTAGATAACGGAAGACCAGAAATTCCCCCACAATGAAGTTTTTCCAGCTTTCAACTATTTCCAACTGGTTCGCCGTGAATTTAAAAGGATTTTCTATGATGAAAGAATCGATTAGCCCAGGATTTTCATATAATTCTTCCCTAATAGGTAGAACTAATTCATAGGGGAGACTAATGAATTCATCTGGAGAATTTACCTGCAAAGCAATATCTAGTTCTTTAACCGCAAACAACCATAAAGAATGATACAGTTTATAGAATAATTTCACGTCTTCTTGAGATAATTTCAGTTTAATCTGTAGTTGATCACTACTGCACCTATATTTTTCTTCCAATTTTATTCTTGAGAACTTCCAAAAGAAATTCCGTCTACCTTGAAAATGGATATACTTTGAAATTCATGGTATCATTATAATATAAATATTTTTAGTACTATAAATTCAAATTGTAATATAAATGGCTGAAACCAAAATCTCAAAGGGTTTCCAGACAGTTGTTCCTGCAGAAATAAGGAAGAATTTCAATGTTGGGTCTGGAGATATTATGGAATGGACCACCACGGTCTGGTAGGGCGATCAATCATGTCAGTTCTTTCAGGTCTGGAGATATTATGGAATGGACCACCACGAGGATGGGGTGAAAATTAAGTTTCGCAAGAAAGTATCTTTATGGATATTGCAGGGATTGTAGAAACTGAAGATGAAACTGATGCTGCCAGCTTAAAAAACTGGTTCAGAGGGGAGAAAGAGCTGGGAAAATGGTTTATGATTCTATAATGGATAACTGCACTGTTTTTACTCCAGAAAAACAATTGTATGATGAAGCTATGCAAACTTACCTGAAGTATGATGGAACACTTTCTTTGACAGATACAGTTAGCTTAGAATTAATGAAAATATTCAATATCCATGAATCTTTTGATTCTGATTTAAGGGAATCACACGAATACACTAAAGGTGGCTTAAATGTTTTCAGGCAGTGAAAAAAACCTCCAAATAATGGGCACTCAGATTAACTACTATTTTATCTGTAAAACCAAACTCTGGCTTTTTTCCCATCATATAAAGATGGAACAGGAATCAGATTTGGTTTCCATGGGAAAACAATTACACAAAGGGACTTATCAAAGAGAAAAAAAGGATTACACCATTGACAACCTCATCAGTATCGATTTTATCAAGAAAGGGGACATTTTAGAGGTTCATGAAGTTAAAAAGAGTAAGAAGATGGAGAAAGCCCATGAATACCAGCTTCTATATTATTTGTATTATTTGAATGTGGTTAAAGGTGTTCAGAAACTGGTGGGAGTGATTAACTATCCTAAGATGAGGCGTAAGATGGCATTGGAGTGGGATGGGTCTCGTGAAGATGAAATACGGGAATTGACCGAGGAAATCACCTCATTAATTGATGGTGATCTGCCTAAACCTGTTAAAACACCTGCTTGCAGGAAATGTGCTTATTATGAGTTGTGCTGGGTGTGATAAGATGGCCAAAAGAAACTATTACATAATGTCCGATGGACTACTGAAAAGAAAAGAAAATACCGTTTATTTTGTGAATAAAGAGGGTAAAAACCCCCTGCCCATCAATAAAATCTATTCGATCTATGCATATGGATCTTTAACCTTTTCCTCCCAGGTGGTGCATCTCCTGGCCAAGGAAGGAATACCCATCCACTTTTTTAACTACTATGGTTTCTATGATGGTAGCTTTTATCCTAGGGAGACTCTTCTTTCAGGGGATCTGGTAATCAAACAGGCAGAACATTACCTGGACCATGAACTACGAATGAAAATCGCC
>JAHKLQ010000049.1 GCA_020854975.1 Methanobacterium sp.
GTAACACTCAATGTTTCCAGGATATTTATTTATACCTGCTTTTACCATGTTGATATCTGTTAGGATGTCTTTTTCCTCAGAGATAGCTTCGAGACTTTTTTTAACAAAATCACTACTCATCCTGGTTATATCAGCATACTCAGGATCTGCAGTGGAATGTACTATTCTTTCCACTATTAATCTTTCCTCAGGGGTCAGGTTCTTGGTCTTGGGGTCAATTAGGGATCTGACAATTTCCCTACTCTTTTCTGCAATTTCATAGCCCTGTTTTGTAGAGGCACCCATAAACATTGGTTTCATAATTATATCTTCCTTAATCCCTGATGGGGATTATTCATTCTATTTTTCGGTTCTGGTTTATACAAAAACATAATCCTAAAATCATTCCCACAAATTCATTCTACACCATTCCCACAAATTCATTCTACACTTTTTTTATTCTATTATTTAGATTTAGTTATTTATCATAACATAGAAAGAAAAATTATTTTTAGTTCTATTTTTCTGTATTCAAAAAAATGAAATCATACTGTTTTATATTCTACTTATTCTTAAAATAAATTCAGAATTCTAGTTATTTTTAGAATAAATACTGGAAATATAGTGATTATTACTGTGGGCAGTGATAATATGGCAGATGAAGATAAATATGTGATAGATCTTAAAGGGAAAGATTTATCCATTGAAAAAATTGGAGGTAAAGCACTTAATTTGGCTAAAATGTCATTTGCAAATTTTAACATTCCTCCAGCTTTTGTTGTCTCTGTAGATGCATATGATTTTTTTATTAAAAAAGGGTTAGAGTATAAAATATCCGGAATCCTTGATTCTATTGATTTTACCTGTGAAAATTCTGTTTCTGAGGGATGTTCTCAAATTCGGAGTATTATTAAACAGGAAGAGTTACCACAGGATCTTTCTGTTGAACTTAATGATAAACTTGAGAATCTTCCTGATGGATATTATGCCATAAGATCATCTGCTGTTGCTGAAGATCTTGCTGATGCCAGTTTTGCAGGGCAACTGGATAGTTTTTTGAATATAAAAAAGGAAAACATCCCAGAAAAAGTTGTTGATTGTTGGGCATCTTACTGGAATGATCGTGCCATGAAATACAGGCATGATGCATCCATTAAACATTTAGACACCAAAATGTCAGCAACAGGAATTGCAGTTGTTGTGCAAAAAATGGTTGATGCTGATGTCAGTGGCGTGACATTCACTGTCAATCCAGTTGATCGAAGCAATAACATGGTTATTGAGTCTACCTGGGGTCTGGGTGAAGCCATTGCATCAGGAATAGTCACACCAGATATCTTTGTCTTAGATATGGAAGGTAATGTAGTTGAAAAAAGCATTAAATCCAAGAAGAAAGGATACTTCCTTAAAAATGGTGAAAACACTTTAACCACTATAAATGAAGCAGATAAAGAAAAACCAACTCTTAACCACGGAATCCTCAAGAAATTATTAAAGATAGGAATAGAACTCGAGGAATTGTTTGGTGTAGCTCAGGATATTGAATGGGCCCTAGAATACCGTGAAAATGAGTTAAATGGATTAACGCTAAAAACAGATGCAAAAAGCCCATATGATATTTATATTCTTCAGTCACGACCAGTAACCACACTTACAGATAGTTCCGACCATGATGATATTTTATGGACCAGGGCGTATGGGGATGAGTACTGGGCTGATGCCACCACCCCACTGTTCTATGATGTTATGGGCAAGATGCTCACTGATTACGTGAACCATGAAGGCGCTCGTATAATGGGATATAAAGAAATAACAGACACTAAACTCTTAAAACTCCATAAATCAAGGGTTTATTTCAATACTTGGGTTTTAGAGAAAGCTTTCTCTTATTACCCGAAGTTTGCAAGGTCTCAGGAGTTATTAAATTACTTTCCCCTGGAAGATCAGGAGAGAATATCCAATTATCCTTCTATATTACATAAAACATTACTTTCACAGATTTTAATAGCCATCCGGGACCCTGAGGGGATGATGCACAAGACTGATAAGGCCTACAGGAAATGGGCTGAAGGATTTATGGAAAAATGTGCGACATTCGACAAAAAAGACCTAAATCTGCTTAGCGACCGGGAACTTTTATCACTCTATCATGATATTGAAAATTCCGGGATTAAACACTACCAACTGATAAGGTATGGTATGGTTTCCCATTCCATAGCTACCAATCTAATGATTAAAAATTGGCTGATAAAATGGTTGGATGATGAGGATGGCGCACTTTATGCTGGTTTGATTTCAGGATTGGATGATAACAAAACCGTAAAAATGAATATTCGATTCTCAGATCTAGCTAAAACTTTAAGAGAAGATAGAAAATTATTGGAGAAAATAGAATCAGTGAACGATGTGAGTTTGTTAACTGAAACTAAGATTGATGAATTAATCTCCTCTAATCTGAGTTTTGAGAAAGATTTTGATATGTTTATTGTTGATTATGGACACCGATCCAATACCCGTGAAATATTGTATCCCCGCTGGAAAGAAAATAAAGCCTACGTGTTAGGAGTTGTTAAATTATTATCTTCCTCAGATTTAGATTTAGGAAAAAAAGAATTAGAAAGTCGTAACAACAGATTCAAAACAGAAAAAGAAGTTTCAAATCAGATAAAAAAACAGAAAGGTGGACTTTTCAAGGCAAAAATCTTCAGTATTGTGCTTAATTTAGCTCAAACCTATCTGACCTTCCGGGAAAATCAGAGATTCTACTTGGATCACCTACTCTTCCGTCAAAGATTGATGTTACTTGATATGGGCAGACGGTTATTCGAAAAAGGAATTATCGATGAGGTAAACGATGTTTTCTTCCTTTATGAAAAAGAATTGATGACATTTTTCGATGCAAACCCTTCCCTGAAAGAATTAAATGAAAATGTTACATTAAATGGTACAATAGAATTGAAGGATAAGATTTCTGAAAGGAAAAATGAGTTTTACCGATATAAATCATCTCTTCCCCCTAAATTCATAAAAAATGGGATTGAATTTGATGATACTATAATGAAATATGATGAAAAGGCAGTTTATGGTGCAGCAGCAAGTCCCGGGACATTTAAGGGCGTTGCCAGAGTGGTAGAATCCATAGAAGAATTATCAGAACTGGAAGATAATGAGATTCTCATCACCAGCAACACTGACCCTGCCTGGACAGCAGTATTTTCAAAAGTGGGTGGTCTAATTACTGAAACCGGAGGAATATTATCCCATGGTGCGGTTATTTCTCGTGAATACAGAATACCTGCAGTAACTGCTGTTAAAGGGGCGACAACAATTTTTAAAACTGGCGAAAAGTTAGTTGTGGATGGTAATGATGGGATTGTATACCGAAAAGAGTAAAAAATAAGTAGCAAAGGATAAAAAGAAGATTAAAAAGAAAATGTTGGGATGGTTGATCACATGGATGCTAATCTTGAAACTCTGAAAAAACATGAAGAATGGAATGAAAGCTATTATTTTAATTTTCATGATAAAAATAATGATTTAACCGCTTTTATGCGCATAGGAAACAAGATCAACAAAAATGAAAAATCAATGTTCTTCTTTTTAATGACTCCCCAAATGATTGCAGGGATTAAATTTGAAACTCCCTGTGATGATAAGCCCTTGAATATTGCTGGTTTAGATTATGATGAGATAGCATCTGGTAAATGGAAACTTAAATTTGATGGTTCCATTTTTGATTCTCTCTCTGAGGTTCCCAAAGAGTTTAAGATTAAAATGGATATTATCTGGGAAGCTTTAAACCAGGTTATGGATTATGTTGATTGTGTTAATGAAAAACAGACTAAAATGTCATCTAATGTGGCATCAGAACATTATGAACAGTTTGGAAATGCTACAGGAACAGTTGAAATTGATGATGAGATATTTGAAATTAAAGCACTGGGTGAAAGAGATCTTAGCCGTGGTGTGAGAGAGTGGGGATCTCCCAAGATGTGGATGTGGATTAATTCCGAGTTTTCCCATAATGAAGCCTTTAATATAACCAAACTCTCCATTGATGAGGGAGATGTGGATGCAGGATACTTCTACACGGGTTCAGTTAATGAACCACTCATAAAATCAGCCATTGATGTGAAATTTGATAAGGGAATCCCATCCACATTTAAAATGTCCCTGTTTGATAAAAAAGGATCCCGATACGAAGTTGAGGGTGAAATTATCAGATTTGGGATGATTCCTGTTGATGAGAGAATGGTTCTTATTGAAACTCTTTCCAGATATAACTGGGAGGGTAAAGAAGGTTATGGTGTGGCAGAATTTTTAGTTCCCAAACCATAATGATGTTTGATACTTTCTGGTGATAAATAAAGTTTGCTTTGAAAATGGGTTGCTCTTTTGTATTTGAATAATTATTTGTCCAGATAGGGGAAAGTTCCAGGTTTAGGATAATATTCCTGTTTAAACCAAGTTTCAACATCCAAATTATCCATTCCATGCTTAAATTTATATAAATTACTATCATCATAATAGTAATAACAATTTTATTTATATGGAGGGGATTATGTGAAAAAACAGGCAGAAGAAGTTAAAGGACAAGTACTTCAGACCATTGCAACCTTATTAACCACTGCGTTTGGATTGATTGCAGCATTAGCATGGAATGAAGCCATAAAAGCACTTATTCTGGAGTTAGTTCCAAAAC